>SUWE01000029.1 GCA_015061615.1 Lentisphaerota bacterium
CAACCTTGCCGGGAGACCATTTCAACCGGAAATAGTTTGAATTTTTTCGACGTTCTGGATGATAATCATATTTTTTGTGCATAGCTTTGAAAAATGAAGCATAAGAAGAATTGGGCTTCTTCTTGAAATATGATAATTCTCCGACAAGATCTTCACCATATCCGAAAGGGCATCCGTCAGATAATACAGATTCAGCATCTTTCCATCCGTTCCATATAATTCTGTATACAACAAATACTTCCTTTTGATTGAAGCAAAATTCAATACCGTAAAACTCCGGATTGAGACAGGGCGGTTTCAAGGTCACAGATTGTTCACAGGCAATACCGGGCTCACCTTTTTTATAACTCTCGACAGATTCCCAATACCGCCAATTCAAGCTCAATGTATCTGCGTGAGGCCTGGAAGCCGGCATACTCATATCGGCATCAAAGCTTTGACATGTTGATGGATGTAATGGGAATGGAGTTCCTCCGCAAATATCAAAAGGTTCAAAAATAATAAAACCACCTCCGACATTATGTGCAGAAAAACGGTATTCCGCAGGCAGTTGAAAACACCCGGTAAGAAAGAGCATCCCAAGCGCAAAAAGTGTAAGCAAAAGTTTTTTCATTTTCCTCCTCGTTTCAATTCTTTGCCGGAGAGTGCCCACATTTGCTTTAATGCTTTGCGAAACTGACGGGTGTGTGCCGGAGTCCAGCCGCCTTGCGTCCAATCAAGCGGCGTTTCACCATCATTATTCACGGCGTTGACATCTGCTCCTGCTTCAAGCAGTGCCGCAGGCCAATAAAGGCAATTCGACATGGCCCAATGCAGCGGGGTATTTCCATTGTTATCTTTGGCATTTATATTTGTTCCGAGAGCAATAAACTTCTTTTCCAATTCTTCGTTGCCGAATTTCATAGCCCAATGCAGTGCGTTCATTCCCCATTGGGAACTGGTATTAACATCTGCTCCGGCACGAATAAAAAGTTCTATAATATCATCATATTGCGTAAGACCGAAGCGGCATACAGCATCACATATCGCAGTAAAAACTGTTTGTCCATGGCACATGGCATTTATCATACCGGGATTTTTTTGCAACATTTTTTGCAAGGCAGAAATATCTGCAGTTACAATATATTCAAAAAGTTCCTCTTCCGGCAGTTTTTCTGCTCCCATGCTCTTCAATTTTGGAATAAGTTCCGTTTTCATATATTGCCGTTTTTTTACTTTTTTCGGGGAATCGCTCGAGTTAACCAGATACGCACTTTCCCAAATTTGCCCAAGAATGGAACCTGATTCCGGAGAAGTTACCAAATTCAAATCCCATTTTGCAGATTTGAGAAAAAATTCAAATAATTCGCAATATTCCACGCAGGCACTCCGAGAAAGCAGTGTATCTCCGTTTTCATCGGTAACGCTGACAACTTCCGGATCATTACACAATATCTGCTGCATTTTCTTCCAATCCGGATGCGGCGCATTACCGGCTATTATCAGTTCTTCAAACGGGGTCAACCGGGCTCCGGCTTGAAATAATATTTGATAATTGACAGAATCTTCAGCTCTTTGACATTCATAGGGCCTATTGAGACAAGCATGATAAAGCGGCGTATTGCCGTTACCGTCTTTGCCGTTGACATCGCAGCCGCAATCGATCAAAAACTGCAAAAATTCACTATCGCAGAAGTATTTCAACGCCGCAATCAGCACACTGTCTTCGCCGGAAACGCAAAAATGCAAAACATCCGGAGCGGATAAAATGACTTTTTTTGCCTTTGACCATTTCCCCTGCCGGATATATTGAAGACATTTGGTATGATTATTAATGTTTTTCATTTATGAACCAACTTTTTTTGTTAATCTGCCGCTATTATTGACTTAATATCCGTGGAGATGATTTTTGCTTCGTAATCGGTAACAGTTTCCCCGGCGTTGTTTTTCTGGGTGCGATACCGTGAGGGGACAATTTTCAACTGCGTTTTTTCAAAATTCAACAGCCATGTGGATAACGCAGATTTTTTACTGACGGCGATCATCAGCAGATTTTCACCGAAGCGGTTGACCTGATAAGGGGAAGTACGCTGGAGCAGAAGTTCCAACGCCGCCTGACTTTCACCGTATACAGCATAGAAGAGAGCCGTTTCGCCGTTAAAATTGACCGCATCGGGATTTGCTCCGTGTGCGAGAAGCAATTTCAACATCGGAATATTGCCATGCCAGGCGGCATTCATCAAGGCGGTTCTGCCGCCGGGAGAAGCAGCATTGACATTGACGCCTGACTTCAATAATTTTTCAACCTGTGCAGTATTGGACGTTGCGGCGAGTTTGTACAATTCGGCGTCCGGAGTTCCGGCAGAACTTTCCCAATCTTCAATTTTTGCAACCGGAATTTTTTTCAACGCTTCCGGCGTTACCCGGTAATTTCTCAATTCTCCGGCAAGACCTTTGGCAATTTTTGCACTGTTGCGTAAAACCGGCATAATATCTTTGGCAGTTTTGACTTCCGGTTCATGCTCCAAATTTCCGACCTCGTTTTTCAGCGGGCAATTCGGCGTTTTGATTTGGTAACGGCAATTCCACTTTTTCAACCAATCAGCTCTCGCTTCCCCTTGAAACGGGGAGTTGAAAAAGAGTTCAAAAGATATACTTTCTTCTTCACCATCATACAAATTCAAAGTCACCATATCGCGGGGGAAATCGATCAGCTCCATTTTATACCAGTTTTTTCCGGTGAAAATGGCGGCAGTTTCAACTTCCTTATTGATCGGTAAAAGGTTAAGCAGTAAAAATTTTCTGCCGTGAGTGTCCATATTCAAACCGACAGGCAAATGCGGGATTTTCACAGCAGAATATTTCCTGTTTTGCTCAAGATATAGAGTATCCGTTTCGCTATCCACGCCGTTTTGATAATACACGGTAAGTGTTTTTTCTGCGGCAGTTACAAGCTCAAACTTTTTTGCAAAAGTTTCCAAAGCCTTTCGCAAACCGAGCGCAAAAAGAACTGTTTCCGGATCACCGTGTGCATACAGGTCTGCCACCGGCAGCAAGAGCGAACCGCAGAATATAAAAATTAAAATAAGTTTTTTCATTTTTCCTCCAGTTGTTTCCGATGTGCCGTGTGAATGAGCTTTTGCAGAGTTTCAATAAAACTGCTTGCATCAGCGGTTTCTTTGCCGATGTGCAATGCCGCATTATTGTTCCAACTGTCCGGCTCACGGTCTGCAAGGAAATAATATTTCTCGTTGCGACAGCAAAATCCTGCAAACCATTTGCCCAGAGCTAAAGGCAGACAACCGAAAATGATAAAAACAATGCCGGTCAGGATAATTGCCAAATCCAGAAATCCTTTTACCGCCATATAAATTGGAATTACCGCCGCAAAGCCGAAAAGGAAAAGTGCCGCACCGAAAAACACCGCCGCCAATGTACCGAAAATGATGTTGTTTACAGTATGCTTTTTGTCGATCAGCTCTACATTTTCCTCTATATCAAGATAGCGGATCGCCATCTCTTCATTTCCATTTTCATCACACAAAGCAAGATCATTTTCAAACAGTTTTACATAAAAATTTTCAAACTCATGTTCAGCAATAACTTGAGTGCGTACTTTGTTCATAACGCAGTATTGACTTACCTTACTGGCAAATTTATAAGCCAGGTCCCGGTTCGCCGGAAGATAATATATTTCAAACTCGTCTTCATCAGAATCAGAATTAAAATAAAATTCTCCAGTCTGGTTGTGACGCCATTCGCAAATCAGTTGCCAACACATTCCTGCGACCCCCAATAGAGACAGTAATGCTCCGGCAAATATCCAACTGAAAAGTTTGCCCTCTTTTACCCCGTAATAAACGGCTGCCGCAATCAAAAGAAGATCAAATATCAGCTTGGTATATGCAAGGATCAATTTGAATACCGATGTTTTTTCGGGAGCAGATTCGTAAAAATTGGCATAAACATTCTGCAAATCAACATTTTGTTTCCAAGTAATTTTCTGCCGTTTTTGAACTGTGATATGAAGTTGCTTTTTGTCTTCATCCAGTTCGTAACAGCGAAGTTCTTTGCCAATTTTCAGAGTAAACTTTTCCATTGTCTCACTCATTCCAACTATCATACACTTTTTTCATTCCGATAAAGCATCCGACAGATAACACTCCCAAGCCGACCCACAATTTGAAGCGATGGTGAACGTGCGGAACATTATATAACGCTCCATAAATCGCTGCTCCGGCAAGGCATATTCCACCGATAACAAGCAAAATCATCCAAAGCAATTTAATGGATTTTTTCATTGACCATTATCCTTTACGGGTAATGAAAAATTGAACAGCGGCATCCAGGGCAGCAAACCGTCCGGATTATGATTCAGCAAGCCAAGCTGCAAAGCGAAGTGCCCGGAATCACCTTTTTGTGCATTATTGATCACCCCGAACTGAAAATGAGGTGCCCCGTTGCTGCTGTTGAAAACTCCGATCTGACAATATTGACCGAAACAGAAATCCAAATTTACCACGCCCAAATGACAAACCGCTTCAGGCAGTTCTCTCTGACTGTCTATCCCGCCTCTGTCACGCCACAATCCGCGGCAATTTACCATGCCGAAAAATACTCCTCCGAAACTGCCGCCATGAAAGTTCACTGGAGCTATTGCAACTCCGTTCACAATAATATTACCCGCAAAAAGTGGGGCAATTCCTATCCCATTCATGCATCCCGTTATAAGTATCGGGGATGACGCAATTCCATTTACCCCGCCGCATTCAAAATAAAGCAGCGGTGAAAATACTGCACCATTAACAGTCGACGGCAACATGCTATTGATATAATATGGAATTCCGCAACGGAAAATCGCACTCATCTTTTGATTACGCTTAACCTTGCGCATCATCACCCTTTTTTCAGTATAGCCGGTCCAAATAAAATATCCGACATGAACGTAATCATTTCTCAAAGCCAATTCCTGATAACTGTCAAATTCTCCGTTACTGTCCTTGAAATAACATTTGCATCCTGTCATCAACAGTGCCGAACATAATGTAAAAAGTATCAATAAAGTTTTTTTCATAAACGCGCCGCCTGGTTCTTTTTTCTCATTTTCGACAAACTTTTACTATTGCAATAATACAGATAACAGCCAGTGTCGCAGCAGATGTCCCACCGCCGCGTCCGACGGGGGGAGCAAGCAGAAATTCACAATAAACATAGAGTCCTGCCATAACAACCGATGCTGTCGTCAGTGCTGCTGTCAGTAATATTTTTTTGGATTTTTTCATTTTGCCACTCTTATATGTCAACTTCAATATAATATAGTGCAGATAGGGCAAACTTGCAAATTTTCTGCGGTGTGCTATATTATGGCATGATTAAATTTTACTGGAGTATAAACTATGCGTAATTTTATTCTTGACACCGACTGGTGGACAGATTGCGACGATGCGGTCGCTATCCGTCTTTTGTGCAATGCCCATTTGCTGAAAAAAGTAAATTTACTGGGAATAAATATCAATGCCTGTATGAAGGACTCTATACCTTCTCTTGATGTATTCACCCGCGACTGCGGTGTGGAAATTCCATTGGGAATAGATCACTCTGCGGTAAATTTTGCAGGGAATCCCCCATATCAGAAAAATCTTGCAGCCCGCAATCCGCGCCGCTTCAACGAAGATGTTCCAGACAGTCTTGATTTTTATTTACAGCTGCTTGAACAAGCTGAAGATAATTCCGTCGAGTTCCTTTCCATCGGATTCACCCAGTGTCTTGCCAGTTTACTGAAAAATCCTAAATATAAAGCCTTGCTTCAGAAAAAAGCATCTCACCTCTGGATAATGGCAGGTAAATGGGATGAAGTTCATGGCAAAGAATACAACTTTTACAAAAATGAAATGACCAGAGCCAGCGGAGCAGAACTTTGTAAAAACTGGCCGACTCCAATAACCTTTCTCGGTTACGAAGTCGGTGTAACTGTTATAACCGGAGGCAATCTCCCTGATGGAGATCTGCTCAAACAGGTGATGATTGATCACAACAGTGCAAAAGGACGCTGCTCATGGGATCCTATGCTTGTCGATCTGGCAATTACCGGAGAAACTGAAAAAGCCGGATACGATGCCGTTTACGGACTTGCCGCTGTTGACCCAACAGATGGAAGCAACACCTTTATGTTTGACTCAAACGGCAAACACCGTTATGTGGTTAAGAAATATGACGACAGCTTTTATGCCGAAGCAATAAATTCTCAACTGGTATTGAAATAAGCGGTTATTCTTCAGAATCCGTTTCTTCTGGATTCACGATACGGAATATATCCCGTTTGCGGATATAAATCACTGCCGCTCCGATAAGAAGTACACCGACTGCGCAGAATCCGGCGATACGCCACAGGGTATTGCTTTCAGCCAGATCGAACAGCAGAACTTTGAGGCAGCTCAAAGCAAAAAGTATCGCCCCGGTTTTGCGAAGAAACGGTTTTCGGGCATTGATGCCGATTTCAATAAGGATAGCCGCAATAACACTCCAACCGACGGAAATTCCAAAGAGTTTGAATCCGGGCATAAATTTTGAGAACGCGCTGTACATCTCGTATGTAAGATATCCGAAAAGGAAAAGCATTCCGAATGCAACCATAAAACACGGCAATGGCTCAAGTTTCAATTTTTCTTCATTCTTTTTGAAAAGAACTGCCGCAATCAGAACAGTTACCGGATATATCCCGTAGCTGAATATATTGTGCAGCAGCCGCTGGGAATAGCAATTCTGAAAACAATCTGTATCCGGGAGCGAAAAAGCTGTTACAAGAAAGAGCAGAACCGAAGTGACAGCCAGATATCTTGCATTTACACGGCAGGCGGCAACCGCCAGAGCCAAAGCAAGGATCGACCACATAGCAGTGAGCCACAAATCCATACCGAGCAACCCGCTGGAAAGCACCAGAGAAGCTATTGCCAGAACTGCAAATACCGGACAGCCTTTCTGCCGGCTGTTCAGTTTGAATAATACTCCATTAAGAATTGCAACAACCAGCACAATAATGCTTGGAACTTTATATTCCACCAACAAATCAAAATCGTGCGCAAATCCCAATGCAAGAAGTAAAAATACTCCCGTCGAAATTACCCATAGCATATAATCAACCTTAACCATTTCCCGACGGATGAAATAAGGGATTCCTGTGACAAGCAGATTGAAAAAGCAGAGCAAAACAAGCAGCAGGGCAGGGGGCATTGCCCCTTTTGCACAGCCAAAGGCATAAATGGAGTATCCTGCAACAATCAATATTCTCAACAATAACCATTTTTTTGCAGCGGACAGGATGGATAAGCCGCAACCGGCAATGGCAAAATAAAGCAGAATTTTGCCATAGGCGTGTTCCCAGAAAATCAGCCACGGCGCAATATAAACCCCGACAGCTCCGACAGATGCCAGAAATTGACTGGATTTGTTCCATGCCGCTCCGACACAAAGAGCAATGACCACCAAAACAGCTGTCGCAGCTACTGAAAAAGGAAGCAGTTCGCAAATACGGAATCCGGCAAAAATGCTCAACAGTATGACAGCAAACCCCGTTCCGCATATTGCAAGAAAAAGTTGACGGTATTTGTTTTCTTTGGTGAAAATAAAACCAACTGCCGCAATTAGACTGCCCGCGAGAGCCATTGATGCGATCCGCAGGGCAGGGGAGAACAGATTGTGATCGAATGAATATTTCAACATAAATCCGACAGCGCAAATCAGAATCAGAACTCCTGCCCGGATCAGCCATGCCGTAGCGGCAGTATATTCCCTTGATACATTGTCTGAATAATATTCTCCGCTGACCAGGAGCCAGTTGATGAACTTTTTCCATGCTCCGGGAGCCGCATTTATTTCATTCTGCGTATTGACGGGCAGGGCGGATGCAGTATCGAGTTCAGGCACAACGAGCGCTTCAGGAATCTTTTCTTCGGGTTCGGGAATGTTTTCCGGAGTATCCGCTGATATTTTATAAACGATCAGCATTTCTTCTATCCGGGCTATTGATTGCTGAAGTTCTTTCAGTTTCCGGATAAGTAAAAAGCAGCACACTATAAGCGTCAGTAAAAAGAGCGTCAAAGCTATTTCCATAATGATTCCTCCCGGTTAATGGATATAATATAACTCACCTGTAAAAAAATGTCAAATCACACAAAGGGAATTGTTTACAATTATGTACAAGTTATTAACATATTGTTTTTCAGCTTTCACATCACCTTTATGATAAAGCAAATACAACCTATGCCCTAACCTCAAAAGATATATTCCACTTAACATAACGTATATTATGCGACGTTACAAGTATCGTAAATCCCCTGTTTTTTTCAGCTTCGCAGGTTAAAGAACTTGCTTTAATAAAAACAGATGGTATATTAATAGAACGAGGTAATTGCAAAAGTCAATCAAAAAAAGATTGAAAAGAGACCGTTGAGGAGATGAAAGCTGGTAGTTTTCGGGCGCTACCCAAAGCGGTAACGCCCGAAAACGCCCCAGTTTCAGATCGCAACGGGAATTTTCAAGAGTTTTTGAGAACTTTTGAAATTGCCTCAGAGCAATAAAATGAACGAATGAGGTGGTATATGATATTTGTTTTACTGCTGATTATATTTATGCTGGCGGGCATAGTTTGCTTTATGGCACGCAAGCAAGTGCTTGAACAGAACAAACGCGCGGGAAACGGCATAGGAGTCACCGTAGTCCGCAAAGCATTGCTGACTCCCAATGAAGCAGCGTTTTATACGGAGTTTCAAAAAATCATGCCCGTCGGCAGACAACTTTGCTGCAAATGCCGTTTGGAAGATTTGATGCGGATCCCTGACAATGTTCCCGGAAAGAATGCCCAGCGGAATCGAATCAAGAGCCGTCATGTTGATTTTGTGCTTTTCAATCCGATAACCGGCTTTACCGACTATGCCATTGAGTTGGATGACTCAAGTCACAACACGCCGCATCGGCGGCAGGATGACCTGTTCAAAGATGAGCTTTTCCGGCAGATAAAAATGCCGTTGATAAGGATCAAAGCAAGACGCGAATACAACTGTATGGAAATTCAGAGGGAAATAACCGCCCAGTTGAATAAGTTGCCGCCCCTGCCCTGAATATGAGGCAAAAAAAATGGAATGGATTCTAAAAGGACCCATTCCATCTTTTGTTTTGTAAAACTTCAGAAACCGAGAAGGTTGCAAAGTTTATCATGTTCCTCGCCCCACGGCTGAGGCCAGAGTTCGGCAAGTTTTGCTTTTGCATCTTCGCCGTCTGCCCATTCAAGCGCAGCCAGGCGCGCACCTTTTGCAAAAGACTCCGGAGTTATCCCCTGCCCCATGATCAGGCGCATCGTGCCGATCGCTCGATCTTCCCATGACAGCTTGCGTTCCGGATCGCGGGTAATGCGGTCAATCGCATCTTTGAGGAACGGGTTGGTCATGCGGACAAGAAGTCCGTCAACATAGGCTTTGAATCCGGCTTCTGTAAAAAGCTCATCATTAAGAGAAGCATATTTTTTGATCAGAGCAGAACCGGATTCTTCAAAAAACGCCTTGCGCGCCAATTCGATCAGCTCCGGATACGCACGAAGTTCATCCATCGTTGTGCAACCTTTGCTTTTGCCGAGAGTGGCAAGCATATAGTGCGTGGCATTGTGACCATAAAGTTTTGCATCTTCAAACGGGAAAAGATCATCTTTGACAAAAAGAGACTGAACTTTGCGGTTTTCAATGCCGGGACAGCTGGAAATATAAATCGTGCTGAATTCTTCAACGAGGTGACCGTTAGGTGCCCCCGGAGCCAGTCCGGGACGATCTTCAGAAGCCGGAACGACTCCGCTCATTTTGCCGATAACGGTATTAAGATAGTAGGTATTGGGGAATTTTACTCCCATAGCTTTCTCAAGTTCTTCAGCCGCATGATTGTTGTTTTCTGCAGTGTAGAAAAATCTTGTACGCTCCGGCTGAAGGGCAAAACCGGCTTTCAGCCACGGCGCGCAGTAAGCGTAGAATTTCACACTGGGCAGAGCTGTCGCAAGTTCGGAAGCCTCTGCCGCTGCCTGAATGAGTTTTTCCTGATCGGCAGGGTCGTTAGGATTGTATACTTCCACATTATTGTAAACTTCGGTATAAACCCGGTCATCAGCTGCAATATTGACAGTAACACTGTGGCATGAATTTACAGCCGCTTTCAATTCTTCATTGACTTCGGCAATAACGATACGGTCAAAGCCGCCTTTGGCAGCTCCGGCAAGAAAAATTCCGGTCTGAATAGGACCGAGACCAATTCCGACAAATGTACTCATTTTATTATTCCTTTATGTAATGAGTGATTATTTTGCAAAAGCATCAACACCGGCGCAGAAAAGATCGAGATGTTTGATCAAAGGCGCAATCGTGTAATCATCATTCAACAGCTGACCGGGGGCATTCATCTCCGTACCGGCAAGCAGCGGCAGATTCCGGGCGGCACATGCGGCGACAAAGCGGTCGAGTTCAACGACGAGTTTCGCGCTCTTTTCGGGATCGGCAGCACGCCAGTTCCGGTCAGGAATCAGAGTTACTGCCCCTGCCCCGTACTGCTGATGCAGATCAAGAAGTTTATCGACATCATTTTCACCGGCTGACAAGCCATTCAGCCATGCAATGGTCGGTGTGGCTCCGCAGGCACGGGTAAATTCGTTCATCTCTTTCAAAGTCGGGAAACTTTCAGGATCGGCTTTGACATAACCGACGCCGCCGGATTTCATCGTTTTGGAACGGATAAGAGCTTCCATCTTGACCGGATCGGATTCAAAACTGCCGATTTTTTCCTTCCAATATGCTTCAAGCTCAGCACCGGCGAATTTCTTTTCAGCGGCAATTCTGTAAGCACAGCAGACATGACGCTCTGTGACATTTCCAGCCGGAGTGAACTCTTTTGCAACAGTATCATAATCTATTGCAGTCTCAGTCAGCAGAGTGTTGACTTTTTCAACCAGCGTGCGGGTGCGGTTTGCTGCTCCGTTGCGCAAACGGGCGGCAAAAGCCTTCTGGGATTCAGGGACAGCGGATGAGGTAAAGCCGCATCCGAGGTGATAGGCGATTCCCGGTTCTCCCGGTGAGTTGATTTCTTTATCTGCAAGCTCCGGAACAAAAACGCGGGTTTCCATACCGGCGGCAGCTTTGACTCCGAGATATTTCGCTGCTGCAAGAAACTCATCAACACCGTCAAGAACGTCAAAGTCAACAAGCATCAATCCGCGCCAATTCAACTCTTTTGCCAGAGAAACGAGCATCGCCGGAGAGTAGCCGTAACCGTTATAACTGTAAAAACTGTGACAATGCATGTTAAATGCGCAATAATTTTTGCGCATCACTTCCAACGCCGCAAGGCGCTGTGCGGGATCAAAGCTGTTAAGCTGCTGTTTGAGAATTTCTTCCATAATGTTATCCTTTATATTTTGGGTATTTTTTATTTTTTATCTGCCCATCATTTTGCGCAGAACTTTATCAAGTTCAATCTGGAATTTTTCCACATCATTCTGATCAGGTTTATCACCTGCGAGATTTTCCACACCGAGTCTGCCCATATTATCGACGTACCAGTCGGCGGTTGAGCCGGATGCAAATTTGACGGTTCCGGAAAACATCATTCCGGGACGGGCGATGGGGTTGACCTCAACAACAGTATCGGAATCACCGGTGTTGTTTTCTGCCGGAGCTTCAGCAGCGGGCGCATCCCCTGACCCTTCATCTTTCTCTGCGGCATCTTCAGGAACATCTGTTTTAGCATTGGGATCAAGCGAACGCCAGTCGACATCAAGAGTTGATGCAAGGATACGGATATCCATATAAGTCATACGCTGGGAAAATTTTTCATTGACAAGATTCTGGATATCTGACAGAGAAGTTCCTTTTTCCAACTCTTGTGCAATAAAAATCTTAATTTGCAATTCAGTATCTTTATCCATAGTAAAAAATCACTCCATATTATTATTTGTGTTTTCTCATATCTATTTTAACCTCTTCCCAATAAAGCTTATCCTCAACTGGTTTATTGTCAATTTCCCAGAAGTGGTTCATCACATCCTCCCTTCGTATACCAGCAGCGGTGGTGCGGATAAGATAATCTTTCAGTTCAGTGATCGAAATCTCCTTATCCGATTCAAATTCACCCAAATTGTTAAATATCGCGGCAAAGAAATTATCCCTCACCGGGTCACTGAACCAACTGTCAGCAGGATGCATGGTACACACGGTCAATTGACCATTGCCGACTTTTACGGTAAAAAGATGTGAAAAGTTACGGAATGTATCTGTATCGATAAAATCTTTCACTCCGTGGATCAACCCCTTCATGCGATCTCGCACGGGCTTATCTATACCGAAAATATGCTCTGTCACAGCCACAGGAAAATCATCAAGACAAACCTTGTATCCAGCCTCAAGCAGAACTTGAAGATTTTTATCAAAATAACGTTCAGAAGCAAGAGCATCATTTAAAACGGGATTCAATATCACTCCACCGAGATTGCTCCCCCGATCCCAGATACATGGCTTGAAGCGTTCCAACGCTCCAGGTAAATAGTAGTCCTGACCGTCATTATCCCGATGATAAAGCAGAACTACATGTCTTCCTGAATTCAAATCATCAAATACCTTTTCATTAAACCGATCGGTAAAAATCACATTTTCATCAGCTTTTTTTCCGGAAATATTCACCCATTCGGCAAGCTCCTGATTCATCAGGCGGCAAACGGGAACATTTTTGATTTCAGCATGAGGATAAAGCCAGATATCCCAACTGTTGCGTAAAGAGATCGAACCAGAAACAAATTCAGCAGTCACAACGCTTTTCCGCGCTTTATTCTTTGCGTCGAAGCGAAGTGCGATTTCAGCAAGTTTCTGCAATCCGCCGACAAGAGAAAAATCTTTTCCAGTGTAAACAGTTTCTCCATCGACCTGCACTTTTACATCTCCCCGAATACGGGGATCCGGCAGGAAGTTGGAAATTTTTAACACCATATTTACCTGCTCATCTTCAAAGAAGGTCTCTTTTTCAAAACAACCGAGCAGAACAGCATCACCATTTATTGAAAGCATCCACTTTGGATCAAAAAATTTATCATCGTCAAAACAATCCAGAATTCCGTTTTTATTCTCGTATTTCAAACAATCTGCCAACTGCAGCATTTCATAACCGCAAATAGCTGAATCACGCATTCTTTCAATATAAGTCTTGAATGCCATCAGTTTGAACACCTGCGATCCTTTGATATAATCAGGCAGTTTCCCTGTCAAACCTTTACGGCGGATCAATTCGGGCAATTCAGTCATGAAACGCGGTTTTTGTATACCGTTGACTTCCAGATATTCTTTGCCGACTTTTGCACAAAAATCATCAAATTTTTTACTCAATGCTTCGTAATCAGGTATATCGATATAATGCAATGCTTCATGTGCAAGCACTGGACGCAACGGAACAGCTTCCCTGCGGATTTCTGCCGTTGCAGAAGAAGTTTTTCCTGAATCCAGCAGCGGAGAATCATACGTTGATCCATTTATCCGCCAGCAGTCATCGGTAATAAACATATCCTTATGATGTTTATAGGGGAAATAATAGGCTATATGCTGGGAAAAGATATCAGCAGTAGGCCGATCGTATTCACCCCATCCTGAATTATCCATGATCAATTTTCCGGGAGCAAGTTTTCTGCCGGTGTCACAAAGAGCATAAACTCCTGGCTGATGCCCCGAATTGTGCATTTCATTGCCGATACAAAATATCGCTACTGATGGATGATTACGGAAACGAAGGATCGTTTCACGCCAGTTTGCATTATCCATTGCCAGTGATTTTTTATTGCCGTTCTCATCATATTCATAGGCAAAACCGATTTCCATGTGGATAAACAATCCTTCCTCATCTGCGGCCTCAACAAAATCCATTGTCGGTACCGTACTGTGAAAACGGACCAGATTGAATCCATATTTTTTTGCCTGACGGATATTTTTTACCGCAGCATCTTTTAGAGTTCCACCAGTCATATTGGGATGTTCATGAGCGGTTATACCACGAATATATCCTTTTAAATAGCATCTTTCCCCATTCAACAGAATATCCGTATTACCGAATGTGCGCAGTTCGCAGAATCCGAAACGTTCCCTGACACCTTCAGCTTCCAGAAAATAAAGTACCGGATTCCCGGGACTCCACCTTTCTAAAGCTGAACCATCGAAAACGGTGATAAAAACATCATCCTTTTCCTGCTCATTCAGCACCTCTGCCGATACCGCATTACCGTACATATCTGAAACAAGCGGATTGATCAACTTTTTCCGACTTTCCACATAAAGTAATCCCGCTTCAACTCGGCTGCGGATATAGACACTGCTCATGAAAAAACCTTTATTTTACTGAAATTTTCTGCCACTTTATATATAATAGCATTCAGGAGCATTTTTTTCAATCGCAGGTAAAAGATTTTCAGCTTTTTTAATGGAGTGACCTTGTTTTTTTTATCTTTCAGTGTATATTATTCTAAACAACTAAACAAACAGGTAAACTAAAAATAATTATGATATACGACACAGCTGTAATCGGAGCAGGAGCCACCGGAGCGGCAACTGCATATATGTTGAGCCGGTATAAAACCAATACCATTTTGCTTGAAGCGGCCCATGAAGTTTGCGCAGGGGTATCCAAAGCAAATTCCGGAATCGTTCACGGTGGATTTCATCACGCTTCAGATTCTCTTAAAACCCGTCTTGAATTGCGCGGCAATGAACTTATCGAAAAACTGCACAAAAACTTGCATTTCCCTTATCTGAAATGCGGTATTCTTGTTATTGCTTACTCTGAAGAAGAGTTGGAAACATTGAAAGTCCTTTATCAGCGCGGGTTGGATAATGGCGTAAAAGATTTGGAGTTTTGTTCAAAAAAACGTATTTTTGAATTGGAAAATAAACTTGATGACAGAGCTGTCGGAGGATTTTTTGCGCCGCACGGTGGAACCATTGAGCCTTATTCTTTTGTATTTTCTCTCGTTGAGTGTGCGTTGAAAAACGGTTGCGAACTGCAAAATGATTTCAAAGTCATAAAAGGCAATTTTTCCGGAGATATATGGAATTTAACAGCTGAGGATGGCAGAACAGTAAAAGCACGCAGAGTTGTCAATGCCGCCGGACTTCATGCGGATGAAGTATCTGCGGCACTTGGCGGAGAGTCTTACAAAATATTTCCACGAAAAGGGGAAGAGTATCTGCTTGACAGGAACTCTGCCGGACGTCCGTCTAAAGTTATTTTTCCGGTTCCGGCAAAACACTCCAAAGGCGTGCTGGTCATTCCGACCGCAGGTGGAACAACGATGATCGGTCCGACGGCTGAAGCTGTTGAGGACAAAAACGACACAGCTACTACCGGTGAAAATTTTGCAAAAATCCTGAAACTCACTCAAAATATGGTAAAAGGATTATCTGCCAGAGATCTTATCACAAGTTTTGCAGGATTACGTCCTGTACATGAATCAGAGGATTTTTATATTGCGATCTCTGAAAAAGCTCCGGCACTCATCCAGGCGGCGGGCATTCAGTCTCCGGGATTAACGGCATCTCCCGCGATCGGAGAATATATTGTAAAACTTTTACAGAACAGCGGTTTGCCGCTTGAGGAAGATCCCTCATTCGATGGCACCCTGCCCTGCCGGAATGAGATCCGTAATCTGGCTGATGAAAAAATATCTGAACTGCACAAAAAAAATCCGGCATGGACCAATATCGTCTGCCGTTGCGAAGAAATATCCGAAGCAGAAATAATTGAAGCCGTCCGCAGGGGTCATACAACAGTCGATGGAGTAAAATTCTACACCAGAGCCGGAATGGGGCGTTGTCAAGGGGGGTTTTGCCAATCCAAAATTTTGCGTATCATCAGCAGAGAAACCGGTATGCCAATGGAAAAATTGACCAAGCGCGGCGGAAAATCATTCATTCTGAGCGGAAATCTCGGCGATTTGGAGGTAAAGTGATGAAATCTGATTTGCAATATGATTGTGTAGTAGCCGGAGCCGGAGCCGCCGGATTGGCTGGCGGCGCAGTTTGTGCCGGAGCAGGATTTTCAACCCTTATCATTGACAGGGAAAACCGCAGTGGCGGTATCCTGAATCAATGCATCCACAACGGTTTCGGGTTGCGTTATTTCAAAGAAGAACTGACCGGTCCTGAGTTCGCATGGCGGCTTTCGGAAAAAGCCCGCAATGCCGGAGCAGAATTTTCTTTCAACACCACAATTACCGGTATTAAAAAACTTGATGACGGAAGTTTTGATATCCGTATGCTTTCCGGAACAAATGGAGTTCAGCACTGTAATGCAAGAACAGTACTTCTTGCCGCAGGCTGCCGGGAACGTACTCGCGGTGCGATCGCCACAGCCGGGAGCCGTCCGGCTGGAATTTTCACTGCCGGAGCCGCTCAGAAAATGCTCAACACCGAAGGCAAGCTGCCCGGTAAATCAGCGGTTATCGTCGGTTCAGGAGATATCGGACTTATCATGGCACGCCGCTTGCGCTGGTGTGGCATCGAAGTAAAAGCTGTTGTGGAAATCATGCCGTACTCAGCCGGATTGACAAGGAATGTGGTACAATGCCTCCATGATTTTGACATTCCGCTTCATCTTTCCACCTCAGTTGTGAGAATCGACGGCAATGAACGCGTTACGGGAGTTGTCGCCGCGCCGTTGGACAAAAATAAAACTCCTGACATGTCCCGCAGTTTTACGATTCCCTGTGACACGGTGCTGTTTTCCGTCGGCTTGATTCCGGAAATGGAACTTGCCCGCAAACTTGGAGTCAGGGAAAATCCGGCGACCGGCGGTGCGACAGTCGACTCGGCTTACATGACCAGTGTACCGGGGATCTTTTCCGCAGGAAACATGCTTCATGTTCATGATCTTGTTGACTTCGTTGCTGAAGAAGCAGAGTTCGCAGCAAAAAATATGATTGATTATTTGAATGGAAAAGTTGCCGGATATGAGTTTTCGGCTGATGCGGGGAGCAATCTCAAATACGTTGTTCCAAGCCGTTTTGTTCCGGGAGAACCGTCACGTTTTCTTTTCCGTTCAACCATTGTGGCTGATAAAGCGGTGTTGAAAGCTGAAGTTGACGGCAATGTTTGCTGGGAAAAGAAATTGACCTTTGTCCGTCCGGCGGAAATGATAATTGCACAGATTCCGGCAAATACCTTATCCGGAAATGTATGTTTTGAGTTGGAGAGTTTGGAAAATGCGTGAATTGATTTGCATATCCTGCCCGCAGGGGTGTCATCTGAAAGCTGAAATATCCGGAGATTCATGGCAGATTTCCGGCAACCGCTGTCCGCGTGGAGAAGCCTATGCGAAGCAGGAGTTGACCGATCCCCGGCGCATCGTAACAGCTGTAATGCCGTGTGCAGATCCGCATCATCCATTTGTTGCAGTTCGGACAACACTCCCCTGCCCCAAAGCAGAAATACCGGCACTACTCAACCGGCTTTACCGCATAACCCTGCCGGAAGACATAAAAAACGGCGATATTGTTCTGAAAAAGATTGATAATTTGGAAATAAGTGTTATAGTAACTGAAAACATATGATTTTGTTTCGGGGATATACACTTTTATGAACTTACTTGAATTATCACAGAATATCCGGAAGATCCGGATCGAACAGGATATGACCGTGGAACAGCTGGCAAAAAACAGCGGTTTCAGTAAAGGTTTTATCTCTCAGGTGGAAAATTTCCGTCTTACACCGTCACTGAAAGCACTCACCCGCATTGCGGATGCACTCGGTGTTTCAATGAGTATGCTTTTTGCAGAAGACGGCGATACCGCTTCTCAATACACATTCGGCAATTTAAGCGACGGCAGAGAACTTGACCGGGATAATGGAGAAGAACATGGTATACGCTATTTTTCACTTGCCCACCGTCACATCGGCAGAAAGATGGATCCGTTTGTAATAGAATACACTCCGGCATCGCCACGCGAATTCAAATTCCACGATACTGAAGAATTTTTCATTCTTCTTGAAGGTGAGATCAAATACTTTCTTTGCGACAATGACACTCACCGTGTCATGCGTCCGAACGATACGATTTATCTGAAAGCCAACGTACCTCACCGGGTTGAACTTGCTCCCGGCTGTTCTTATGCAAAAGGCTTGCTGATTTACACAGACTCGGCATTGGATATAGATTGATTCATCTTATCCGCAGAGAATCTATAAAAGATTTTGCCGTGCGTTTGCGGTTCTTACGGTAAAGACGGGAAAAATAGTGCGGATCGTCATAACCGACCATAGCTGCAGTTTCAGCAACCGACAATCCCGGATTTTCCCGCCAGAGTTTTTCAGCATGGCTCAAACGCTTTTCTATAAGAAGCTGTTTGAAACTGGTATGGTGATTGTCACGGAGAAAATGGGTCAATGATGATTCACTCATGTGCATGAACTTTGCCGCCTGATTCAGCGAGACCGGCTTATTGAAATTTTCGTTGATAAAGTAACGTAATGTCTGCAATTTCATCGAACCGGAATAAGAAACAAGTTCTTTGTCAACAATATAACCGATAAGCATGTTTATCATATCTTTAAGACTTTCTGCTCCGTCGATATCAAAATCCGGCAGCTGGGCAAACGCTTCGACCAGCTCCTGTTCAGCAGCGGCAAAATCCGGTATTTCATCCCCTGCCCTGAATTGCCCGAACATGACGAAACCGGCGACTTCCCCCAACACCTTTACCGGAGCAATAAGTTCATACAATCCGGCGTGGCAGCGGTAAAGGACAGCACGATCTTCTTTTTTACAGAGCTTCTGCATCTTATTGTCAAGTTCGATACAGCGGCTGATGCCGAAAAATTTTTCCTGCATCAAAGTGCAGTAACGGCTGTTTCCGAAACTTCTGCCGCGCCGCAGGACTTCCCCGCTGCGTGAATAGAATACGACCTGAATTTTCATCGTTGAAGCAAAACAATCCAGCAACCGGCACACTTCATCGCTCAACAGCAGATCAAGAGAGATATTTTTGGTCATAAGAATCCTTATATTTTATCTGACACTGTATAAAATAGCATAAAATGCGGAAAAATCCACCACAAAAGCAAAAAATCCATTGTTTTTAGAACCGATATCGGCTATAATATAGCAAGTACACTTGAAGTGTAAAATATTTCACCCTAATCAACAGGAGGTTTTTTATGAAAGAGGTAAAAATCGGTCTGATCGGTCTGGGCTTTATGGGCTCGACCCACTGGCGCATTTATGAAGCGCTGGAAAATGTGCGTGTTGTAGCATTGGCTGATGTCGATCCGGCAAAGCGCGCCGGAGATGTCAGCAAAGTTGTCGGCAATATCGGCGGCGGGGACAACTCTGCTCCGCTGAATATGACCGGTGTGGCAACTTATGAAGATGCGTTTGAGATGATCAATGCCACCGATGCAGATATCATCGACATCTGCGTACCGACCCCGTTCCACAGCCAGTACGTTCTGGCGGCGCTGAAAGCCGGGAAACACGTTTTCTGCGAAAAGCCGCTTTGCCGCAACCTCGAACAGTTGGAAGAAATCCGTACTGCACTTAAAGAAACTGACCGCTTCTTCAATGCGGGAATGTGTATCCGTGCGTGGCCGGAATACGATGTTGCTAAAAAACTTATTGATTCCGGAACCGTCGGTGAGGTCAAATCTGCGCTTTTCCGCCGTCTTTCCCCGTCCGTTGACGGCAACGCATGGAACAACTGGTTTATGAACGATGAAATGGCCGGAGGTGCGGCACTTGACCTGCATCTGCACGATACGGACTTTGTCTGCCACCTGTTCGGCAAACCGCAGGCGGTTTCCAGTTTCGGCGTCCGCGGAGTTGTCAGCGACAACGGTATCGACCATATCATGACGGTTTACAACTACGGCAACGGCAAACTTATCACCGCTGAAGGCGGCTGGTGCGCTCCCAATACGGTTCCGTTTGAAATGAGCTTTCAGATCGTCTGCGAAAAAGCAACCATCAAATTCGGGGCAGACGGCAGTTTCAAAGTGTTCTGGAACGATGGAAAAATCGAAACTCCCGATACTGGCGACGCTTCACTGCCGACTGGCTGGCACCGCGAACTCAAATATTTCACCGATTGCGTCAGAGATAATGTTCAGCCGAACCTCTGGCAGACTCCGGAATCAATTTTCAATGCGGTCTGTGTGGTCATGACCGAACTTGAGTCGGTTGATTGCGGCAAAACACTGGAGGTCAAATATGTATAAGGCTCTCAATTATTGGGTTTTCGGCGGATTCACCGGCGAAAAAACTGCTTATGAGTTTATCGACTTTGCCGTTGAAAACAAACTTGACGGAGTTGAGCTGACTGTCTGCGATTGTCTGAATCCGGAAATCACAGAAGAAGAGTGCAAAAAAATTGCTGATTATGCCAAAAGCAAAAATATCGGTATCCGTACCCTTGCCAGCGGCTTTTTCTGGGGTTGCTCTTTGAGCGCAGATGATGAAGCTGAACGTCAGCAGGCAATCGCTTTCGGTAAAAAATATATTCAGATCGCGAACTGGATCGGAGCTGAAACGATTCTGGTGATTCCCGGAGCCACCCGTGTGGCATGGGAGCCGGACCGTCCGGTTGTCAGCTATAAGAATGCGTGGGCAAATGCCACCGCATCTTTGAAAGAGCTTCTCCCTGTTGCAGAAAAGCTCAATGTCAATCTGGCGTTGGAAAATGTTTGGAACCGTTTCCTGCTGAGTCCTATGGAGTGGAAATTCTTCCTTGATCAGTTCAACAGCGAAAAGATCGGAATCTACTTTGATATCGCCAACTGCTGTATCTACGGCCGCCCGCAGGATTATGTGGAAATCCTCGGCAGTTATGTCAAAGCGATCCATGTGAAGAACTTTGAAGAAACCGACTGTGCCGGCGGACTTCATGGCTTCGGTGACGACATCTGCAAAGGTGAAGTCGATTTTGATGCGCTGAAGAAAGCTCTGACAGCAATCAACTACACCGGTCCGTTGACAGCGGAAATGATTCCGTTCAGCCGACTGCCCGATCTGGTTCTGCCCGATCAGGCTCTGGCTGAAGTTACCGCTGCCAAACTGAACACTCTTTTCTGATTGTTGAAAAAGCTGTAAAACAAAACGGCACTTCCGGATGATTCCGAAGTGCCGTTTTTGTTTGGTTTATTTTTACGAAAGCAATGCAAACGAGGTATCCCACTCTTTACCGACACTCTGGAAGTATTGCCAGGTGGTATCATCAGCACCGTTGACGTAGAGGACGCCGATATCGGAACCCGCGCGGATACGGAGGTCATCGATTCCGTCACCGTTGAAGTCGGCGATCTGTTCGATTGCGTTTTCGTTTTTACAGATACCGATGAAGCTGTCAACTCTGCCGTCTTCAACGAGCCAAGCTCCGACCCAGCCGTTGGATTTATTCTGCAAGAGAACATCATCCACACCGTCGCCGTTGAAGTCGCCTGTTCCGACAATGGTCATATCGCTTTTGAGGGTGTCAAGGTTGCTCCAAGTGATTTTACCATTGGTATCAATCATATACGCGCCAGTAAATCCCGCATCGTGACGGACGATCACATCATCTGTGCCGTTGCCGTCAAGGTCGCCAACCGCGGCAACGCTCCACTCTTTACCCAGACCTTTGAGGTAGTGCCAGCCGGTACCGTCCGTTCCGAAATAACCGAGGTCGCCGTTGGTTGAGCGCAGGAGGATATCCGTCGCACCGTCACCGTTGAAGTCACCGAGTCCGAGGACGTTGGAGGTGGAGTTTATACTCATAACTGACTTGTATCCGGTAACTTTGCCGTCAACGACATTCCATGCTCCGACGGATTTGCTGTCGGCAAAGAAGATATCCTGACCGTCATTTTCCGTGCCGTAGAGCCTGCCGGTTCCGAGCAATCTGACATCATCTTTAATATCCGAAAGATTGCCCCATTTAATGACCGATTTATCACCGGTAGTAAGCCATGCTCCGGAGTAGCCCTGTTTGGTGTGAACAAGAATAACATCCGCCAAGCCGTTACCGTCAAGGTCGCTGTTGAAATCAGGCTCAACATAGTCGTTGCTCACGGTCAAAATCAGTTTGTTATTTTTCTCTGTCAACTTGAATTCAACACCATGACGGATAAGAGTATTGCCATTGACGGTTAGTTTACCGTACTCACCCTGGAAGTCACCGATGATGATTTCTGTATCAAATCCCCATGGGAGCATTTCTGATAGGGTGTAAGAACCTTTGTAATCAGTGTCATAATCCATTCGCAAATAGAGCGTATCCAGATCATCACTGAACGAGATGATTTCAGAAATAGCGTCAATACTTTTCGGAGTTATGTAACAATCAAGATATCCGCCAAAGACAGCTTCCCCCATATGGAAATAAAAATCCGCATCTTTGTCGATGGCAAGATCCCAGACGATTCCGTGAACACCGATTGCACCGCCCGAAAGGACATTGATGTTTTCACCGTAGCCGTCATATTCAACGGTTACGATGCCGCCAGATGTAACGACAGTATCAAAAATTTCTCCACCAGAAAGGACATATTGGAATGCAGATGCCCCCACAGTTGTTTTTGAAGCACTGCCGCCATTGGAAACTGTCTGAATAGCTCCTGAACTCAAAATGGTATTGTTCGCTTTTGCGCCAGAAAGAACTGACTGACTGGCGGTGTAACCAAACCAGTAAATGGGAGTAGACGATGTTACGGAGTCTGTCCAGCCTTTTGAAACCATCACGCGAGAACCGCCAGAATTGTACCAGTAAACATAATCACCTGTATAATTGAAACTTGATGTGATTGAACTTGAGTACTGCTTCAATTCACCATAAAGAGTGGTGTTAGATGCTTTTCCGCCGACTGAAATATATTGACTGCCGTGAGAAACAGAAGTGTAATTGGCTGTGCCGCCTGACGAGATGTGCTGTGAACCGCGATTGACAAAAGTTGACCATGCCAAACAGTTGGAGCTGACAAACTGGCGTCCGCCAGGGAGAAGTTGTGTCATATCAGCCCTGCCGCCTCGAATATGCTGAACGCCGCCTGAACTGACCTCGGTATTTGAGGTCAAACCGCCAGAATAAATATTCTGGGTTCCGCCTCTGAGTACGGTTGCCGTAGTAGCAATGCCGCCAGAATAAATATTCTGCATACCGTAGTTGACAGTGCGCCATGACCTGCCGCCTTTGTAAACATTTTCATAGCCGTAAGCCATGTTCTCATTAAGTACCAGCAAGGCGCCAGAATTGACATTGATCACACCTGAATTGATCGTACTGCGCACATTGACATAATTGCCGAGAGTCAAAGAGCCAAAATTGGAAGTTTTCGTTGCAGAAGCTCCTGAATCAAGCATCAGTTTGCCGCCGCTTGAAATGAGAGTTTCTTTCATTTCAAAAGCGCTGCTGACCAGCCAATTAAAGCCTGAATCAACCACAAAACTGCTGAATCCAGTGAAGGTCCGCGAAGAGACAAACTGCTGATCTCTGGTTTGTCCTGCAACACCACTGGCAATTTTTGTGTCAGAAGTTAAAACCCACAATCCGTTACCGGAAAGTGTCGCTCCGTTTGAAGCATAAAGACCAGAAACAACCCCCTCATTTATCACCTTGCCACCAGAATGGACTTGAGTATTGCTGGCAATCCCCGATGCAGAAATATACATGGAATCGTTTCTTCCTGCAGCAATTTCTGCTCCAGTAATGATCTTTCCTACGGAAACCAGCGTTCCAGAGCTAAAAATTTCCACCTCGCCACGCAAAATATTCTTCACATCATAACTGGCAACTTGAGAAATATTTCCAGCCGCATCAATGCTGCGGAAATAGACTGTGCCGTTATTGTGCATCACCACGCCGTCGGACGGATAAGTGTACCAGTTTCTATTATCCAGACTGTATTGACATTGGGCTGAATCGCTGCAAAAATACGCTGACACAGTAATATCCTGATTGGTCTGAAAGGTTATATTTGCTTTGACAATCGGTTTATCAGGTGCTAACTTGTCAATATTACTGACCGTATAAACTGTTTCATCGGAAACATTGCCAGCTTCGTCAGAAGCACGGAAACTTACTGTACCATTAGAAGTAAATACAACTCCGCTGGAATAAATCTGCCATGCGCCGTTATCGACACGATACTCATTTTTGACTGAATCATCAGCAAAATACGCAAAAACTGTAACCTTCTGATTGGTCACTGATGTAATATCAGCTTTAACTATCGGTTTATCAGGTGCGAACTTGTCAATATTACTAACCGTATAAACTGTTTCATCGGAAACATTGCCAGCCCTGTCAGATGCACGGAAACTTACTGTGCCATTGGACGTAAATACAACTCCGCCAGAATAAATCTGCCACGAGCCATTACCGATTTTGTACTCATTTTTGACTGAATCATCAGCAAAACACGCAAAAACTGTAACCTTCTGATTGGTCACTGATGTAATATCGGCAGATATCGTCGGCGCATCAGGCGAAGTGAAGTCTCCAATAGTCAAAAGCAAAGCACCGTTATCCTGGGTCAACAAATAATCCTGTTTATTCAAACTGGCAAAGTTACCATTAACCGAAATCGCTGTGCTGCTACCGTTTTCATTAGTTATCGTCATTGAGCCTGAAATGTATGCGTCTTGAGCTAGTTTATAAGTTCCGTATTCCTGATCATCTTTTACCGTAATGGTATAGGTCGGAACCCCGTTGATTTTAGACAAATCATTGATCATATAACCGCTTTGTGGACTCCATTCGGAAACCGAAAAATCAACTATCGCCCCTTCGCAAGCAGAAATCAAACCATATTCTGTTGTTTGCAGTGAACCTTTATGCATGCCACCGCTGGAGATGTAAATATTGCCCATGGACACTGTGGTGCTATTCGCTACGCCGCCAGAAGAGATGTACATATTGCCCCAAACAAATGTTCTGTTCGCCACGCCGCCTGAGGAAATGTACATACAGCCATGGTTCACGGTGGTGCTGTTCGCTACGCCACCAGAGGAGATGTGCATTGAACCATAGTAATTAATGGTTGTGCAATTCGTCACGCCGCCGCTGGAGATATACATACCGCCAAAGGAAGCAACAGTAGTACCGTTCGCTACGCCGCCTGAGGAGATGTACATATCGCCATAATCTTTTAAGATAGTGTTGTTTGCCACACCACCATCGGAAATGTACATTTTGCCATGGTTCACGGTGGTGCTGTCCGCAAAACCGCCAGAGGAGATGAACATATAGCCCAAGCCATTAACAGTGGTGCTGTTCGCCACCCCCCCGTAATAGATGTACATGTAGCCCCAAGAATCAACGGTCGTGTAGTTCGCCACACCGCCCGAGGAGATGGACATGGAGTCGAAGTATAATAGAGTCAAGCCGCTCCTGACCATGCCGCTGTATATATGATATTCTGCCATTGCAACTGCCTTTTATGATATGATAAACTTTACAAAAATTATATACTTTCGTATATAATTTAGCACTTGCGATAAATTTTGTCAAATCGGATGCAAAAAAAAGTGCTGCAAAACGCATTTGTGCTTGCAGCACTTGAAATAACGGGGTTATCCCTGCTGTTTACGGCGGATGCTTTCCACTTTTTTGGGACGGGCAACAGCTTCAATATCCAGCGGAATACCTTCAAGAGGGAAACTTTCGCGGATGCGTTTTTTCAAAAACGCCAGATAGTTACCTGCGGCGGACTCCACACGGTTGACAAACAATTTGATTTTGACAGGACGGACTCCGGCAAGCGAAGCATAAAAAAGTTTCAACGGAACCCCTTTGATCACCGGCGGCGGAGTATCCTCAAAAGCCTTTGTCAGCACGCGGTTAAGCAAACCGGTGGTGATTTCGGTTTTCAGATTCTCATTGACCAATGCAAGAGCCTCTTCAAGTTTATCCAGATTCTGCCGCTCTTTGGCACTGATAAATGCCGCAGGAGCAAAACTCAAGCCGGGCAATGTCTTATGCAGTTCCTTGATAAGCGCCTCTTTTTTATCATCACACAAATCGCATTTGTTGGCGACAATGATGCACGATCTTCCGGATTGTTCGATCAATGCAGCAATTTTCCGATCCTGTGCAGTGACCTTGTTGAATCCCGCCTCAAGCACCATTATCACCACATCAGCGCGGTCGATGGCACTCTTTGCACGCATGATGCTGAACATTTCCACGACATTGTCAACTTTTCCGGTCTTCCGCAGTCCGGCAGTATCAACAAGCTGAACAGGAATCTCTTTACCATCTTTATCATGAATGGCAAATTCGATTTTTACCGCATCCCGGGTAGTTCCGGCGATAGGACTGGTCATCAGACGTTCTTCACCGATCAGCGCATTCACCAGACTGGATTTACCGACATTCGGACGTCCGACAATAGCGATATTCAATCCGCTTTTCTTTGCTGCCTGAGCAACGGAAACATAACGGCACTTTTTCAGCGCAGCCTGAATAAGAGCATTGATTCCACCTTTGTGAGTACAACAAATCGGGTAGACATTGCCGAATCCCAACTGAGAAAACTCGGAAGCATAATCCTTCCACTGATCGTTGTCGCACTTATTAGCGGCAAGAAAAACAGGCTTATTCAACTGACGGACCCGGCGGGCGACATCAATATCAAGCGGAGTCAATCCGCTTTGACTGTCACATACCATGATAAGGGCATCAGCTGTTTCCATTGCATACTGCGCCTGCTCGGTGATTCCGACATCCCAGAAATCGACATTTTTTTCAGTATCATCAAGGGTATTCAAACCGCCTGTATCAACAAGAGTGAACATTTGCCCCTGAAAACGCACATCGCAACTGACCCGGTCGCGGGTAACTCCGCTCATTTCATGCACGATAGCCAACTTCCTGCCGACTACTGCATTGAATAAGCTGGACTTACCGACATTCGGCCGTCCGACGATGGCAATCACAGGCAATTCATTGCTGAAATTATCTTCGCTCATGTTTTTCACCGGAAAGAGTTGATCTGATCACGCAGTTCCAATGCCGCTTTGCCGGCTGCTTCTGCATAGTCTTCGCCTTTTGAAGCGTAAATGATTCCGCGGGATGAGTTGACAATGATTCCGCATTTATCGGCAGTACAACCGAATTTCACTACTTTTTCAACATCCCCGCCCTGAGCGCCGACACCGGGAACAAGGAACGGCATTTCCGGACAAAGTTCACGGAGTGTTTTAAGTTCTTCCGGATAAGTCGCACCGACAACCAGTGCCGCATTCTTTGCTTCATTCCATTTGTCACGCACCAGAAGCGCGACATGTTCATACACCGGTCTGCCGTCGGCGACAAGATTCTGCAGATCCCCTGAAAATTTATTGGAAGTACGACAGAGGATAATAACACCTTTGTCTTTATATTCCAAAAACGGCTGAACTGCATCAAATCCCATGTATGGATTGACCGTGACCGCATCAGCCTGATAACGTTCAAACGCTTCTTTTGCATAATATTCTGCTGTGGAACCGATGTCACCGCGTTTTACATCAAGGATTACGGGGACTTCAGGAGCAACCTTCTTGATATAAAGAATGCTTGCTTTCAGCGCTTCATCACAATCCTGTCCGGCATAATAAGCAGCCTGCGGTTTGTAAGCACAGACATAATCCTTTGTCTTATCTACAATGCGGCAGTTAAATTCATAAATCGCATCTTCACGGTTGCGGATGCACTCCGGCAGTTTGCCGATAGCGGGGTCAAGTCCAACGCAGACCAGAGAGTTGTTTTTCTTCATCGCGTTGGCAAGTTTTTCCATAAAAGTCATGGTTAATGTCTCCTTAATACACAAGTTAAAGTTATACACCGGCTTAATATATACGGTAAAGAGGGATTTTTCAAGGTTGAGCAGACTTTTTACTGCTGAAAATCACTCCGCTGGCTACTGCCGTAAGAGGAGCAACCAGCACAAGAGAAAAACTGCCGATCATTGTTTTTACGATTTCAGCAGCAACAAGTGGATGATTTATAACATCCACCCAATCAGTCCCCTGTACCGCAAACATCATCAACAATGTCAAAAAGCCGCCTGAATACGCCAATAAAAGCGTTGTGGTCATCGTACCGACCACACTTCGGCCCACACGAAATCCCGACGAGGTTATTTCCCTTGCAGAAAGCCCTGGAGAAAAGCGAACCAGCTCTTCTGCGGCAGCTGCAATATCCATTGCCAGATCCATGACAGCTCCTGAACAGCTCAAAATCAATGCTCCGATAAAAATATCTGCCAGATCAAGGTTTTCATAACCATTGTAAAGCAGAGTCTGGACAAAAGGCATTGATGCGCCATTGATATGAAGCAGTTTTCCAAAAAGATGTGCCATCAGTAACCCTGAAAAAACTCCGCTCCCTGCCCCGATCAATGCTGCCAATGCTTTTCTTGTAACCCCAGCTACCAGCAGAATTATCACCGCTGTCAAAATAATTACACTGGCAAAAATAGTCCACGCTGCAGGTACACCTGCAATCAGAAAAGGTATTACAAGCTTAAAAATCACCAGACAACTGAATACAAAACTGAAAAGAGCTTTGATCCCTGTCCACTTTCCAAAAATAATCAATAACAGACAAAATCCGCCGAACAACACAAAGCTCCAGATAGAACGGTCATAATTTCCTGCTGTCAACACTGTTTTTTTCGGGATTATTTCAGCACCTGAACTGATAATCACCCTGATTCGGTTGCCTTGGACAAATAATTTGTCAAGTTCAGGCGAAGCACGAAGTTCATTAACTGCGGGAAAAATCTTGCCCGCAAATTCTCCAGATAAAATTTCTACAGTAAGATATTGTGAGCCATACCATAACAATCCATGCTTGATCAAAGCTGAATTATCTGTATGCACAACTTTTGCCGCCAGCGTATAACCTCCGGGAGAAGCCAATTTTTTTGCTGGCGGCAAGAACCACAGCACCACGCAGAAGAGCGATGTGATCAGCAGAAAAATCAACTCTTTGCGGTTGGATTTTTGCCAAAAGCTTTTTATCATTATTTACAGCAGATTTTTCAGTTTACGGGAAATATCGGTATTTTCAATGAGTCCGATAAAATTTTCTGCTCCGCAACCGATACTGGTGGTCAAAACTGGCAGTGCCGTATGATTGCCGCTGTTCCAGCCGATACCGGCTTTTTTGTTCACAATAACCCGCATAACATTATGCATTTTTTTATCAGCAAAACCTTTTTTTATCTGCTCTAACTCCTGAGCGGTGACTGTCATAGGATCTTTTGGATCAGCATCAAATTTCAAACCGAATTTTTCGGTAATAATTGTCTTGGCGTCTTCAAAAGAAAAATCGCTCTTGACTTTTTTTGCATTGGAAAAATGTGAAGCAAAGCTGCCAATGGAACATTTCTGACCTGCAACAACATTCAAATTCATATTGTAACCACTGCCTGCGAACCCCATGGTCATAGCTCCAGTTTCATGATCACCAGTTACAACTATCAAAGTATCTTCAGGATGCTTTTTGTAAAATTCAAAAGCTGTTTTTACAGCTTCATCCAAAGCCAGAACATCCCGCAAATTGGCTGCGGCTTCATTTGCGTGACCAGCCCAGTCAATAGCACCGCCTTCGACCATTATAAAAAATCCATTGGGATTATCAAGCACATTAATTGCTTTGCCAACGATTTCTGCAAGTTGGATATCATTTTTTTCTGTATCAATAGAGTAAGGCATATTGTCGGATTTGCTTCCAGCCAGAGCGATTATTTTGCTGCCGGGAACGAGTGCGGAAATCTCTTTTTTGCCAATAGCAACCTTGTAACCTGCTTTTTCAGCCAGAGAATAGATATTTTCTTTATTTTTTTCGTTATACCGCAAAATACCGCCGCCGCCGAAAAAGTCAAAGTTTGAGGCTATCAAATCAAGTGCAATGTTATAATAATCAGCCCGATTGCTGCGATGAGCATAAAAACCGGCAGGAGTGGCATGGTTCAAATTTACGGTGGTGATAATACCGACTTTTTTGCCTTTATCACGGGCAGCTTCAGCAACGCTCTGGAGTTTTTTTCCAGAAGGCGACACACCGACCATGTGGTTATTGGTTTTTTCTCCGCAAGCAATTGCCGTTGCGGCAGCAGCACTGTCAGTAATCAACGCATTTGCAGAACTGGTTCTGGTGGTGGCATGAAAAGGAAAATGATTCATCAGCAAATCCCCTCTGCCGATTTTGCGTGAAAACTCTTCAGAAATCATGCGCTGGGGCATTGCCATACCGTCTCCGATGAACAAAAAGATATACTTTGGTTCTTTTCCATGCAGAACTATGGCGACTGTAAATAAAACGAACAGGACAAAAATTTTTTTCATACTATCCAACCCTTTCTGTTAGTATTTGGCGGTAATATACACCCCGAAAGAAATATTTTCAAACAAAAAAACGGCTTCTGGACAGGAAATATATTAAATGTCAATATTGTCAACTTTTGCTGTCAGCGGCAAAATAAATCAAAAAAAAGCATTTTTTCTGCTTGACAAGCTCCGTCTGTCGGATTATATTAGAATCCAGTTGCGGGTGTAGCAAAACGGTTATGCTCCAGCTTCCCAAGCTGGCGACGCCGGTTCGACTCCGGTCACCCGCTCCATTTTTTGAAAAAATCTGAAATGGAGTAAAAATGAAAAAACTGCTTCTTGCCGCTTGCATCTCAAGTTTTGCACTTTGTTTTTCCGGATGTTTTTCTGTTGACAAACTTCCATCAGAGGATATTGAGGTATTGGATAAGTATGCTGATACTATTGCGATCCTCCGCAATGAAAAACTGTTGCCCAATTCAAAAGAAAAATATGATGCGGCACGTTACCTTGTACGTCATGTTGATTTGCATTTTACCCGTGAAACAAAAACTATCAACGATCTTTTCTACCACCGCGATGCAATGATCGACGGTCTGCACACAGAAACTCCGGTATTCACGTTTCGTTATCAATACCGTGACAATCAAATCAGTATCCGTTTCTTCACTTGCCGCATGTTCGTCACAAGAGTTGAAATCTCTGAAAAATGAGTGACGATTTTTTTATGGCAGAGGCACTGAAAGAAGCCGCTGCTGCTGCTGCTGCCGGAGAAGTCCCCATCGGTGCCGTTGCCGTAAAAGACGGAGTGATTTGCGCCCGCGCCCGCAACCGGGTGGAAGAACTGCATACCGTCGCCGCCCACGCAGAGTTTCTTTTGCTTCATGAAGTGGAAAAACTGACCGGTGACTGGCGCATGAACGACTTCACATTTTATGTTACCAAAGAGCCCTGCCCCATGTGTGCCGGAATGCTTATAAACGCCAGAGTCAAACGGGTGGTTTACGGGGTGAGTGATCCGGCATCAGGAGGAATGGGGGGAGCGTTTGATCTCAACCAAATCCCCGGTCTGCTCTGGCACTGTGAATGTACTTCCGGAGTAATGGCTGATGAGGCGTTGACTCTTATCCGTGATTTTTTCCGCAAACGCCGTATGGCAAAGTGAAAATTATTTGCTTTTGATACATAGCACAGCTATATTATAAAGACAGCATATTTTTCAAAAAAACTGAATGGATGTATTCTTTATGGATGAGCAAACAAAATCTATCGGCAAGCGGCTTCATGAAATCCGCACGATTCTGGAAATCCCCGCATCTGAAATGGCGGAATTAACCGGCATGACCGAAACACAATATCTTGCCCGGGAACGCGGCGAAGTTGATTGTCACTTTTCGTTTCTCTACGACTGCGCAAAACGTTTCGGAGTAGATTTGAACTCCATCGTAACCGGTCAGACCCCGAAGTTGAGTAATTATACGCTCAACCGTGCCGGTGGCGGAGTTGCCATTGAACGCAGTCATGAATTCAAATATCACCAGTTGGCATCAGGATTCAAATCCCGTATGACCGAACCGCTGTTTGTAGTGGCAAAACCCCAGCGCCCAGGTCTGCCGATTCCTCTTTCAACTCACCCCGGTCAGGAGTTTGACTATGTTCTCAAGGGCAAACTGAAGGTTCGTATCGGAGATAAGACGGAAATCCTCTCCCCCGGAGACAGCTTGTATTACGACAGCAATATCCCGCACGGAATGGTTGCGGTTGAGTGCGACGAGTGTGAATTTCTTGCCATTCCGATTCAGGGAGAAGCCAAAAAAGCAGAAGTTCCCACTCCGGTAAAAAGCACTGCCTCAATCGTCAATCCGAATGAAAAGCGGCTTTGCCAGAAATTCATGAAAGAGACCGTTGATGAAAACGGACAACTCGTTTCATGCCGTTTTGAGTATCCGGAAAACTTCAACTTTGCATATGATGTCGTCGACGCACTTGCCATCAAATCCCCTGACAAACTGGCTTTGGCATGGGTTGGCAAGGACCATGTAAGGAAAGATTTTTCCTTCTTTGATATTGCTTTGGAATCCTGCCGTACAGCCAATTACTTCCAACATCTTGGAATCAAAAAAGGCGACCGGGTCATGCTGGTGATGAAACGGCATTATCAGTACTGGTTTGTCGTGAACGCCCTGCACCGTATCGGCGCGATTGCCATTCCGGCAAGCAATCAGCTTCTGGTAAAAGATTTTGTTTACCGTTTCCAGTCAGCAGGGGTCAAAGCGATCGTGGCAACTGCCGATGGAGATGTTACAAAATTTGTCGATGAAGCAGCAGAACAGTATCCTGAACTTGAAACAAAGATCATTATCAACGGACAGCGTGATTCATGGCATGATTTCAATGCTGAATACGATAAATTCGGAGATACATTCAGCCGTCCGAATGATTTGCTTGCAACTGATCCGATGTTGATGTTCTTTTCAAGCGGTACTACCGGTTACCCCAAAATCGTTGAGCACAGTTTCTCCTATCCGCTGGGACACATTATGACCGCTCGCTGGTGGCAGTGTACCAATCCCAATGGATTGCATTTCACTATAAGCGATACCGGCTGGGCAAAAGCGAGCTGGGGAAAAATCTACGGACAGTGGCTCAATGAAAGCGCAGTATTCGTCTATGACTTTGACCGTTTTGATGCGGCAGATATCATGGGACTTTTCAAAGAACACAACATTACGACATTCTGCGCACCGCCGACGATGTACAGATTCTTTATCAAAGAAGATCTTTCCAAATATGATTTATCAAGCATTGAACACGCCTGTATCGCCGGTGAAGCACTGAATCCGGAGGTGTTCCAGCAGTTCTACAAAGCAACCGGTCTGAAGGTGATGGAAGGATTCGGGCAATCAGAAACTCCCATTATGCTCGGCAATCTTTTCGGGATGACTCCCAAACCGGGATCAATGGGCAAACCGACCCCCGCGTTCCCTATCGAACTGGTCGATCCTGACGGTAATCCGGTAAAAGATGGTGAAGTCGGTGAAATCGTTGTAAAAACTGAACCGGATCAGATTTGCGGACTTTTCCGCGGTTATTACCGTTCTGAGGAAAAAACTGCAGAATCATGGTATGACGGAATGTACCACACCGGCGATACCGCATGGAGAGATGAAGACGGATATTACTGGTACGTCGGCAGAACTGACGATGTGATCAAATCCTCCGGTTACCGCATCGGACCGTTTGAAATAGAAAGCGTCATCATGGAAATGCCGTATGTGCTTGAATGTGCCGTTGTCGGCGCACCTGATGAGATTCGCGGTCAGGTCGTGGAAGCATATATTGTGCTGACCCGCGGAACAGTTGGCACAGATGAGATGAAAAAAGAGATCCAGGAGTATGTAAAAACACACACTGCTCCTTACAAATATCCCCGCCGGATCGAATTTGTAGAATCTCTGCCCAAAACAACAAGCGGAAAAATCAAGCGCAGCGACCTGCGCCTGATGGCAGCAAAAGCCGCCGAAAAGTAAATCAGCTGACAAATCAGGGGGTGAGCGCAAAACCTGATGTTTTGCGGCGGTCTCTTTTCAGCGTAAAATAAATTCACTTGGAAGGATTGGCAGGCAAAAAAATCCATTGCTCAAAACTGATGTTTGAGCAATGGCAGATTTCAAGTTAAAGTATTGCAGTTACGCCGTAAGAGTTGCGGCGAGCGTTGCACGCCGCCGCGAGGG
>SUWE01000030.1 GCA_015061615.1 Lentisphaerota bacterium
AGTGGCACTCGTGGAGCAAATTTCATCCCTCCTGTCGCCAGAAAAGGCGGCAGAGGGTGAAACTTTGCGACACATGAGTCGAACCACCACAACACACGCATACCACTTGCCAGTACAAAATCCCGCACGCGCGGGCGCCAGGGGTGCAGGGGGCGGCGTGAGCACCCCTGCAAAAAAAACACAGTTTTTGCGCTCAGCCCCATTTTTTTGCAGAAAAACTGTCAATCAAGTTCGTGAGTTCCGGCTGGATAAACCTTATCTTTATAAACGGCTTCGGAGTTTGCCGGAACGGTAAGAACTTTGCGCTCTTTGCTCCACTCAAGGGAGATTTCACCTCTGACGGTCGGCATACGGACGGAAAAACTTTCCGTTTTTCCCGGTTTGGGATCAACAGCAAAACGTTTGAATCCCGGTTCAAGCGGCCGGATTCCGCAGAACATACGGGGGATGATATTGGCAGGTGCGGCGCCCCACGCATGATTCCAATCCTGATTCGGTTTATATTTATCGCCCCATGCTTCCATGGTGATAGTGGCGCCTTCGCGAAGCATGTTGAACCATGAGCGGTCACTGTCGGAGGTCATAAGATAAATTCCGTGATCTTCCATTCCGTAACGGAAACAAACCTCAAGCAGAAAATGCGCAGTATAGACACTGCATGCCATATCTTTGCTCAAGATGACCTTTTTGCATGCTTCGATCTCCTCCCCTTCCGCAAGGTCGAAGTAAAGCGCAAAAACCGCCGTATGTATGGAGGTGTGGGTTGACTCCGGTGAATCGACGAAAATTCCGTTTTTGAGCATCGTTGAACGGACGCCTTTTCTGACTTTTTCCGCACGGGCAAGGTATTCATCGTTGCCCGTAAGCTCAAACATGATCTTCAACACTCCGTAAAGATAGGCGTTGGGGACAAAGTTCACATCGCCTTTTTCATACCCGTCGCGCTCAGTCATCGGCCAGTCGATAAGATCATCGGTACGGCAGCCGGGACGGACGGATTTGTAAAGTTTACTGTTGAGCAATCCGTTTTCATCCTGCGCCCCGGCAAGGAGTTTGGCTTCAAGAAGCGGCAGCCAGCGCTCAAGCAGACCGCTGTTTCCGGTATAAAGGATATGGTCGCGCACAAACATCGGGGTAAGCAACAGCCACTCCGTCGGCCAGGTGTATTGACCGTATTCAAAAAAGTGGTCAATGGTATGGCGGGCAATATCAAAGTTGAGCGTATGACAGAATTGTCCGAGCTGATTGATGATGGTGTCGCCCTCATAAGGCTGTCTTTCGCGCTCACCGTCGACATATTTATCAAAGACCGTGGCGGCTTTGATGGAGTATTTACAGAAATCAAGTATCTCATTGAGCTTGCTGTCTGATGACTCAAAGGATGAGGCGTTGTCGTCCCAGTCATTGAAATAGGCGGTGCGGCGGGCAGTAATGGTGCCGTATGTCCGGTTCACTTCCACATAACGGAACGGTGCGATCTCCCCGCCGGCAAGTGCGGGCGCATGACAGTGTGGAAATCCGCAGAACGCCGGAATAAACGGCGGAATATCAATGCGGATGACCTGTTTGCCGACTCCGGTGCGGATGATACGCTGGATAAAGGTGCGGTAACCGGGAGTGTGGATTATTTTGCCGTCTTTGGCGACTTCGCCGAGAATAACTTCCACATTAGCGCAAAAGGGCAGATCAACTTCGATTTCAAGGGTGGAAAAAGCATCTTTGCCGAAATCGAAAAATGCGTGCAGATAGACATCATTCAGAGTGATTTCCTGAACTTCCTTGATCATAAAAAACCTCGTTTTATTATTTGAGTATATGGATTCCGGCAGAAAGGAGTTTTCCCTGCCAAAGAGCTTCTGAGTTTTCAGGTACAGTGAGAAGTTTTTCATCCTTCTTCCAGACCAGTTTTATTTCCCCGTTGACCGTCGGCATCCGGAAAGTGAACTCCAGACCGTCAGCCTGAGGCGCGACAGTGAAACGCTTGAACCCAGCTTCAAGCGGACGGATTCCGCAGAGCATACGCGGAATTATATTGGCAGGTGCGGCGGCAAAAGCGTGATTCCAATCCATATTGGGTTTGAACTTGCATCCCCATGCCTCCATAGTGATGGTACTGCCCTCACGCAGCATATTGAACCATGAGCGGTCACTTTCCGAGGTCATGAGTTTGATTCCGTGTTCCGCCATATCATAACGGAAACAAACTTCCAGAAGATAATGCGACACATAGACTCCGCATGCCATATCTCTGGCAAGAATCACATTGCGGCAGAAATCGATCTCATCGCCTTCAGCAAGCTCAAAATACAACGCCATGATCGCGGTGTGGATAGCGGTATGTTCCGAATTTACAGAATCCACAAACTTACCGTCTCTGATAAAATGAGTCCTTATGGCACATCTGATTTTTTCCGCCCGCTCAAGGTAACTCTTATCTCCGGTAAATTCAAACATGACTTTCAATGCGCCGTAAAGGAAGGCGTTAGGGGAAAAATTGACTTTCCCGAGATCGTAATCATCCCTTTCGGTGGCGGGCCAGTCGATCAGGTCTTCGGTACGGCAGCCGGGGCGGATATTTTTGTAAAGATCCTGATTGAGCAGGCCGTTTTCATCAAGAGCCCCCAAAAGGAGTTTTTCTTCCAGAAGCGGTATCCAGCGGCAAAGCGAAGCGGTATCGCCGGAATACAGAACATAGTCCCGCACCAGTGTCGGAGTCAGAAGCAGACACTCCGTCGGCCAGGTATACTGACCGTTTTCAAAAAAGAAATCAATGGTGTGGCGGGCAATATCAAAATTCAAAGTGCTGCAAAAGTGACCGAGCTGATTGATGAAAGCATCGCCCTCATAAGGCATTCGTTCTCTTTCACCGTCGATATATTTGTCAAATACCGTCACCGCTTTTATGGAGTATTTGCAGAAATCCCAGATTTTATTGAGCTTGCTGTCAGATGATTCAAAGGCTGAGGCGTTATCGTCCCAGTCATTGAAATAGGCGGTGCGGCGGGCGGTGATGGTGCCGAAGGTGCGGTTCACTTCCACATAACGGAACGGAGCGATCTCCCCGCCGGCAAGTGCGGGCGCGTGACAGTGGGGAAAACCGCTGAACGCCGGAATAAACGGCGGAATATCAATCCGGATGACCTGCTTGCCGACTCCGGTACGGATGATACGCTGGATAAAGGTGCGGTAACCGGGGGTATGGATTATTTTGCCGTTTTCAGCAACTTCGCCGAGAATAACTTCCACATTAGCGCAAAAGGGCAGATCAACTTCGATTTCAAGGGTGGAAAAAGCATCCTTGCCGAAATCGAAAAACGCGTGCAGATAAACATCATTCAGTGTGATTTCCTGAACTTCCGTAAGCATAAAAAACCTCTTATCTGAATTAAAAAATCATTTCCGTCGGGCAATAGCTTTGCGCAGCTGGGTGAGCTGTTCACCGAGCAAGCCCAGAGAGAAACAAAGCGCACTGAATATCAGCAGAGTAACCGCAGTTGAAGTCAGTGTGGTGGATTTGATATAAGTAAAGCATCCCCAGGCGATTCCCAGCAGCAGGAAAAAAACTCCGGCACGGAAAAAGACCGTCATGGGTTTAAGCAGTACGGCAAGGTTGAGTATCTCCGTCACCGTCACCAGCGCGGTACGGGTGCTGATAGTGCTTACTCCGGCAGTGCGCGGCTGAATGACTATCGGAGTTTCAACGACAAGTTTGCGGTCATTTGCCATCAGCAACAGGATGACGTCGCTGAAAGCCATCGTATCCGGACAAAGTTCAAGATATTGCGCCGCTTCACTCATGCGGTAACACTTCATTCCGGAATTGAGATCTTTCACCGGGAGTTCCAGCAGCGAGGCGGCAAAGGCACGGATAAAAAATTTGCCGATCGAGCGGTAAAAACCGGAGTGATTGTTCTGCCGCGCACCGACAACGAGATCGGCATCACTCTCTTTTATACAATTATAACAGTTGTTCACATCTTCCAGACGGTGCTGACCGTCGCCGTCGATGGTAATGGCATAATCGGTTTCAACTGCGGCAAGTCCGGTTTTTATCGCGCCGCCGTAACCGCGGTTGCATTTGTGGGAAATGACCTTCAAGACGGAGTGTCTGCTTTCAAACTCCCGCAAAAGCGCAAGGGTGTTATCCTTTGAACCGTCATTTACGGCAATGACTTTATGATTGTTTTTTTCAGCAAATTCCAAAAGGAGGGGGAAAAATCCCGGAATATTTTCACCTTCGTTGTAACAGGGCAGAACGATAGTAAGCATTTTATTTTTTCCTGTAAAGTCGGACTGTGGATTCCTGCGGCAAAGCAACTTCCTGCAAATCGGAACGTTTTTCAAGTATCATATTTGAATAATCTTTTTTATGACATACCGCATAATCAAAATCAGCAAATGTTTCCAGATTCCCCAGACGGCTTTCCACCGGAAGTGCGCGGGCAGCTCCGGAATAATACCACGGAATAGCGGCAAATCCCCAGAAGTGGACACGGGGATTCATGCCTGCAAACTCTTTTTTGAGTATCAATCCGGTAATATGTTCGCGGCGGGCTTTTTTGTCAAAACTCAGTTCGATTCCGTTGACAGCCTGAGCGATCAGAACCGCCGCCGCAAACAGAATGACCGGGAGTTGTGAAAGTTTGCGGGGTATCCAGAGCCATACCCAATACAATCCGGTAAGAGTAAAGACCATCAGCAAGGGGATATTGAGCAGAAAGTAACGGTACGCCGCCCAGCCGGAAACCTTGAATATCATCATGTTGACGAGAATAAGCGCAAAAAACACCCAGTAAAAGCTGTTCCACCTGACAAATTCCGGTTTGGGATGCTTTTTCCAGCAGAGAGTCCAAAATATGACAATGATACCGATAACAGCAAAAATCATGTAAGGTTCGTAGGCGCCGCGCAGATTCTGCGAAAGCATGTGGCCCCAGCTGCACGGTTCGGTGGTCGTATCCAGCGGAACTGCATCAGGACGCCCCAGAATATTGGCAAAAGCATCGTTCATCCTGCCGTCGTAAACCCATTTTCCGCAGAAAAGCCCCAGCACAACGATGCGGCTGGCGGCAAGGGCAATCCACATGAACAATCCGGTAAAAAGTGCCGGAAGTGCAAAAACTTTCTTCATCCGGACCGCTTCAATGATATAAAAAATACCGATGGATGCAGCGATACTTGCCGCAGAACCGATACCTTCACTGCGCACCAGCGAGAGCAAGCCGAGGGCAATACCGAAGTAAAATGCTTCGCGGGTGCGGAAATGATTCTTTATCAGACGGTAACCGAAGTAAACGGCGGCGGTGAAAAAGAGCAGTTTTCCGGAGTCGATAAGCGATGTGCAGGAAAATCGTATCACCTTCGGAGCAAAGGCGAAAAGCAGGGCGCCGGCTCCGGCAAGTTTTTCCGGAAGAAACTCTTTGACAAGCAAATAGACAAAGGGAACCGTAAGAATATAAAAGAGGCATGAGACCGCAGAAACCGCCTTTTCAGGGGGAACTCCGGCAAGGGTGAAAACCCGCGAAAAGAGTACCGTCAAATGAGGGATACGGTCGTGAAACGCTTCCATATAATTCCCCTCAGCCAGCGCGCGCGCCATGTAAGCATAAACATTGGCGGCGTCACGGTACATGTGACAGGAAAAAAAGAGGTGGCAGAGTGAAAGTATCACACTGCCGGCGACGGCGATAAAAAGAAGCGTGCGCCCCTCTGTCAGTTTTTTGATCATATACATTCTCCTGCTATAATACAATTTAACATAATATACCGCAAAGAACTGCTATTTTCAAGACTGCAAAAGCGGCAAAGAGCATTTTTGCACATAAAGTGTAAAAAAATCGGAAATTTGTAAAAAATCAATTTGTATTTAATCGTTTTAAGCATTATGCTATTGAATGTTAACTCCAACAAAGAAAGGATCCACGTCTATGAAAAACTGTTTTGAAATGTTTGCGGTCACCGCCGTATCGGCACTGCTTTTTCTGCTGATCGCAGGTGCGACAGACACTCCCGAAGCCAAGCGGGTCTATTGCGAAGGCAATCTGAAAAAAATCCTCAACGCCGTACATGCGTATGAAAACGACCACGGTCAGCTGCCGCCGGTGATGGTCACCGGCAAAAGATACCTTTTCTGGAACAACTTTCTTGAACCGGCAGGATATATCAAAGAAGAAAGAGACCTTGCCTGCCCCGCCGACCCCCGCAACGAAAATACCTTTGCCGCCCGTCAGAATCCGCTTCTGCCGCCCAATGTACGCGGAGCAATGAGTTACGGAATGAACTACTTTCTCACCAGAGGATTTGCTGCAAAAAAGGGCAAAAAGCCGCTGCTTTCACAGTTGGGCAACCCTTCAAAAGTCTATGCTTTCGGCGATTGCAAAATTCCGTGGATGTATCCGGAACGGTTGTGGACCAAAGACCGTACCGCGTGGCATGAAGATGAATCCATCAACATGATTTTTGCCGACGGTCATGTTAAAAATCTCTTTCAGCACAATATGGGTACGAAAAATAAAGAAGGCAAATTTGTCTATTCGTGGAATTACTGGCAGTGGAATTGACACTATAATATCATATATGTAAGGACAAGAACAATGAAAAAATTTCTGCTCTCTCTCATTCCGATGCTCGCTCTGAGCCTTGCCGCTCAGGGATTCACTCCGAAAATCTTCGTTATCGAACACGGCAAAGGTGAACTGCCTTTAACAAAGAAAAACGAAAACGGCAAGGTGACTTTGAGCAACAAAGATTTCTCATGGGAAATCTCGTTTGTCAAACGCGGCAAACTGGATAATCTTACCGGTACTATCCACAATAAATCCAACCGCCAGCTGCTCCTTGAACCGGGTATAAAAGTGGTCGTTCCCCGCAAAAAAGGCGACTTCTACTGGGCTGGATTCGATGTTACCGATGCGGGCAAAAAGATTATCGCCCGCAAAGGACTCAAAGGAAAAACCTCCAAACATTTGCAGGGCGGACTCAACACCCCCTTCCCCGTTTCAACGGTCATCAGCAAAGATAAAGCGTATGTTCTCGGCGGCAGGATCTATGAGATCACCAGTTATACCGGTGCGGAATACCGCCCTGCCAAAGACGGCAAAAGTGCAGAGATCCGTTTTTCCCAGAGAATCGTGCTGGAACCGGGTGAAAAACTGATTCTCAACTTCCTTGCCGGTACGGTTCCGGTGCGTTTTGACCGTGAAGAAAATGTAGTCGAAGCCTTCTATGAAGCGTTCCCTGCCGATTCAGCACCCAAAATCCCGAAAGACAACCCTGCACTGATGGGTACATACAGCCAATATACCGCATGGTGCAGAAAACCCGACTATGAGCTTGAACGCCGCCGCTTTGCCACACTTGACTGGGCGTACACTCCTTTCAAACGCAGCGGCGACTGGTACGGCAGAAAAGAGTTCTGGGATTACAAACCGCTGAACCGTGACTTTGAAATAAAATTCGCCCAGCTTGCCGTCGGCGAGAACTTCGATTATAAAAAACTGACACTGGAAGAGTTCCACAAAAAACGCCAATCCATTTTCAAACGCTACGGCAGAAAATTCGGATTTTCCTTCTATATCTGCTCGGTCTGGTGTGAAAAACAGCTTGCGGAACAGCATTTTGCCGACTCGCTTACCGTTGACCCCGACCACAGTCACTACATGAGATCATGGAGTACCGGTCACGATCAGGAGCGCCGCGTATTCCCCATCGGCGGTTCATTCGGCAAAGTTTTTCAGGAAGCCATCCCCCGCCTTGTAAAAGACCTTGACCTGCCCGGTTTCGCGGTTGACTGCGGAACTCCCGGAGTGAACTTCTACGGTGTCGGCGCCCAGCTGCCGACCACCAGAGGCAGAGCGTGGGACGATAAAGGAAAAATTTTCTGCGACGAGATCTGCGCACTCAATCAGCTTTTCCCGTGGATACGCAATCAGCGCCCCGATGATCCTGTATATATCTGGAAAAACGGCGACGGCGACAGCGACATCACCCTTATTGAAACTGACGTTTTCGGTCCCATTTTCGCCTCATGGATGCCGCTTACCCGTTATATGGCAGGTCAGAGACCGGCGATCATCCATGTGCATCAGGGATATCTCTTTGCCAAAACCATTCCCGACTGGAGAAAACTCACCCTTGATGAGTTCCTTTTCAAATGGCAGAAACTCGGCGACCACCTTACCCTGAACGACTTTGAATACGGTACGATGAACTCGACATACGGTTACGGCGGCAATTTGCAGAGTCAGTACTCCATGCCGGAACTCATTGAATGTATCCGTACCGGCTGGCGCGCACTTATTCCCGTCAAAACCGAAGGACAGGGTGACAGAATGCTTTACCGCGCCCGCTACGGCAGAAAAGAAAATACCATTCTTTATTACGGTTATCCCTACAATGAGCCGGTGGCACTGACTTTTACCATCGACAATAGCGGTCTGGGCGGCGGTTATCAGTTGTTCCTGCCGAAAATGCGCGACAAAGCGGCAATGGAAAACACCATTGCCAATGGCGACACGATCGTGAAGCATACAGTTCCCTCACGCAAACCGTTCCTGATGGAAGCGGCGTTCTCATTTTCCAAACTGCCTGCCAACGGCAAACTTGAAGCAACCGTTTCCACTGAAAAGGATATCCATTTCATGCGTTACAGTGCAAAACTCAACGGCAATGCTCCATTCAAAGCGGCGGTCACTCCGCGGAACAATGAGTATTTCACCGCCAAACTCTTTATCAACGGTAAAGCTGCTGCCATCGGCAAAGAGGTGATCATCCCTGCCAATGCCCTGATCACTGCGGAATATACTTCGACCCGCTTTGCCAACAGTGCAAAAGATATCCTCTCATTCCCCTTCACTGACAAGGATAACAAGCCCTCATTTGCCGTTTCTCTTGCTTCTGATGCCAATGAGGATGAAAAAGAGCTTGCCAACTATGTGAAAGATTATTTCCGCTTCACTGCACAGCGCGGCATAACCAGCGGCAAAGAGCTGCTCAAAGCGGCTCCCGGTGTGCCGCAGGTGAAGATCTCCATCCGCAAAGGCAATGCTTCCTTTATCAGACGTGATGGTGACACCATCACCCTGACCGCACCGGATTTCCGCAAAGCAAAGCAGATTTATATCGCATTGGCAAGAGTTATGGATAAGCGCTTCAGCTATTTTGACCCGATCTCTATTCACTATCTGCCGCCGAAACAGATATCGGAAAAATTCGGAACTCAAAATCTCAAACTGAAATATACAAGGTGTTTTGAGTCAAATTTGTGATAAACAAAATGATCATGGTTTATCAAGATTTCCCCTGATGATCAAAAAGGATATGTTTTTGCACTGAAAAATATTTTGCATTTAGAGAATTTTGTGTATACTTTATATAAGCGCGACAAAAACTCGCCAGAAAAAATAAATTAGAGAAAGGACTTTGACAATGAAAAGACATTCACTCCTGCGCGCAGGAGTGAAGCCCATGGGCTTCACCCTGATCGAACTTCTGGTCGTTATTGCGATCATCGCGATTCTGGCGGCTATTCTGCTGCCCGCACTCAACAGCGCCCGTGAACGCGGACGTGCGGCAAGCTGCCTGAGCAATATGAAAACCTACGGTTCAGCTCTTGCCATGTATAATGACAATTACGACGGCTACAATTGTTATGCTTACGGAGAATATTATCACAGCACGGCATGGGTCATCACTTTCAGTATGTTCCTCGGTCCTTACATGGGTATCAACCACAACAGCAGTCGCGGCTTCCTCGGAACACTTTCTGAAACATCAATACGAAGAGAGGGTGTTTTTATGTGTCCGTCTGAAGCAGAAGTCGGCAACCGCGGCTTTGAATATTGTCAGGGGTATTGGCTCTGTCATTACACCGGCAATACCACCTACCGTTGGGTCTCCGGCGGCGGCAATCCCGGTATTCTCGGTGTATTCGCCTCCTGGGGCTGGGCTCCGACCAAAGCAAGCAGAATCAAATGGGCATCTGAAGTTATGGTAATCGGTGAACAGTCACCTCTGCGCAAAAACTCCCCCTCGTTTGCCGCAACCGGAGCAACAAACCTCGGCACCAAAGAAGGTTTGAAAAGCAACCTTGCTATGAGACACAATGAAAAAGACAACCTGCTCTTTGCCGACGGTCACGCCGCTTTGACCGAATTCCCCAACGGTTTGACCGAAGGTTCCAGAATTTTCGGTCGTGATGCCGCTTACAAATAATTCAGGAGTAAAAACAAATGCGTAATTACAAAGAACTTATCCTTGTCGGCGGAGTGTTCACTCTGCTGGCGGTACTGATGTCTGCCGCACTGGATACTGCCGATGCAAAAAATGCCTTTTGCCAGAACAACCTTAAAGTCCTCTATGTCAGTGTGACTGAATATCAGGCGGCACACAATGCCCTGCCCCCGGTTATCGTTGAACAGAAGCCGCGCTGGGCATTCTGGAGCGGTTATATCAAACCGTTTGTCAAAGATTTGAAAAATATGGCATGCCCTGAAGATGCGCGCAACGCACACATGCTGGTCAATGTCAACAACCCGCTGATGCCCAAACCGCAGCTGCGTGCCGACAGTTACGGTATGAACTATTTTCTCACCAGACACTTTGCCGCAAAGAAAAAGAAAACACCTCTGCTGAAAAATTTGAGCAACCCGAAAAAAACTGTCGTTTTCGGTGACTGCAAAGGTCCTTATATGCTGCCTGAGCGTTACTGGAAAGAAGAGCGTGCAATGCGCCACGAAAAAGAAAGTGCAAACTATGTATTCGCTGACGGAAGTGTCAAAAATCTTACCCAGATGGATTTCGGCAGCATCGGCGGCGACGGTAAATTCAAAACCGACATGACCAGCTGGCACTGGCTTTAATTTTACATAATTGTCTCATTTTTTGTGAACAATACAACATCAATTTTACCGGAGTAAAAAATGAAAAAAATTTTGTTAGCATTGGGATTATTGTCCCTTTTTTCGGGGTTTGCGCAGGTTGCTTTCACTGGAAAAACCGACTTTTCCATGACCACACCCAAAGGTGAAAAACTTGCGGGAAAAATCTTCGTCGCCGAAAGAAACAAAGGCGAACTGCCGCTTGCAGCCAAACTTGACGGTAAAACCCTCACTTTGACCGGCAAAGATTTTGTCTGGAAGGCAGAAATCGTCAAACTCCACCGTCTGGATAAGATCACAGGTGTCATCCGCAACACCTCCAAACGTCAGCTTCTTCTTGAAGCGGGACTTAAAATCAATGCCCCCCGCAAAAAGGGCGACTTCTACTGGGGCGGATTTGATGTTTTTGATGCTAAAGACGACGTTATCAAACGCCTCGGCTTCAAAGGCAAAACCTCTAAACATGTCGCGGGCGGTCTTTGCATGCCCTTTCCGGTTTCAACGCTTATCAGCAAAGATCAGGCGGTCATTCTCGGCGGCAGAATGTATGAATTGACCAGCTGGACCGGTTCGACCTATACCCCTGTTGTCAAAGGTGATTCTGCGGAAATAGCTTATTCCCAGAGAATCGTGCTGGAACCGGGTGAAGAACTCACTTTGACCTTCCTCTGCGGCGCGCTCCCCATCCGCATGGGGCGTGAACAGAATGTTGTTGAAGCGTTCTATGAATCCACTCCTGAAGATTTCCGTCCTTTTGTCGGCAAAGACAACCCCTATATCCGCGGTATTCACAGCCAGTACACCGCATGGGCGAACCGTCCTGATTACGAACAGGAACGGCGGCGTTATGCCACGTTGGATTGGACCTACACTCCTTTCAAACGCAACGGCGACGTATTCGGCAGAAAAGAGTTCTGGGATTATAAACCCCTTTACCGTCCTTTTGCCGTCACCTTCTGTCAGTATGCTGTCGGTGAAAACTTTGATTACCGTGTACTGACTTGTGAAGAGTTCCACAAAAAACGCAAATCAATCTTCGACCGTTTCGGCAGAAAATTCGGATTTTCCTTCTACATGTGTTCCGGCTGGTGTGAAAAACAGCTTGCGGAAAAATATTACTCCGACTCGCTTGCCGATGACAAAGAAGCAACTCTCTATCTGCCCAGCTGGTCAACAGGTCACGACTCCGAACTGCGTATGTTCCCGCTTGCCAACAGCTTCGGCGATGCAGTGATACGCGATATCAACGATGTCGTTGAAGAACTGAATTTCCCCGGATTCGCCTTCGACTGCGGCACTCCCGGAGTGAACCACTACGGTCCGGCGGCGAAAAACCCGAAACTCAAGGGCCGCTCATGGGATGATAAAGGTATCTTCTGCGATGAGTTGACCGCACTTAACATCATTTTTGACTATGTTCATGCGATGAAGCCGGATGATCCGCTCTATGTGTGGAAAAACGGCGAAGGCAAAGCCGATATGCGCATGATCGAAACCGACCTTTTCGGACCGATATTCACTTCATGGATGCCGCTGACCCGCTACAATGCCGGTCAGAGACCGTGTGTTCTGCATGTGCGTGAAGGTTATCTTTTCGGCACGACCATTCCCGACTGGCGCCAGCTTACGCGTTCAGAATTCATGACCAGATGGAAACTGCTTGCCGACCACCTCAACTTTTCCGACTATGAGTACGGCATGAGCAACTCGTTCTACGGTTACGGCGGCAACTTGCAGAGCCAGTACGGTCTGCCGGAACTGCTGGAGTGCATCAACCTCGGCTGGCGCGCCCTTATCCCGGTGGAAATCGCCAACCTCGGTGCAGATCAGATGCTTTACAAGGCACGTTACGGCAGAAAAGAAAACACCATTTTCTTCTTCGGCAACCCTTATGAAACTCCGCTGAAACTCGCTTTCAAAATCGACAACTGGGGTCTGGGCGGCGGCTATCAGATCTTTGTCCCCAAAATGCGTGACAAAGCATCTATGACCAACACCATTGCCAACGGCGACACTGATATTGCTTACGAAGTGAAGTCCCGCGTTCCCACACTTTTTGAAGCGGCATTTTCCTTTGACAAACTGCCCGCAGACGGCAAACTTGCGGCGGAAGTTTCCACAGAAAAGGATATCCACTTCATGCGGTATCAGGCGAAATTGAACAACAGCTCCGCCTTTACTGCGGCAGTCACTCCGCGTGAAAATGATAATTTCACCGTCAAACTCTTTGTCAACGGCAAAGAGTGCGCCATCGGCAAAGATGTCACCATTCCCGCAAATGCGGTAATTACTGCCGAATACCGTTCCACCCGTTTTGTCAACCCGGCGGCGGAGATACTCTCATTCCCCTTCACCGACAAGCATAACCGTCCGGCTTTCGCAGTCGCGCTTGCGGATGATGCCAATGAAGATGAAAAAACCATTGCTGCCTACATTGCCGACTACTTCCGCTTCACCAATCAGTACAAAATCACCAACGGCAAAAATCTGCTCAAAGCAACAGCAAATGTGCCGCAGGTAAAGATCTCCATCCGCAAAGGCAACGCGCTTTTGATCAAACGCGACGGGAACACCATTACGCTGAGCGCACCGGAGTTCCGCAGTGCATGGCAGGCTTACATTGCCCTTGCCAGAGTCATGGACAGACGTTTCCCCTACTTCTTCCCCTTCTCCACCCACTACCCGACTCCGACGGCGATCGGCAAAAAGTTCGGTGTTGAAAATCTCCGTCTGCCCTTTGTACGCTGTTTTGAAACTGAGGTCAGGTAAAGATGAATAAAATTTTTCAACTTCTCCTTGCCCTGTCACTTTCTGCCGTACTGCCGGTCTCTGCCTATGAAAGAGGCAAAACTGTCGATATCAACGGCAGTAAAGTCATCATAAAAAATGCCAACCTTTCGGCGACGATCCTTCCGGAAAGAGCCGGAAGGATAACCTCGCTTTACCTCAACGGCAAACAACTGGAACTGCTCACTCCCGGCAAAGTCACTGCGGTAGAGGAAACTCCGCTTTTCTCTTACAGCACCGACAATATGATGGGCATTTATGAGCTGATCTGGGGTCAGAAGATCAACGGAACCGTCAGCATGAAATGCACCGCCAAAGCGGACAATGCACTTCTGGAAGGCAAATTTTACGGCAATATCGAGCTTGATCTTCAGCGGGAGATCACCCTTGTTCCGGATACCTTTGAAATGCTGATAAAATGCGTTATCACCAATACGGCAAAAACCGCACAGAAGGTTGCACCGTGGATACATCTGGTCGGAACTCCCGTCAGTACGGCAATTATTCCGCAGTCAGCAGGTCCTGTGCGCCGCACCGGATTCGGTTCAGTCGGCAAAAGTCCGGTTCCTTCACTGGCAACATTCGGCAAATACAACAACTTTCTGCCGCCGGGTGCAGACTGGGCAGCGGTAAAATTTGCCGGAAAAAGCGTGGTATGGGTCATCCGTCTGCCGGAAGGAACTCTGGATAAAGAAGGTGTCTTCTACTCCTGGGGCGACGGCAAGGTGAACGGCATACAGACGACCGAAGTCGTCTGGCCCGCAAAGATGATCGCTCCGATGGAAAAACTTTCAGTAAGCTACTCAATCGCAGTTTTTGACGGTCTGGATTCGGTCAATACCGTGTTCGGCAGTACCGGTGCGGAATTTGCGCTGAAAGACGGCAAACTTGTGCTGAAATTCTGTGCATCCGCCGGAGAAAATGCCCGCAAAGCGGTGCTTACTTGCAAAGATAAAGCGGGAACTGAAACGCAGTTTGCGTTTGATATCCCCGCATTGAAAGCCGGAAAATGTGCCGAAGTCACCCTTCCGGCAAAAGAACTGCCTTACACCGCAAAAATCAAAATCGATGGCAAAAAGGAGTACACTGTATTCTTTTAAGCCGTTACGATAACGGATACTCCGTCCGGTATCACGGCAACGGATGAATCTTTGCCCGTGATCTCAAAAGCCGCCTCAAGCGCCTCATTGAGCGTTGAGGCGGTTTTTATTCCCATTGCGTTGAGCATAGCATGGTCGCAGTCGCAACTTACCATGATAACATGAAACTTTTCCAGAATGCGGGCAAATATCTGATACTGCCACTGGTCGGGACGGGTCTTTTCCGCCGGAACGGAGGATATCTCAGCAAGCAGTGCCGACGGACTGGACATGTTGCAAAGCGTTTTGAAAAACGCCTCTCCCCCGTGACCGTCCGAAGCACTGGCGGCGATGATGATAACGCCGTTTTCTTTACAAGCCGCCTCGCCTGCGGTCATGCCCTTCACACTCTGGTAAACATTCTGATCCAGCGGATAGCCGCCGTTGGATGTCACTACGATATCCGCACGCTCCGGTGCAATTCCGCAACGGGATTTGAGAAATCCGCACCCGGTGCTGTGTGCCGCAACGGAGTCACCGGCAAACGCTTTGACGATTTTTTTATCCCCGTTGATCACCACGTTGACAATAAATGCCAGATTCACCTTCTGCGCGGCAAAAAGCATATCGCGGTGAATAGGATTATTTTCCAGAACTCCGGTGCGGGCAAAGGGGGAGTTGATGAACGCGGCGCAATGATTCGCCATCACCGTTTCCGCCGCCGCGATACCGGGCAGGACACTCTTTCTGCCGCCGGAAAATCCGGCAAAGAAATGCGGTTCAATAAATCCTTCAGAAACAAGCAGTTCCGTTTCTACAGCAAGTTTGTTTATCCGCAACACCCCGCCGGACGGGAGTTTCCCAAGCTCAACAAGCTGTGACTCATCACGGGAATCGTGGATAACGATCTTCTCATTTTCAACGATATTTTCCCCGAACTTGTTCACCAGTTCCCCGCGGGTCGTTTCCCGGTGGCATCCGGTGGCGATAAGAATGGTGATGTCGATTTCAGGATTCCCCAGCCGCAGACGGCGGAGCATTTCAGGGATGATATACCTGCTCGGCACCGGTCGGGTGTGGTCACTTGCGATAATTACCGCATTACGTTTGCCGGCGGCAAGAATTTCCAGTTTTTCACTGCCGATGGGGTCATCCATCGCACGGATGACTTCAGTTCTTTCATCACTCACAGCCGGCGGCAGCTGTGCGATATAGACTCCGGCAAGATTTTTTTCGGGAACGGATATATTCATTCCGCTTCTGCCGTATGGGATATGGATATCTTTCATTTCAACAACCTTTTTTCCGATGAATAAAACACTTTCTGCCGATAATATAACCGCAGATAAAAATTTGTCAAGTTTCAACCGGAAAAGTGAAGTAAAAAAATCGCTGTCCCACCCCCGTTTCCAAGCAGAAACAACTTGAAAAAAGCACTTTTTTACAGTATATTAAGTGGATATGTATTGTGTCATTTGCAAGAGGTAATTGCAAAAGTCAATCAAAAAAAGATTGAAAAGAGACCGTTGAGGAGATGAAAACGCTCCAGTTTCAGATCGCAACGGGAATTTTCAAGAGTTTTGAGAACTTTTGAAATTGCCTCGCAAATAAAAGAGGTATGAAAAATGCTCAGTGATATAGAGATCGCCGGAAACGCAAAAATCAGCCATATCGGCTCCATTGCCGCCGAAATGGGATTGAGTGAGGATGATTGCGAATTTTACGGCAAATACAAGGCAAAAATCGCTTCTGTAAACTCCCCGCGTAAAGCCAAACTCATTCTGGTAACGGCAATGACGCCGACCAAACAGGGCGACGGAAAAACCACTGTTTCCATCGGACTTGCCGACGGACTGCGCAAAATCGGAAAAAAATCCATTCTCGCCCTGCGGGAACCTTCTCTCGGTCCTGTTTTCGGGATGAAAGGCGGCGCCACCGGCGGCGGATACTCCCAGGTCGTTCCGATGGAGGATATAAATCTGCACTTCACCGGAGACTTCCACGCCATAACCAGTGCGAACAATCTTCTTTGCGCCCTTATCGACAATCACTTGCAGCAGGGCAACAGCCTCGGTATCGACCCGCGGACAATCAATTTCAAACGCTGTCTGGATATGAATGACCGCGCATTGCGCCATATCGTTATCGGTATGGGCGGCAAAAGCAACGGTGTCGTAAGGGAAGATCACTTCTGCATCACCGTCGCTTCTGAAGTAATGGCGGTATTCTGTCTGGCGACAACTCTTGAAGAGCTTGAAGAGCGCCTCGGCAATATCACTGTGGCACGCACCTTCGACAACCGCGAAGTCAAAGCGCGCGATCTGAAAGCCGCCGGAGCAATGACCGTACTGCTCAAAGAGGCATTCCGTCCCAATCTGGTGCAGACCCTTGAGGGAACTCCGGCGATCATCCACGGCGGACCATTTGCCAACATCGCCCACGGATGCAACTCCGTCAGCGCCACGGATACCGCAATGCGCCTCGGTGACTATGTTGTAACTGAAGCAGGTTTCGGCAGTGACCTCGGCGCGGAAAAATTCATTGACATCAAGTGCCGCAAGGCTGGCTTTGCCCCCGCCTGCGCCGTTCTGGTGGCGACAATCAAAGCGATGAAGCTCCACGGGGACGGAGATATGACGACCGGATTTGCCAATGTCAAAAAGCATTTTGACAATCTCCGCAACCTTTTCGGACTCAATGTCGTGGTCAATCTCAACCGTTTTACCAATGATACCGATGAAGAAGTGACTTGTTTCCGTCAACTCTGTGCATATAACGGTATGAGTTGTTCCGTATCCACCGGATTTGTCAACGGCGGCGACGGCTGTATTGAACTTGCCCGAAAGGTGGTGCTTGAAGCGGAAAAACCTTCGACACTCAACTTCCTTTACGGGTTGAACGATACGGTCGAAGAAAAAATAAACAAGATCGCGGTCAAGTGTTACGGTGCTGACGGAGCGGTATTTTCTGCAGCGGCGGCAAAGAAACTTGCCGCACTTGCGCCGGAATATGCAAATTATCCGGTCTGTATCGCCAAAACACAGTATTCATTTTCCGATGATCCCAAACTGCTCAATGTCCCGACCGGCTTCAAAATCAATGTCCGGGATGTGGAAATAAAAAGCGGCAGCGGCTTTATCGTCGTCTATCTGGGGGATATAATCACCATGCCGGGACTGCCGAAAGTCCCCAATGCTGAAGCGATAAAACTTGTCAACGGCGAAACGACCGGACTTTTTTGAAAGGAAAATACCATGCACACAACAGAATCACTCAAAGCTGATTTGCAGAAAATGGGCTTGACTCCCGCAGATACGGTGCTTATCCATTCGTCGATGAGATCACTGGGCAAAGTAGAAAACGGAGCCGAAGGAGTTTTCGACGCACTTGCGGAATATTTTGCCGACGGTCTGGTCGCGTTCCCGACACTTTCATGGGATCTGGTGGATAAACACCAGCCGGTCTATTCGGTGCGGGATACTCCGGCTACGACCGGGGTTCTGCCGGAGTTGTTCCGCAAATACAAAGGTGTGCGCCGTTCACTGCACCCGACCCACTCCATTGCCGCACTGGGCAAAGATGCGGAAAAGTTTCTCGAAGGACACGAAAAGTTCGACTCCCCCTGCCACCGCAACTCACCGTGGGGCAGATTGTATGAGCGCGATGCAAAAATCCTCTTTATCGGCACAAGCATAATCTGCAACACCTTTCTGCATGGAGTCGAGGAGTGGCTGCCCGTCCCCGGAATGCTCACCGAAGATGCGGAAAATCTGGTGGTATACGATTATGACGGCAACCGTATTGAAGTTCCGTCACGCCGTCACGAAGGCGATCACTCACACTTTTACAGATGTCTGGAAAAGGAGTTCATTGAAGCTGGAGCATTGACCGAAGGCAAACTCGGCGATGCCCATGTGTGGATACTTCAGGCAAAAGCGGTGGGTGATTACGTTTACGACCTGCTGAAACGCGAACCGCTCTTTTTCACTGAAGAAGTGCAGAAATCACTCCGCTCTTGAACAGCGGATATAGCCGTCAGTTTTGAAATACGCTCCGCCGGCAGGGGTTCCGGTTATTTCCGTGCGGCCGGAGGCACAGCGGTTGCGCACCGCAGTAAAACCGAAACTTCTGCCTGCGTTGAAATCTTTGTACGGAATTTTGATATCCACTTCCCAGCGGTCGGCTTTTTTCACTCCGGTGACGGCGGCATTGTGTTTCCACGACCAGTTCCAGCGGCGCCCTTCGCACTCGCTTGCGGCGACGCGCCCTTCCGGGGAAATCAGAAAGTGGTAACACTTTCGGGGATTTATGCCGTCATCAAGAAAAAGTTCCAGACAATCTCCGCCGTAAACGTTGGCAGGAGCCGTTTTAAGCGTTTTCATGCGCGTTTCGTGTGCGGTAAAAATAATACGGAGATGATCGCCGCCGTCAAACAGTTTTATCTCTGAAGGATTTTGCAAATCCGGCAGCTGAGACGAACCGTTGACAAAGAAAAACGGTTGAGCCGTAAGCGTTGCAGAATAACGGGGAAGCGTGAAGTTCATTGCAGAGGTATATTTTTTCCTCAATACAGCATTCTCTTTCCAGAAATCAAACAGTTTGCGTTCTGAAGCTACTGCGACATTACCCGGCGCGGCATTTTCCGCCTGAATCAGAAGGGATTCAAGTTTCTGCGACAGAGCAGATGTGAAATATCCGGCAAATTCTTCAGGCTTTTTCAGCAGACAGCCGCCGGAAGAAGCTACGGCATTTTCAAGAGTATTGAAATAGTCGTACATAAATTTTTCCGCTTTTCCGTAACGGATGCGGCACACCTCTTTGAGAAATTCATCCTGCCTGACCGACGTGTTCCAGAGCAGTCTGGCGGCGGAGTAAAAGTTGAGCCACTGCGCCTCCCAGGTTTCAGAAGTGTGCGCCTCGCACTCCGACAGCCAGCCGTCAAGTTTCAAATCGCGGTAAAGTTTGAAATCGGCAAATATGCTCCGCATGAAAGGGGCGGGCATTTTCCCCAGTTTATAGGTGAAGTAATCATAAATATAAACATGCCGGACTTTGCTGCGCACTTTTTTCAACCGGGCAAAATCAGCCCTGTTCACCGGACATACCGGGTCGGCAATACCGTGTTTGTGGCAGTGGAACTGCGTGACCGATACCAGAAGATTTTCCGGCGCCGCCGGAAGGTGATCCATAAAGTCGGCAAAATTGCTGTACGAGTAGTGACCGAGCATCACTCCGGGAGCTTTTTCTGACATTTGAGCGCAGATATCGGCAACGAAATCGGCGATCCTGCCGTTTACCAGACGTTTGCTGCGCTCATCCGGTGAGTCAAGCGCCATGCAGGCATCACATTCACAATGTCCGTAGCCGTCATTGGGGGGAAATCCGAAAACTCCTATATGGGGACGGGCTTTGATCTGCGCCAGAAGTTCATCGGCAAAAACTTTGCGCATCGCTTTATTGGAAAGGCAGAGCTGACCGCCCTTTTTCTGAGGGATGCGTTTGCCGCCGAGCAGAGCAAAAAACTCCGGAACAGATGAATAATATTTCTCATCCGGAATCAGAAGACTGTATGCGTGAACAGTGGTATCCGGACGCAATCCCAGCTCCTTCAAACGGGAACCGACAACATCATCTTCCGGCAGATGGGTAAGTTTCCGGTTCATGCGGTTGAAACTCATCCAGCGTGCGACACGGTCATCGAAATGACCTTTGCCGCAAATATGCAGACCGCGATAGGGGAAATCCGGTTGAAAGACACCGTGGAACTTTTCGCGGTCAAAAACTGCCGGAGTTTGCGGCAACACCGCATCTTCCTGCGGAGAAAACCAGTGGATGCCCAGAACATTGAGCAAGGTATAAATTCCGCAGCGCAGGGCTTCATCATCACCGTAAATAACAACTTTTCCGGGGACGGAACTGTCGGCGCGGAAAGTTCCGTTATCTGCAATTTTTTCATTTTCAAGTACGACTTGCAACGCGGGCAGAAATTTTTCACATCCCGCAGTCAGCTCGTTTGCAGTGAGAACAGCCGTTTTGGTCTGGATACCGGAAATATCCCCCGAAAAGCTCAATTTACTTTTTTTTTTGAAATCAAACGCCGCCGGGTCGTAGATTTTTTCAAGAGCAACGTCATCAAATGCCGTGTATGCCCCTTCACTCTGACGCGGAGCGCCCAGAAGGATAAGCAGTGTTGCCGGAATATCCGGCGCACTGAACACCGTTCCGACTTTCACCCACTTGTTTTCGCACTCCGGCGGATAGGTAATTACTGTGGCACTGCCGCTGTCAAGCCATTTACCGTTTGCCTGCATCCGAACAGTTGCTTCACCGAAACCGTATCCCTCATCACCGCGGTTGCGTTTGACGTAAAATGAAAGACGGTAACGGCATCCCGGTTCAAGACGGACATAACTGATGATACACGCCCGGTACTGCCGCTCACCGATGGCAACCGCTTTTTTACCCGAATTTGCCCCTTTATCCAGAAGCAGAAACTCTGTTTTGGAGTTGGGGAATGAGTACTTGTGCCAGAAATCGACACTGCCGAAGCCCTGATGATCGGCAAACAGACCTTTATCCCGGCGGGATTTTTCATCTTCAAAGCCCGGATTGCGCACCAGATTGACAGATTTATTTTCCCGCATGTAAACCTGGGTCAACAGGATCGCACGCGCCGCTTTGAAAGGGGTTTTATCTGCCGCATCAAGGTAAAACTCCCTGATATTTTTCCCTTTGGCGGAAAGATAAGCTGTAACGCGTTCAAGCGCCGGGTCAAGGTGGCGCTCAAGATAAGTTGCCGGGTTGAGTGTGGAAATGTTTTTGAATTTTCTGATACCGAATTTTGCAGGTTCCACAAACATATCCTTTTCTTCTTCCGGAGTCACCGGAAAATTTCTGAACTTTTCGATTGCCGCATAACCGCTGTTCATCAAATACAATACCCGTTCAAGCGCGGCATCGGAATCGATTTTCATATCCGCAAGCTCCTGAGCGCAGACAGCATTTTCGATATTGCAGCGCACCATGATGAAAAGTTTGTGCAATATATTCAGCTTATGACGGATAAGCGGTGAAACATGAGCTTTCAGCGCTTTATCCATCGCCTTATCCATGCGGACGATATCGTTGCGGGTGAACTCTTTGAACTGATAGAGTTTCATCCGGTCATGAATGGGTATATCCGCATAAGGCTTGCGGGAGTAGACATCTTCAAAAATATCAAAAAGCTCTTTTACCGCCTTTGCCGCATCGCCGTACATGGTGACGAAATAATCATCCAGCAGTGCATCGATATCTACTTTGCCGTACCACGCGATATTATCCAGTACATACTGGCGGGGAGCTTCAAATATGACCGAACCGGGGAAATACTCTGCCCAGATACTTTTGAGCTGTTTTTCCTGAATCGCTTTCATCCATAGTCTGCCCATTACACGGGGGTAATAACGGGGCATGATAAAACTTGTTCCGATGGGATAGATATAGTCATAAAGCCCGAAGTGACGGATTCCGACAGCCTCCCACTTGGGTATCTCCTGAAAGGCACTGATCCCCATTCCCGTGACCTCGACAAGAATGTTCGGTTCCATTCTCACCCCGGTCGGAACTTTGCTGCAATTACGGCTGTACGCGATGAAACAGAGCAGTTTATCCGGATATTTTTTTGCCAGCACTCTGGCGGCAGTATTGTAAAACTCAACATACTGATTGCCGGTTTCCCGCAGAACTTTTGCGCATTTGTCACACTGACAGTCACCGCCGCCGTCATTGACCCCCATCGGCAGACCGGTACGTTCCGGATAGCGTTTGAAGTAATCATCAGCATACTCTTCAACAAGTTTCGGGATATCCGCATGAGAAATACACGGATTCCACGGCCCGTTGTTTTTGCCGGGGATCATCTTTTTGCGTTTGCCGTTGATAACGGGGAAATACTCCGGATGAGTTTCATGATATTTTTCGACCGGCACAAGAGAAGAAAGCGCATGGGTCGCCATACAGTTCAACCTGCCGTTGCGCCCGAAAGCGTTGTTCGGAGTCTTTGCCAACAGATAGCTGCCGACGACAGGTTCTTCTCTTATATCGATCTTTTCAGGCAGTTCAAGGGTTTTGCGTCCGGAAATGACCTCAAAATAAGGAGTATTGGCAAATTTGCGGTATCCGGCAAAACGTTTGAGAAAATCGTTGACACCGTAAAAAACGGCGATTTTGTTCTTTCCGGTGATAACCAGATTTTTTCCGTCACGGCAGAAGATGAGATAACCGAAGGGGTGGAGGCTGCTCAAATCAGGATTCAGCGATTTGACATAATCGGTTTCGCCGATATGGACAAAATATTCATCACCGCCCGGCAGCGGGGAAAAGTTGCTTTTTCCGGTGGTGCGGCTCATCACATCCCGGAAAAATTCAGTGGCGGCATGATTGCCGCCGCTGACTGTTGTCAAATGTCTGATTTTACCGTTGACAGTCACTGCTGCGTTACTTGCCGGAGCAGGGAAGAATTTTTCCTTTGCGGCCGGGTCAAGAAGGGTTTCCACAAGTTTGACGATGATCTTGCAATACTCCGCATCCGCAGGCGGTGCGCTGGTGAAAACAACTGCGCCTTTGCCTACCCGGTTCACACCGAGTTCAATAAAGTTTGCTCCGCCGTAAAGACGTATCATGGAAGTGACCTTTGCCAATCCGGCATGATTGCTTTTACTGTTGGCGTAAACATTGGCTTTTTCAACACTTGCACCGAAAAGTTTTTTTGCGGTTTCCGAAGGGAGTTCCTTCGTTTTACTGTAACTGTAATACGCTGCGCCGAGGATATCTGCTCCGGAAGCAAGCGAGCGTTTCTGAGCAAAAAACTCATTCTGCGTAGCGCTCATGAAGATGATTATACCGCCGTCAACGAGAAATTGACGCATTTTTTCAATATCTGCCGAATCCGGTTTTGCTCCGACGTATTTACCGCGCCATGCAAAAACGATGACATCGGCTTTTTCCGCCGGGAATTTCAGCTCTTTGAACGTTCCTGCATCCTGAAGGATACCGGCAAACGCTTTGCGGAACACTGCGGTATAGTTCCCCGCATAGACCGCCTTTTTAAGCGGTTCGGCGGCAATGGAAACGACCGTCACCATGCACAATAACAGAGATAAGATTTTTTTCACAGTTGAAAGCCTCCTTGTTTTTACTTATCATAAAGCCAGACCGTTCCGGCACGGGCTGCGGAAACAATATCACAATATTCAGAATCCAGACTCTCCCATGAAACATTGCCCGCAACCTTCATAAAGTGTATTCCGTTGCCGTGGCGGGCGTAATAACAGGATTTGAATCCGTATTTGGAGTAGTTTACGGAAGTTGCATTGATAGAAGAACCCAGCGGATTTTTACTTGCATCAAATGCCAGAACTTTTATCGACGGATTTTTGATATGATTTATTTTCAGGTTGCTTGCAACCGTGCTTGTGTTGCCGACCATGGAACAATTCACACCGCTCCAGCCGGAGTCGGCAGTCGCTTCGGGGAGATACGGCAGGCGGTTGGTCGGACAGTTCCACACCGGCGCCCAGAGAGTATTGTACTGCGGCCGCCAGTTGGTAACAAGATAACGGTCATAGCCCTGTTTCCAGCAATGATAGCCGTAAACGCCCTCCTGACCATACTCCGGGGATGCGACATACCCGTCAAAGTCATCCATATACATTGCCGATGCAACAGTGATCTGCTTCATGTTGCTGATACATGCCGCCGCCCTGCCCCGCTCACGGGCGCTGTTCAGTGCAGGCAGCAAAATCGCAGCCAGAATGGCTATGATGGCGATAACAACCAACAGTTCGATCAGGGTAAATCTCTTTTTCATAACAAGCCTCTCCTTTTTCAATGTTTATTTAAGGGATACGTTTTTTTCTCTGATAATGATTTCCGGCGGAATTACCCGCTTGCAGGGAGCTGTCGAACCGCTTTCAGCGACCAGCGCTTCAGCCAGAGCAGCCAGATCGTGCGCCGCCGTCGATACCGGATATCCGCAATAACGCACCGCCGGAAAGTCATTGAATCCTGCAAGCAGAATATCTTTGCCCGGAACGAGTCCCCGTTCACAGAGACAATGGATACCGCCGAGCGCCAGCTGATCGCTCATATAGTAAAGTCCTTTGATCTGCGGTTCCTCGTCAAGCAGCATCCCGGTGACCTTGTAGCCGTAACGCACGATATCATCAACCGAACCGAGAGCCGCAAGCGCACTCTGCTCAAGGGGGAATATATATTTTTCACGCACCTCATCCACCGTCAGTTCTGGAAAACAGCTGCACAGCGCTGCCTCGCGGTTGCTCCCCTGAAGCGGCAGAAGCATCTTGAAGTTGTTCCCCACCCTGCTGCGGAAAAATTCAACCGTCTTGACCACAGCGGGTGCAAAATCCTGCAGCACCATCCGTTCCGCCGGTGTGGCATAAGATATATAAGTACATGAGTGCGACACCAGCAGTTTGATCAATTCCTGAAACTGTCTGCAGTTTGATTCTTCATCGTCACACCACACAGGTCCGAAGAGTACAAAACGCTCGACCCCGCGGTCTATCAGATCCTGCGCCCGCGCAATAACATCGCTGTTTTTCGGCAGACTCACCACATAACAGGAACAATCTTCTGCCTCAAAAAGATTGAGCATCCGGATCACCAACTGATCAATTTCCGACGTGTGGTGAGTTCTTTTCAGTATCGCCACGGTACGGGTCGTATCCCCGCGCTTGATCTTGTCGGCAAACTTCTGACGGTAACCGAGCTTACCCGCAAGTTCGATGACCTCCTGCTTTCTTTCCTCATTGCAGAAGTTGCACGGACGGCGGTTCAATATCTGCGATACCGCCGAAACTGATAATCCTGCACGCTCTGCAATCTGTTTCAAAGTAACTGCCATTTTTACCTCCGGGAAAAATAATAAACTTTTTATATAAAACTTTTATATCTGACAAAAATAAAAATAGCACCGTTTCCGGTGCTTGTCAAGATGCAAATGGAATTTTTTTGAAAAATATTCTCACATTGATATCACATTCCGTATGGATTGAACTCCCATGATGCCGGAGAGTTCTGCGGAATGGCGCTGTATCCGTCGCGTTCAAGCTGGGTACAGCCGGCAAACAATAAAAATACCGCTGCTGATACAACAACAGCGGTATAAAAGAATCTCTTTTTCATCTGAGCAGTTTCAGAAAAGAGTCTGAAAAAGACCGTAGGCGTTCATTTCAAGCACCTGAAAGGCAACGGCAGCGCCCGCCAGCAGGAGCGTGACAAGAATCATGATCATGAAAGATTTGTTTTCAAGCATCGTTCACACCCTCAGGTTAATTACTTCTTTTCAGCCGGTTCAGCGCTCTTGACGGCGTTGAAGACCACCTCGTCACCGATCTTGATCTGGTCGATCTTGGAGACCGGGATATTGGCGGTGGACTGAAGTTCGTCAACATTGCTCAGGCTGATGGTGGCAATGAATTTACCTTCGCGGATAATGTTGTAGGAAAGTCCCGGTTCGATATCAGCATTGAGGACGATACTGTCGTTGCCGACCTTCTGGGTGACAGTACTCTTGTTTCCGAAGTTGATGACCACGTAACCGTAATCTTTATCAACAGAGAGAACTTTACCGGTCAGAGCAGTACGCACGTCATCAGAACCGCGTTTCCAGACTTTCGGATCGGTATCAGCCGGGTCGATATTCAACACACGTTTGTAGTCGGCAATAACACCTTTGAGACGGGCGATCTCAGCATTGTTTTTGGTGATGGTGTTTTTCTGATTGCTGACAGTATTCTGGGATCTCGCAAGCTCGGCTTGGGTGTTTTTGAGTTTGGAAGACATACTCACAACACCTTTGGTAACCGCGGCGGGATTCTGTGCAGAGTAAGCGACATTGACTGTCTTGGAAATTTCTGCAAGTGCCTTGTTGGAGTTGTTGGTAGCGGTCTTGTAAGCCTCGACTTTGCTGTTGAGACGGGACAAATCAGGATTGACAAAAAGCGCATCGGCTTCCATCGCCACCCCGTGTTTGCGTGCAAGCTCAACGATCCTGGCGGCAAGATTTTTGCTGTTGGTCACAAATTTACCGGCGACGGTACGGACTTTGGCAACGGCTCCGGCATAACTGTTTTCGTTGGTGAAAGCTGCTTCGGAACCGGCATTGGCATTGACCGAATCGCCGATGGAAACAAGTGCTTTAGCCATCGTTTCGCACTGTCTGGTTCTGACATCAAGCTGTGCTTTGGTCTTCTTCTGAAGTGCGGTCATATCGGCAAGTTTCTGAGTAAGCTCATCATACTGTTTGACAAACTCTTCACTCTGTCTGGTGAGGTTCTTGAGTTTGCCGGCGAGCGCATCCTTGGAATATTTCTTGTGGGAAAGTTCATCGACTGTCAGTTTGGAGGCAAACTTGGAGTTGCCGCGCTGGTCGATGGTCGCCGCGCTGGTATGGATGGCTTCGCTCATCTGATTCCAGCCGTCAACGAACTGGACCCGCTTCTCATAGAGGAAGTAGGAACAGACGGCGCTGACCAGTGCAAGCACCAGAACAATAATACAGGCGATAGTGTTGAATGTTTTCATGTTTTGATCCACCTTTGCTTTTGTTATATCTTAAACTCTGAAAAAATTTACAAAATTAATGCACTCTATGAAATTTAACACATAATCGGCAGTTGTCAAATCAATAATACGTTTTTTTTGCAAAAAAAAGCTATTTTTTCTGAAAAATGCCTGTCAAAGGACAAACTTCACCCCTTCTGCCTTGCTGAGCAGCTCTGCAATATGGTGCGCCTTATCCAGAGAAGGAACTTCGCAGGCGACCCGGAGCGCCTGATATTTGCCGCCGCCGGAAAGCCCGCCGGGAATGATTTCAAAAACAGTATCTTCCGCTGCACCGATAAGAGTGACAGCTGCACGGCTCTTTTCCACTTCCGGAGCAATGGCGATAACGCGGTACTCCCAGCGGCAGGGAAATTTTATTTCCGGATCTTTCTTATTCACTGTTTCTCCTCCCAGTAAGGTGATATTTCGCGGAGACGGGCAATGATCGGCGGAAGTTTTTCCGCAACGAAATCAAGTTCTTCCTTATTATTATAACGCGAGAGACTGAAACGGATAGTTCCGTGAGCAGCGCTGTACGGTATGCACATCGCCCGCAAAACGTGCGAAGGTTCAAGACTTCCGGTGGTACACGCCGAACCGCTGCTGGCACAGATGCCGAAAACATCCAGCAGCATCAGGATACTTTCACCTTCGATACACTCGAAACTGACGGAACTGGTTCCGGGCAGACGGTGTTCCAAATCGCCGTTGATACGGATGCGGGGAATGGTTTTGAGAAGTTTCTGCTCAAACTCATCGCGCAACCCCGAAAGGTAACGGTACTCCTCATCAAGACTCTTTTCCGCGATCTCGCACGCCTTGCCCAGACCGATGACGGAGGTGACGTTTTCCGTACCGCCGCGCCGTCCGCGCTCCTGATGACCGCCGAAAATCAGCGGAGTAAAGAGAATGCCCCGGCGGACATAGAGCGCTCCGACACCTTTGGGCGCATGGAGTTTGTGACCGGAAATGGAAAGGAAGTCGATATTGCATTCATCAACGTCTATTTTGACTTTTCCCGCCGCCTGAACTGCATCACTGTGGAAATAGGCTCCGGCTTCGTGGGCAATGGCAGCGATATCTTTGACCGGGAAAAGCGTTCCGGTCTCATTGTTGCCCCACATGGCAGAGACGATGGCAGTATCGGAATCGACCGCTTTTTTCAAAGCCTCCATATCCAGTCTGCCCTGTCCGTCAACGCCGATAAGTTCAACCTGATAACCCTTGCGGACAAGTTCTTCGCAGAAATGCAGCACCGCCGGATGCTCGACCGCAGTGGTGACGATCTTCTTCCGCTCCGGCTTCGCCTGCAAAGCGGCATTGATCGCGGCATTGTCACTTTCCGTACCGCAGCTGGTGAAGATGATCTCAGCGGCATTGCCATCTTTGTCGCGGTAAGATGCCCCGATAAGCGAAGCCACCTGACGGCGGGCATTTTCGATATCCGCCGCCACACTGCCGCCGAAGCGGTGGATACTGGAGGGGTTGCCGTATCTTTCGCAGAAATAAGGCTTCATCGCCTCAAAAACTTCCGGAGCGACCGCAGTGGTCGCATTATTGTCAAGATAGATGATTTTATTTTCCATACTTATATACCTGTTGAACGCGGTTATAAAAACATTATGTAATATACCATCTCAAGCACCAAAAAGCAAGACTGGATTGAAATTTTTTATTTAACCGTTCCAAACGCCGGAAAACAGGGATCCGACTTTGTAATTCACACCTGTAAATAACTTGTTAATAACTTAATGGCGGAATCGGAAAATTCTGCGCAAATCGCGGATATTCTGCGGGGTTGCCGAAGTTAGAAATTTATAATACGCTTCCGTACAATTCTAATTGTGCATATTTAGCAAAAAAATTGAATAAGGACCCCTGATTATCTACTTTTGAAGGTATTTTTTCAGGTAAAATCTGCAACTCATTGATATAACGCTGAGGTTTGAAAAATTCTGAAAACCGGAAAAAAAACGGCAGATTTTTTCACAAAAAATTTTCTGTTTTTTTTCTTTCTCTGTAACTTCAGATTTTTATGGGGAGTTAAAGCATTTTAGATTGTTCACAAGATATCTCCCCCCCCTCAGTCACTCAAACATGCACTTGCAAAAAAGCATCAAAGGGCATATATTATGAACAGTGACAAACCGCAGTGTTCCGGAGATGAAAACGGAACATACAAGTCCAGCCGGCAGCCGGGTCTGGTCGCCGGAGTTTTTCGGAATTTTTTAAGAGCGGCATTTTTGAAGAGAGAGTGCCGCAGGGGCTTTTCCGCCCTTCGTTTTTGTAAGGATTTGGAGTATAAAATGTTGAAGTCAGGGACATTCAGAGCGCAGGAGGTGTGGAACCTCGCTGTCTGCGCTTTGAAAACACAGAGCGATGCCCTCTACCGCCAGTGGTTCTCGAAGATGACCGCTGTCGATATCGAGGACGATCTGCTCATCGTCGGTGTTCCCAATGACTTTTTCATGGATATGGTCCGCGACCAGTACAGCGATCTCATCCAGAATGCCTTGAACGATATCAACGGCAAAGCGTACCGTTTTGAGCTGCGTTCCGGATATCTTCCGCCGGAGCAGCCGGAGCCGGAAAAAAAACAAACCGCTCCGGCAAAGGCGAAAGCGGCTCCGGCATCCGCAGTTCCGGGCAATGCTCCTGCGGCAGAAGGAGCGAACCGCCGCAATCAGCTCTACACCTTCGACAACTTCATCTGCGGCAACTGCAACCGTCACGCCTTTGCAATGGCGCGCAGTGCCGCTGAAGCTCCGGGCGAGTGCTACAATCCGCTCTTTATCTACGGTACCAACGGGATCGGCAAGACCCATCTGCTTCAGGCGATCGCCGGAAAGATCTCTGCTGAACGTCCCGACCTGACCATCCGCAGTGTCACCTGCTATGAGATGCTCAATGACTACTACGATATGCTGACCCGTCACGGCAACACCGCAGAGTTCCGCGCCGGGATGAAGGATGTCGATGTACTGCTTATCGACGATATCCATCTTCTTGAAAAGAAAACCGCTTTGCAGGAGGAGTTTTTCAATATCTTCAATCTGCTTTACAACAGCGGCAAACAGATAGTCCTCACCTGCGACCGTCAGCCGTGCGAACTTGAACGTATCGACAAACGTCTCACCAGCCGTTTTGAACAGGGGATGATCTGTCAGGTGGGTATGCCGGAGTATGAGCAGAGAGTGGTGATCTTGCGCATGTGGCGCCAGTCGCATATAACTTCGGTATCGCTTTCCGACGAACTGCTTGATTTTCTTGCGGAAAATATCACCAGTTCGGTGCGCAGACTCAAAGGGTGCTTCCTCAGATTGTCCGCTTATGCGGAAATGAGCGGGACCGATGACATATCCATTTCGCAGGCGGAAGAACTGCTCCACGCCCAGCTGACTGCTGAAAGTCAGGCACGCGATATCCGTCCGGAAGCGATCCAGCAGCTTGTTGCCAATCACTTCGGCATCACCTTGAACGATATGCTCGGCAAGTGCCGTTCCCGCCAGATCGCCGATCCGCGGATGGTGGCGATGTATCTGTGCAGAAAGCTCACCCGCCTTTCCAGCAACGAAGTCGGCGAACTTTTCGGACGCACCCATGCCAATGTACTGCATGCGGAAAAGTGCATTCCGGAAAAGTGTGAATCCGACGCACTCCTGCGCCGCAGTATCAATCAGCTTGAGCGCCAGCTTCAGAAACATTGATACACTGCCGCTCCACATATAAATCAGCCCGATTTCTGCTTGCATTTATCCGGTAACGGGTATATATTGTATCAAGGACGTGTTTATTTACTGAGGATATTTCACTATGGATTTTGTTTTTGACTCCGTTGAATCGGCAATCGAAGATATCAGAAACGGCAAACTCATCATCGTTACCGATGACGAAAACCGGGAAAATGAGGGAGATCTGGTCTGTGCGGCAAGTTTGATAACTCCCGAAAAGATCAACTTCATGATAACCCATGCCAGAGGACTGGTCTGCGCCCCCATCACCGAAGAAAGAGCGAAGGAGCTGGGAATATTGCGTCCGCCTTCGACCGACCACTTCAAAACTGCATTCACTGAAAGCGTTGATGCGCTTACCGGTTCGACCGGAATCAGCGCCGCCGACCGCGCCAATACGGTAAAAACCCTGATCGACCCGAAGTCGAAGAAAGAGGATTTCGGTATTCCGGGCCATATTTTCCCGATAGCCGCCCGTCCGGGTGGTGTTCTTCAGCGCACCGGTCACACCGAAGCGGCGGTAGATCTTGCCCGCCTTGCCGGATTGGCTCCGGCGGGTGTTATCTGTGAAATCACCAAAGACAACGGCGAAATGGCGCGTATGCCCGATCTGATGGAGTTCAAAAAGCTCCACGGTATCAAAATAATCACAATAGCCGATCTGGTGGCATACCGCAGAAAAACGGAACATCTGGTTTCGTGTGAAGAATCGGTGAAACTGCCGACCGCATTCGGGGATTTCCAGATGTATCTGTACCGTTCCAAAACCGACAATGCCTCGCATCTGGCGCTGGTCTGCGGAGATGTGAAGGATAAGGAGTCGGTTCTGGTGCGGGTCCACAGTGAGTGCCTTACCGGTGATGTTTTCGGTTCCGCCCGCTGTGACTGCGGAGATCAGCTGCACACAGCAATGAAAATGATCGCCGCCGAAGGATGCGGAGTTCTCGTCTACATGCGGCAGGAAGGCAGAGGGATCGGTCTTGAAAATAAACTCCACGCCTACAAACTTCAGGAAGAAGGTTACGATACAGTCGAAGCCAACGAAAAACTGGGATTCCCCGCCGACTTGAGAGAATACGGCATAGGAGCGCAGATCCTGCTTGATCTGGGAGTGAAAAGCATCCGTCTGCTGACCAACAATCCGGCGAAACTGGTCGGACTTGACGGCTACGGACTCAACATTGCCGAACGCGTCCCCATCGTGATCGAACCGGGGAAGGAAAACGAATTTTACATGCGCACAAAACAGGAGCGCATGGGACACCTTTTCTGATGAAAAAGCTGAATATCGCCCTCGTCGCCCCTTCCGGATGGTGCAGTAAAGATACCGTTCTGAAGGGAAAAACGTATCTGGAAAAACGCGGAGCGCAAGTAAGGGTGATGCCCCATATATCCACCCGTAATTCCCTTGCCCACCTTTCCGCATCGGATGAACTGCGGGCGGCAGATATCAATGCCGCCCTTGCCGATGAGAAGATAAACATGCTCTGGGCGGTACGCGGGGGTTGCGGAGCGTTGAGGATACTCGACCGCATAGATTGGGAACTTTTCCGCAAGCGCCAGCTCCCCTTTGCCGGATTCAGCGACATAACCGCGATACATTACGCCATGGCAAAGAAGGGAATAAACTCCTTTATTGCCGCGCCGATGATGAAATTTCTTGGAGAAGCGCCTGACGCATTGACAGAAAAATCCCTTGACGACGCATTAAAAAATGAGCCGCTGGAATTGGAACTTGAGGCGTTCAGAGCCGGAACGGTCATCAAAGCGGCTCCGCTGGCGGGCAATATAACAGTAGCCTGCGCGTTGTGCGGAACAGAATATTTCCCTGACACCAAAGACAGATTGCTGATCCTTGAAGAAGTTGGTGAAGCGCCCTACCGTATAGAGCGTTCATTGACCCAGCTGCGGCTTGCCGGAGCATTTGAAAAGTGTGCGGGGGTCGTTTTCGGCAGTTTCACCTCCTGCGGAGAAAAAGCGGAGCAAGAGGCGGTTCTCAGAGATTTTGCCGGCAGTGTGCAATGCCCGGTCTTTCATGGATTACCCCACGGTCATGAGATGCCGTTTGTTTCCGTCAGCGGCGGGCAAAGGATTTCTGTACGGAGCATTTGAGCTGCGCGGAGCGCCAAGCCGTGCGCAGCACCAAACAGCGCGAAGCGCTCAGCCGTGCGCAGCACCAAACAGCGCGAAGCGCATAAAAAAACACCCCGCGCGGCTTGCGGGCAGGCATGGGTTCGGTATACCGTCTGCGGCGCACTGTCGTTATGGGGCGCCGCTACTGTGATTACTGAGAATACTCCTATGAGAGACTAAAAATCAAGTGTTTTTTGAAAAAAAGTGGAAAAAAAGTGTGATAATCAGCGGAAGATGATTACAAAATACTGCTTTTGTCTTACTCCTATTCGCGTTCAATAA
>SUWE01000098.1 GCA_015061615.1 Lentisphaerota bacterium
GAGTCTCGGCTGCGGCGGGGTACTGCCCATTGCCACGGTGTGCGACGATATTGCCGCAGCGGTCTACAATGACTTTATCTGTTCCCAGCAGGCACGGGTAAGTGCCACCACGGAAATATCTTCTGCGCTGGCGCCGGCGGGGGGACAGCTCTACGGTGCAATGGAGTGGTTCGACATCCAGCCGGATTTGCAGGCGGCGCTGGCCCCGATGCCGGTATTGTTTACCGAAGGCGGGCCGTGGAAGGGGCATCTGGAAAAGATCGTCCGGGCTTACGAAATGGCCGGTGCATCGGATAAACTCACCTATTTTTATTATGACAAGTACGCCGATAAGGCCAACCGCAAATACGAAGATGTGGATCTGCACGATATGCGGGGTTTGAGTCCGTGGGATTATCTGGAATATTCCAATGTGGACGCCAGTCAGCACAGTTTCCACTCCGAATTGGCGATCCCGTGGATGATGGATCAATTTTTCGGACACCACAACATGTCTGAAAAGTTGAAAGCAGCCATTGCTGAAGCCAAAGCCGAAAAAGAAGTGTCGCTTAAATAAAAAGCCGGATCTCCCCGTCCCCGGAGAAATACCGGCTCAAACTGCGGTTGATCGTACAGTCGTCCTGTAGAAAGTTGTTCTGCTGCCGGACGGTCAGCAGGAGCACCTGTACCATTGGGGGCGAGGGGCTCACAACACCGTAACAGGAGGGAGGGGGATTTTTATTTACCCAGACGCTCGCCGGCGTATTTTTTCTCCCGGATGGGTCTCCACCACCATTCGTTGGTCAGATACCACTCCACGGTTTGAACTTTGAGGTATGGGGAACTTCACCTGCATTATGTTTGGCAAGGCGGGATTTCAAATCTGCTGTACTGCCGATATAACGCTGTTCCGGCTGGGAGATGTTGCGCAAAATGTAAGTATAGAACATTCGATTTCTACAATTCTCTGACGTTAGCCCTCCGTCGCCAAGGCTTTGGAGGGCATCCTTCGCCCGCTCCGTTGCACTCCGCTTATTTTTGCAAGCAAAAAAAATCTACGGACAGCAAGACAGGCTTGCCATCCGTAGCTTTAGCGAAGGATGGTGGAGCAGATGGGGATTGCTCCGCCTTGAAATTCAGCTCAAAAAATGCTGTAAATCCGTCATTTACCCTGAACTTTGGCACGTTATGGCACAACGACTCCTCACTTCCGACGTTGATCTTTTGGGGAATAAATGGGGAAAACCATCGTTTGCGGGGAAAAAACGGGGAATTTTGAATGCCAAGCAGCCAATCTCCAAACGGGAATCAAACCATCATCCCTATTGATTTGGAGACTCTAAAATATAGCAGAAATCTGCCGTTTTTCAAGTCAAATGGGGAAATTCCGGGGAAGAAATTTCCCTCAAAAGTGAATTATGTAAACATACGCATAGAGGCGTGCGGCTATACAAAAATCACTTTTTTGTATCAGAAAAGAACAGAAGCCGTATCTTTGAAGTTGACAAACTTTATTCCATCAACTTCCGGCGTGAGTTCTCCGGCGTAGATCACATAACCATTATCGAATTTTGGGGAAATCTTTTGCAGTTTGAGCAGATTTTTGCAAAAATCTTTATTCCACGTCATTCCGCCTTTTATTTCAATTGGAATCAGTTTATCGTGGTTTGCCCGGAAAACCAGATCAGCTTCCAAGCCTTGAGAATCCCGCATGAAGTAAAGATCTGGCATTTCTCCTGAGTTCAATCGGTGCTTCAGAGCTTCAACAACAACCATATTTTCAAATAATCCTCCAAACAACGGATCTCTTGAAATCTGTTCAGGCGAATTTATTCCTAACAACCAGGCCGCAAGACCGGGTTCAGTAAAGTAAAGTTTCTGACTTTTCACCAGCCGTTTACCAAAGTTTTCAAAGTAACATGGCAATCGGAAAATAATGAAACTTGCTTCCAATACCGAAAGCCACTGACTTAAGGTCTGCGAGGAAACACCGATATCATTACTCAACGCAGAAAGTTTAATGAGTTGCCCGACTCGTCCAACGAGCATTTTAATAAACATTTCAAACGCACTCAAGTCTTTTACATTGAGCATAAGACGCAAATCTTTTTCCACATAGGTAGAAAAATAGTCCCGATAAAGATTTTTTGCATCAAGTTCAGTATCATAGAGACGGGGCATAAAGCCTTGATACAAATACTGATCCCGTTCCAACTCAATTCCTGCACTGCGCAACTCTGTAATGGATAATGGCAGCAAACGCAGAATACCGGTTCGTCCCGCCAGTGACTGAGTGACACCTTCATTCAGAAGTGGTTGGTGACTCCCTGTTAAAATGTATTGCCCGCAAGATTTATCCTGATCAACAATGGTTTGAATGTAGCTCAACAACTCAGGAACCCGCTGTATCTCATCAAAGATAACCGGAGCCGGAAATGACTTCAGAAATCCTTTGGGGTCAGCCTGAGCCATTTGCCGGATATCAAAATTTTCCAAACTTACATATCGGTGTTCAGGAAAGACTGCCTTCGCCAAGGTGGTTTTTCCTGATTGCCGGGGCCCGGTAATTGTAACTACCGGGTACATTTTTGCCAACTTGCGCAACTGTGTTTCAATTTGTCTAGCTATCATAAATATCTCCTGAATGGCTTTTGATATTTAATATACATCAATTTATACAAAATTCAAGTCCAACTTAAAATTTGTTGAATTTATTTTTAAAACGCGGTATCCAAACGTATTATACTATGAAAAAAAATATCTCCGACAGTGATTTTAAACTCAGAAATTGCAAAACACAGGAGTTTTTATATGGAAAACCATTATCCGCCTGTCATAGAAAAATCAATAAAGGTCATAAAACGGTTTGAAGAAAAATTCGATTGGTTCGTCATCAGAGTTTATCAGTTTCCACTGGTTGAGGGATTCGGGACGTTTCTTGAATCGGTGCAGCGGACATTGTTGCGGCATGGAACGGCGGTCTGGTATATTTGGGCAAAAATCAGGGGGACTGATAAAATCCTGCTGATCTACTTTGGACGCGGCTTATGGGCAGGACACTTTGAACAGGAAACCGACGAGATCATTCCGAGGCTCTGGCAGCGGCACTCTGATCAACCGTATATGGTCGCAGATACCATTCCCGTCAATCAGCAAAACAAGTACGATGTTTCTGACTGGTTGGCTCGTTACCTAATCGCTATCGATGCACAACAAACTAATGGACCTGCAGTTAATGTCAACTGGCATAAAAAAACATTCGGAACAGCACAGATGACGCAGTTGGGAATAAAAAAACATCCCTCCGTAAAAAGAGGGATGAGTTTGGGATGCTAAAACTCGCATCCGCAATCACGACAGACAAAACCATCCTCCCATTCGAGCAGGTCATCAGATCCGCAGTAAGGGCAACGCTTCTCCATTACGCCGCTCTCCATTCGTGACCGTTAGGGCACTGATAAATGCGGATGATGTTTTCATCCACCATCTTGCCTACTGAGTTTCCGGCAACTCCTCCTGCGGCGGCTCCGACCAGGCAACCGAGGACAACGCCAAGCAGAGTTCCAAGACCGGGGCAAATAGCTGTACCGATAGCCGCGCCGGTCGATGAGCCGGATACAGCAAGATAGCTACCGGCTCCGACACCTGCGGCAGTTGTGATTTTCCGAACTTTATTAACCAGAGTTCCCGGTTGATTACAAATAGGACAACGCATATTTTGCCTTTCATTTTCACAGCTATCCCATAACTGTTTTATAAAGTAGCTGTAAAAACAGATTTGTCAAGTAATTAGCATATTTTTTTGTTGACAGGAGGGCAGTTGCATCTGCCCTGTCATTCTTACTTTTGCTGTGTTTGCTCTAAATCTGCCAGAAATTTGCTGATATGCTTTCTGATTCTGAAAGTCCTTGATCTGATCGTGCCAGTCGGACAATTCAAGTGTTTAGCGATGGTATCAAGCGGCAGTTTTTCAATCAGATACAAAATAGCCGTTTCTTGCATATTCTTGGGTAAATCATCTATAGCTGCTATAATACAGTCTGTAGTCTCCTGATTTATGAGAAAGTTCTCCG
>SUWE01000099.1 GCA_015061615.1 Lentisphaerota bacterium
GTCGAGAACGATTTTGTTCACTCCTGCTCCGTTGCCTTGATTCAGCGGCGACCTTACCTCGCATTGCATCCACCGATAGCAAGCAAGCCTTATTTTTTTTACCTGCGGCGGCGCATTGCGGGTAATCTCTTGCCGAATCAGCGGACACCGATAGAATCTGTGCCGTGTTCCGCGTTTTCAGCGGCGCCCCGACATCCTCCGTACTTATCCGTACTTATCCGTACCTATCCGTACCTATCCGTACAGCGCCGCTCCCACCGGTCAGTCAGCCGCAGCGGTTATACCGAACCCATGCCAATATCAATCCGAATCAGCGGACACCGATAGAATCTGTGCCGTGTTCCGCGTTTTCAGCGGCGCCCCGGCATCCTCCGTACTTATCCGTACCTATCCGTACAGCGCCGCTCCCACCGGTCAGTCAGCCGCAGCGGTTATTCCGAACCCATGCCAATATCAATAATATACACCAAAATTACTTGCATGCAAGCAATTTTTTTGAAAAATTTTCATTTTTTACTCTTGAAAATTGCACGGATGCAATTATATTGAGTTTTGGCTGCTGGGATACGGCAAATTTTTTTGCTCCTGATGATTGCATGTGTGCAATCGAAAAAAAGAAAAACTTTAATTAACGAGGTAATGAAATGGATATCTGTGAAAATATCCCTGATCCGGTGATCGCTCCTTCGGGAAAAATCTTTTCTGCATCCGGTCTCCGCCGTCTTGCCGAGGCTCTTTGTGTTGACAAGAGCCCTGTATTATGGAGGAGGTGTAAATGCCATGAGTCAGAAAAACAAAAAAAGGTTTCCGGAACCGGGTCAACGGGATCAGCGGCTTCTTGAGGAGGTCGAAGAAGCACTTTTCCGGCGGGCGACCGGATATGAAGATGAATCCGGCAAATATGTTCCGCCGGATGTCCGGGCGGCAATGTACTGGCTTGAAAACCGCTGTCCGGAACGGTGGAAAAAGGTCCGTAAAGATAATCCGGCGGACAACAGTGAGCCGGAGTTGACCGATGAAGAAAAATTTTTGTAAAAGGTGATGGAGTGCGGAAAAACCGTCACTTCAACGAAAAAGGAAAAGATAAATGCAGAAAAACTACATATTCAACCGCAAGCATCCTGAATACAGTGCCAACGAGCGCTCATGGCGGCGCTCTGCCGAAGCGTATTCCGGCGGCAGGGAGTATATCGAACAGGCACTTGTCCGGCATGTTTCGGAACTTGATCTGGAGTTCGCTGAACGCCGCCGCCGTGCCTATTACTTCAACTATCCGCGGGCGATCGCGCGCCGCATCACCCAGTATGCGCTGAGCGTTGATCCGGTACGGCAGGGTGCCGATCCGGAACTGGTCGAAGATTGGAGCCGTACCGGATTGCGTGCCAATGATGTCATGCGCCAGCTTTCCACTCTGCTCAATGTTTACGGCAGGGCGTGGCTTCTGGTGGAAATGCCGATATTTTCCGGAACTCCGAGCCGCTTGCAGGCAAAGGAGGAGCGTTTGCGCCCCTACGTCCGCGCACTTTCCCCTTTGCAGGTGACCGACTGGGCTTACGGCAGTGACGGCAGACTGCTCTGGGCGCTGACTGCTGAGGAGGAGTATTGCTGTGATGACCCGTTTACGCCTCCGGTGAAGGTGCGCCGCCGCCGTCTTTATGACCGGAACAGCTGGCGTGTTTATGAAAACGGTAATTCCGGCATTATCGAGAGTGCTTCCGGAGTCAATCCCACCGGGTGTGTTCCGCTGGTCTGCGTGACTGAGCCGGACGGATTCGGTTTGACTGCCAATCACTGGTTTGAAGATGTCGTGCGCATAAGTGAAGCGATCATGAACAATGAATCCGAAGCGCAGATGAACACCGTCAAACAGATGTTCGGTATGCTTGTCGTTTCCGACTCCTTCGCCCGGAGTGCGAAAAAACTTGCCGACCGCAGCGGCAAGCCGGAAAATTTTTCCGCCACCGTTGCCCGCAGTGCCGCCATTATCGAAGCTGTCGAAGAAAAAGGTATCAGCCGCTATATCAGTCCGTCCGGAGTTGCAACGGATACCATAAGAGCTGAAAACCGTTATCTCAAGCAGGAACTTTACGATATCGTCGGTCTGGCGGTGCAGAGCAGCACCCGTGAAAGTCAGAGTTCGGAATCCAAGGCATGGGACTTTCAGAATGTCGCCCAGTTCCTTGCCGCAAGAGCCGATCTGCTTGAACAGGCGGAGCTTGATGCGTGGAAACTTATGCGCCGTTACGATCTTGACCTGAGTGTTCCCCATGTGCGTTACAACCGCCGTTTTGCGGTCAACGATCTGGCATCGGGCATCGCCGGACTGCTCCAGCTTTCGGAGATACCGGCAGGTGAGGCATACCGCCGCGCCATCGGTAAAAGCGCAGTGGAAATGCTCAGTTCCATCGGCAGCGTCACCCCTGCGGAAAAGGAGGATATAATCAATGATATTTACAAGGAGAAGTGATCTATGAACGAAGATGATATACTGGAACAGCAATCTGAAATCCCTGCTGAACCGACCGTCACCCCGGAGTCTGAAAAAGTTGCCCGGCTCGAAGAAGAATACGCCGCTTTGCAGAAAAAGTATGCGCTTTTACAGCAGCGCAGCATTGTGGAAAAAATCTGCTTTGAAAGCGGCTGTGCCGACCCGGATTATCTGGAGTTCTCCGCGGCAAAACATGGTGTCGACCTCTGTAATGCGGAGGCGTTGCGCGCTTTTGCCAGAGAATTTTCGGCGGTCTCCCCCGGCTGTTTCCACGCCCGCATCACCCCCGGCAGCAGCGCCGGTAATGTGGTGAAAAATGATTCTTCCGCCGCCAAAGCGGAAGAAAACTTCACGGCTGACCGCATCGGGTTGATAGCGTTGTCCATCGACAATGCGCCTGATGCCGTATCCCGATAACATATCAAAAGCAAAAAAGAAGGAAAAAAAAGATGCTTTACAACTACTCATTTGCCAACCGCAAACGCGACCTCGCCGATGTTATGAGCGCGGTCATCAAAGACGAACCCCGTTTCATTTCCAACTTCCGTGTGAGTGCGCCTGCTTCAAGTGCCAAGCATGAATATCTTGAAGACCAGCTCACCGGCAGGGGAGTCACCGCAACTGCCGCAAGCAGCGGAAAAATCACCCTTTCCGCCGCCGATGCCGCCAAACTGAAACCCGGAACCCTTGTCGCACTCAAGAATGATCCGGCACTTTTCCGCGTGACCGCTGTTTCTGCATCCGGAGCCGATCTGGAGATCGCTTCGGTCAACGGTTCAACGATCTCCACCGTTTCCGCATTGCCGTCTGAAGGTGGAAACTTCCTCATCGTTTCCACTCCGATGAGTGAAGGAACTTCCAACGGTGACGGTGAAGAAAATTATCATCTGGCATCCAGTCAGTGGAACGCCACGCAGATCTTCCGTAAAGAGATCGTCCTTTCCGGAACGGCGCTTGCCGTAAATCTCTATGGAAATGCCGACAATCAGCTCAACCGTCAGACCGCTTTCGCCCTCGCTGACCTTGCCCGCGATTTGAACCGCGTGGCGCTTTTCGGCAGACGTGTGGAAGCATCGGTCAACACCCGCGGCGAAGCCGGCGGCCTCTACTACTTCGGCACCCAGGCGGGAGTTCCGGCCATTGATGCAAACAAGAGCAAACTTGACAGTTTCCTCATCAATGACGGCGCGCAGGCGGTGCTTGGTGAAGGCGGTGACCCGATGCAGATACTCTGCTCCCCCGGTCAGGCGCGGGTCATTTCCAACGAATACCGTGACCGTATCCAGATTTTGCGTTCCGATGACCGCCGCGGAGCTTACGTCGCGGTGATCGTCAACGAGATCAACGGCAGAGGCATGACCATCATGGCTGACCCGGATATGCCTGACGGCGATGCGTGGGTGCTTGACACCGGCTGTTTCGCCATTGCGCCGCTTGCCGGCAGAGGCATTACCGACATGGATGCCACTCCCGGCGGTTTCGACGGTATCCGCCGTGTCGCCATCGGCGAACTGACTTTTGAGTTCCGCAATATCCGTCAG
>SUWE01000100.1 GCA_015061615.1 Lentisphaerota bacterium
GGAGACATTCCGGACATTATCAAGAATTTTGCAACAAGTCCATACCGGAAAGAGATGGAAACCTTGTGGATTGCCGGGATGCAGCAGAGGATCAAAGATTGCAATATCAGTACCCAACGGGAAAAAACCCGGGAACTATGCAGGCAATTACTTGTGTTTTCCCCTGATAATACGATTGCACAGGAATACTTGAAGAAACTTCGTCAGATGCCGCAATGACTATAAAAACTGGTATTGTGAGGGTATTGGGGACAATTTCCGTTGGTAAATTCCACAATCCCCGACCATTGCCGAAAATTATCAAAAATCTGTAATCAGCAGTTGTAAACGCCTGCGGTGCGACTGTTTTCCGGGGCGGTTTTTATTTCTGCGGAAAATACAGACATTTGCTTTGAGAGAAAGCCGAACTCTCTTTTTATTTTTTGCTTTCAGAGATGTTTTCCGAAGAAACGGCATGGTTCCGCAAAATTGCATTGTCAACAACCGTTTTGAGCTTGCGAGAACTATTCCGAAGAATTAAAACACCCTCCAGGATAATTGATTTCAATAATCTTTGAAATCAAGTTGCTTTTCCCCGCGGAACTCCGTAGGGGAAAGGCCGTATTCTTTGCGGAATATCCGGCTGAAGTAGTTGGGGTCGGCAAATCCGGAGTTCCATGCGGCTTCGGCAATGGAAACGTAGGGATTTTTCAGCAGTTCCCGGGCGTATTTCAACCGGGTTTTCCGGATAAAACTTACTGCGCCGTAACCGAAATTTTTCCGGAAGAGAAGATTCAAGTGGGATTGACTTACTCCGGCTTTTGCCGCAAGGTCAGGTATGGCAAGATCGCCGGTAAAGTTTTTCCGGATGGTTTTCACCGCTTTATCCAATCCCGGATGACGGGGTGAAATTTCTTTTTTTCCGGCGGCAAAGAACTTCATTCTCTCCCAAAGCGCCAGCAGGAAATTTGCGGTTTCACTTTGGGAAGAAGCGTTGCGATTCAAACGCGGCAGAGCTTCGAAGTATTGCATAAGCAGCTGATCTTTGCCCGTATGCACGATATAGGGCGCCGGGGAACTTTCCTGCTCAAAACCTTCGACCAGAACAAAGATATTTTCTCCATCGGGTACTTCAGATTGGTCATGCCCGATACCGCATGGAATGACAAAAATATCTCCTTCGCCGCCGGTCAGTTTTTCAAAACCGGTAAATGCCGAATGAAACACCCCCTTTTTCACCAGCACCCACTCCATTGTCCGGTGGGTGTGTTTGGGAATGTAAGTTGAACAATCTCCCTCATCACTGTAGTGAAGAAGCGGAATATTTGCCATGATCGCCTCCGAAAAACTGATATTGCCCTGTTAATCATTTTGTGCTAATATAGCATGAAAAAGTCAAGATGCAAGCTGTTGAAAAAACAAAGGTGCGATTTTATATTATCAACAGCAGAGGTAATTTCAAAAAAAAAGGAGAAGATCGCCATGTTCAGCAAAGTTACCCGTTTTCTTAAACCATCATCATATAATCCGGTTCTGGATGTGCCGAAAGTCCGTATCCAGCCGGTACTTGCCCGGGAGGGGGAACCTTCGGTAAAGGTGGCGGATGTTTCCCGTTGTGCCGGTGATAACGCCATTTTCAATGAGCTTGTCTGCGTGAAAGATCCGGAACATTGGAATCAGTTGATCGCCAATCTCGGCGACGACGTTGACCTGATCATGCCCATCAGCAGTCCGTGCTATCCGACGGAAATCTGGAATGAGTGCCCGGAAGTGCTGGTCAAACGCGGCATACCGGTGCTTTTCTGGCCGTTGATCGAATTTGATGAGCCGGATTTCTGGAAGTGGTCAGCGGCGGATTTTCTGCGGGCGCTCGGCTGTCAGGTGCATCTGGTGAAAAATTGTGCCGAAGGCAACATGCTGCTCCGGGCGCTCCGGGTGAAAAAGTTCCTTGCCAATGGGAAAATGGTGGTTTTCGGCAAACAGAACTTCCCGTGGAACGCCCTTGCCGGCGGCAAACTTATCAAAGATAATATCGGTACGCAGTTGATAATCCGTCCTCTGGAATCCTTCCGGGAGGCTGGGGCGAAATTCAGCGACGAGGAACTGCTTGCGTACTGGGAAGAACATAAGGCACGTTACATCGATCAGGTTCCGGAACATGGGGAACTGGTGAAAGCATTACGGACATGGTTTGGAATAAAATCGGTTCTGAAAGAGGAAAAAGCCTTCGGCTTCGGAGTGAATTGTTACGGCGAATTGCTTACTTCCGGCGGCAGGGATGTTCCCTGTCTGGCGCAGGCACTGGCGCGGGAAGAGGGATATATTGCCTCCTGCGACGGGGATTACTGTGCCATGCTGAATATGGCAATGATCTCCTTTTTGCTGAATAAACCCTGTATGATGTCCAATATCTATCCATTGAGTTACGCCGGAGCTTTGAATGGTCACTTCGGTGATCCGCTGGATGCGCCGCAGTACAGCGGGAAAAAGCACAATCTGGCACGGATGGGGCACTGCGGTTATGTAGGGGTGGTTCCGGCGGAAATGTCGCCCTCCGGCAAGGCACGGCTCTGCGACTGGGGCGGAACTTACGAGATGAAGCGTGACGGACTTGGCTGCGGAGTGGATTGTGATCTTGCCGGAAATCAGGAGTTTACCGGAATCGAACTGCACCTTAACGGCAAAGATCTGCTGATCGCTCACGGCAAAGTGCTGGAAACTTCCCGTCATCCTTTTTCCCATTGTGAAACCACCGGATTACTGGAATTTGATGACCTTGAATACTGCATCAAAAATATCTCCCGCGAACATCTGGTATTGGGATTCGGTGATTTCCGCCGGGATATGGAAATTCTGGCAGAGGTGATGAAGCTGAATATTTTGTGAGCGTTATTGCCGAAATATTCTGCCCTGCAAGTCGATTTTTCTTTTTTTTATGGACCGGTCTGATTGAAAAAGGTGCCTGCACGGTGTATATTACCTTAACGGGAGAGTATGATAATGAAAGATATTACCAGTAGCGTTTACAGTTTTGAAAAATTACGTCAGGAAGGATATCTCTATGTCGATAAGACGGAGTATATCTGGAATTTGATAAATCCTGCCGGGGGCTCCTATTTTCTTTCCCGTCCCCGACGTTTCGGAAAATCATTGACCGTATCTACCTTAAAAGCAATCTTTGAGGGTAAGAAAGAACTGTTTCAAGGACTTGCTATTTATGATAAACCTTATGACTGGGAAAAATATCCTGTGATTCACTTGGATATGAATGGACGGGACTTCAGTACTCTCGAAAAAATGGAAGAGCGTTTTCAGCAAATGCTCCTTGAACAGGCAAATGTCAATAATGTAGAATTACGAGTGTCATCTTCTGATACAATGTTCCATACCCTGATAAAGAAATTACATGACAGAGACGGTGATGTTGTCATACTGTTGGATGAGTATGACAAACCTATTCTCAACAACATAACTCAAGAAAAACGTTCTCGTTTCCTTGAAGCATTAAGGACATTTTACTCTGTGATAAAAGAAAAAAACGGCATATTGCGTTTTGTTTTTATTACCGGAGTCAGTAAGTTTTGTCATGTTTCATTATTCTCTGATTTGAACAATCTTACAGACATTACTATGGATGCCAGATATGCCACTATGTTCGGCTATACTCAGGAAGAGTTGGAAGCAAACTTCGGCGATCGTATTGCGGCTCTTGCCGGAAATACGGATATTACTGCTTACAAAGGCAAGATAAAAGAGTGGTACAACGGATATCGTTTTCATAAAAATGCGAAGACGGTTTATAATCCGGTATCTTTGGCATACTTCTTTGAAAATGGTGGAGAATTCAATAATTATTGGTTTTCCACCGGAACGCCATCTTTTCTGATGGAGCTGACCAAGCAGAAAGACTTTAACTTTGAGGCGGCATTGAAAGACGCTGTGCCGCAAGTCGCATTCAATGCCTTTGAAATCGATAATATCGATCCGTTGACATTACTGCTGCAAACAGGCTACATTACAATAAAAGGAACCGAAG
>SUWE01000101.1 GCA_015061615.1 Lentisphaerota bacterium
GGTCGTCTGGGATCCCTACTTCCAGAAAGATGTCAACTATCACCGTGAAGGTATTCTCGACTCCCTGCGCCGCGCCGCCGCCAAGCTGCCCCGTATTGATGCCATCGGCGGTTCTGCCGCAGGTGTTTATGTGGATAATCAGCCGCGTATCGCGTCACTTTTCCGCGGTATTCCTGAAGCGGATTTCAAGAGCAAAGTTCAGCCGATCTTCCTTGAAATCGCCAAAGAGTTCCCCGGAGTTCCCTTTGTCGTTCTCAACGACGGCGAAGTTACCGCGCTTGCCGGTGCGGTCAGTCTGGAAAAGAACTCCCTTATCGGTCTTGCCATGGGTACCAGCGAAGCTGTCGGCTACGTCACTCCCGACGGCAGTCTGACCGATTATCTCAACGAACTGGCGTTTGCCCCCGTTGACTACCGTGAAGATAATCCGCCCTGCGACGAGTGGAGCGGTGATGCCGGTGTCGGTGCGATGTATCTTTCACAGCAGGCGGTCGGCAGACTGGTCAAACCCGCAGGATTTGAGTTCCCCGAAGGCACTCCGCTGCCGGAGATCCTCAAACTTGTCCAGAAAGCCCGCAGTGAAGATGATCCGCGTGCATCTGCCATTTACCGTTCCGTCGGTGTCTACCTCGGTTACGCTATTGCGCACTATGCCGATTTCTATGATCTGGAAAATCTGCTGCTGCTCGGCCGTGTTTCCAGCGGCAAAGGCGGTGACGAGATCATCAATGAAGCCGCGCGCGTGCTGAAAGAGGAGTTCCCCGAACTCAATGTTCAAATCCATATTCCGGATGAGACATTCAAGCGTCACGGACAGGCGGTTATCGCCGCATCTCTGTAAGTGAAATTTGTAAAACTCCGTCAGGTTTGCCCGGCGGAGTTTTTTCTCCTGATGACCAGACATATAAGGTGAAAATATGGAACAGTACAAACAGGAATTTATCGAATTTATGATCGATTGCCAAGTGCTTAAATTTGGCGATTTTGTGACCAAAAGCGGCAGAAAAACCCCGTTTTTTGTCAATACCGGCTTCTACCGCAGCGGTTCCCAGCTGCGCAAACTGGGCGAATACTACGCTCAGGCGATCAAAAATACCTTCGGGCTGGAGTTTGATGTGCTTTTCGGACCTGCGTATAAAGGAATCCCCCTTTCCGTGGCTGCCACGATTGCGATTTCCGAAAAATACGGCGCCGATATCCGCTATTGCTCCAACCGCAAAGAGGTGAAAGACCACGGCGATAAAGGTATCCTGCTCGGCGGTCCCGTCGGTGACGGCGATAAAGTCGTTATCATCGAAGATGTTACCACTGCAGGAACTTCCATCGGTGAAACTCTCCCCATTCTTCAGGCTCAGGGCAATGTCGATGTCCTCGGACTTGTCGTCAGCGTTGACCGCATGGAACGCGGACAGGGAACCAGGAGCGCACTGTGTGAAATTTCCGAAAAATACGGTCTTAAAACCTGTGCCATCGTTACGATGAAAGAGGTTATTGAACACCTTTACAACCGTCCTTACAAAGGCAAAGTCATCATCGACGATACTCTCATGGCGGCGATCAATGCCTACTATGAGCAGTACGGCGCCGAGTGATTTTTTCTGAACCGGATACTGCCGCAAAACGGAATGTTTTGCGGCAGTTTTTTTGCTGGCAGTACCGCTTCAGATTGCAAACAAGCCACATTCTGCGAGCCGTTGGGTGGAGCAAGCCCGACTGGGAATTTTGGGAATACTGGGAATACTGTTGCTGGCTTATGATGGACAAACGCGCCGCACCAACTAAAAACCAGTATTCATAGCATTCTCAGCATTCCCAGTAATCACAGTCAGCGGCGCACCCAGTGGACTGCAAGCCCCGGCGGGTATCAAGACCGTTGTTGGTTCGCAAGCCGCGCAAGTTCCGTTTGCCAACATTTCCGCCTCTATACCCGCAGGTGCAAAAAAAGCCCGCATTGTTTTGCGGGCTTGAATGAAGTTTCAGCAAATTACTTTTTCTGCTGTTTGCTCCAGGAGTCTTTCAGCGTGACTGTCCGGTTGAAAACGGGCAGAGCATCAGAGGTATCCGGGTCAACGGCGAAGTAGCCTACGCGCTCGAACTGTATTGCAGTTCCGGCGGTGAGTTTGGCGGCTTCGGGTTCGATGAAACCTTTGACGACTTTTTTGGAGTCCGGATTGAGCTGGGTAAGGAAGTCCACGCCGTCAGCCCCCGGATTTTCCACGGAAAAGAGCCGATCATAGAGACGAACTTCCGCTTCCACCGCATCATCGGCGGAAACCCAGTGGATCGTTCCTTTGACCTTTCTGCCGTCGGGGGAGTTGCCGCCGCGGGTTTCGGGGTCGAAGGTGCAGAGAACTTCAACGACATTGCCTTCGGCATCTTTGACCACATCGGTACAGCGGATGAAGTATCCGTAACGCAGACGCACTTCTGCTCCGGGAGCCAGACGGAAATATCCTTTGGGCGGTTCAAGCATGAAGTCGGCTTTGTCGATATAGATCGTTTTGGAAAATCTGATTTTGCGGCTGCCGGCATCGGGATTTTCCGGATTGTTCACCGCGTCCAGCGGTTCGACACCTTCCGCGGGAAAGTTGGTGATGGTGACCTTCAACGGGTCAAGCACCGCCATATAACGGCTTGCAGTGGCGTTGAGTTCCTCACGGATACAGTGTTCCAGAACGGCGGCATCGGTAGTTCCGTCAAACTTGGTGACACCGACGATCTTGCACATTTTTCTGATCGCGGCGGCGGGAACACCTCTGCGGCGCATACCGCAAATGGTCGGCATACGCGGATCATCCCAGTTGTCAACATGATTTTCCTTGACCAGCTGGAGCAGTTTGCGCTTGCTCATGACGGTGTAGGTCAGATTGAGGCGTGAAAACTCATACTGGTGCGGAGGATCGGGGAAGTCGAGATTTTCCAGAACCCAGTCATAAAGCGGGCGGTGGATCTCAAATTCAAGGGTGCAGAGGGAATGGGTAATGCCTTCAAACGCATCTTCCAGCGGATGAGCAAAGTCGTACATCGGGTAGATGCAGTATTTGTCGCCGTGACGGAAGTGGTGTATTCTGCGGATGCGGTAGATAACCGGGTCGCGCATGTTGATATTGGGTGAAGCCATGTCGATTTTTGCACGCAGAACCATTGCTCCATCCTCAAATTCACCGGCTTTCATGCGGGCGAAAAGGTCGAGGTTTTCTTCGATTGAGCGGCTGCGGCCCGGAGAATCTTTTCCGGGAGTCTGAAGATTGCCTTTGTACTCCTCCCACTCCTCATTGGTCAGGGTGCAGATATAGGCTTTGCCGCGTTTGATAAGTTCCACGGCGCAATCGTACATGCGGTCAAAGTAATCGCTGGCATAGAGGACTGCCGCAGGCTCAAAACCGAGCCAGCGCACATCATTGATGATGGATTCGACGTATTCGGTATCCTCTTTGGTCGGATTGGTGTCATCCATACGCAAATTGCATTTGCCGTTGAACTCCTGAGCAATGCCGAAGTCGAGGCAGAGTGCCTTCGCGTGACCGATATGGATATAACCGTTGGGTTCCGGCGGAAAACGGGTGACGACGGCACCGTTGTTTTTGCCGTTTTTGACATCATTGTCAACGATCTCCCGGATGAAATCCATAGGAGCGCTTTTTTCAACTGTATCAGCCATAATAAAGTCCTTTCAAAAAAATGTGTAATCTATATAATATAATACATCTGTGAGTTATTTTCAATTGTTAATATTTCAAATCTTGAGAAATCTGTACATCGTATCATATTGCCGAACATTGAAAATTGTGCTTTGTTAAATCTGTTTTCGGGTATTTTTTGCTTACGCTTTATGATTATGATATTTGCAAAAATAAAAACAGAAGATATATTATAGGGTGTTAATACAGTTAAGTGCGGGAAGGATTTATTTTTTATGGATGATATGGATTTGACGATACCGCCGCGCCGGGAACATGCAAGTTCCGGTGCGGATGATGTGACTATGCCGGGCAAACGCGACAGAAA
>SUWE01000102.1 GCA_015061615.1 Lentisphaerota bacterium
GAAATCTGCCATTGCTCAAACATCAGTTTTGAGCAATGGATTTTTTTGCCTGCCAATCCTTCTAAGTGAATTTATTTTACGCTGAAAAGAGACCGCCGCAAAACATCAGGTTTTGCGCTCAGCCCCTGCTCCCGGTATTGAACAGATCAAAGCATTTATGCGTTGCCCTTATCCCGCAGAGCGACACGGCGGATTTTGCCGTTGACAGTCTTGGGCAGTTCGGTCATAAATTCCACGATACGGGGATATTTGTACGGAGCAGTATGGGTTTTAACATACTCCTGTATCTCTTTTTTCAGTTCTTCACTGCCGTCCTTGCCTTTGACCAGCACGATGCTTGCCTTGATAACTTTGCCGCGGGTGGCATCCGGAACACCGGTCACTGCACACTCCAGCACATAGGGCAGTTCCATGATGACGCTTTCCACTTCAAAAGGACCGACTCTGTAACCGGAAGTTTTGATGATGTCATCAGCTCTGCCGACATACCAGAAGTAACCGTCTTCATCCACCCACGCCTGATCGCCGGTGTGATAATAGCCGTCGTGCCAGACCTTGCGGGTATCTTCCTCATTATCCACATACTGATCAAAAAGTCCCATCGGATGATCGTGCTGTTCGGCTTTGATGCAGATTTCACCGGTGTCACCGACTGCGACCGGATTGCCTTCCGGATCAAGCAGAACGACCTCATACTGCGGATTGGCTTTACCCATGCTGCCGGGTTTGGGAGCAACATTGGCTAAAGTGGCGATGGAAAGAGCCGTTTCCGTCTGTCCGAAACCTTCATGCGGCAGAAGTCCGGAAACGCGGGCAAAAGATTCGCTCACTTCCGGCGGCATGGCTTCTCCGGCAGTTGTCACGTGCTGGAGAGAGGAAAAATCATACTGCGTCATATCCTCTTTCACCAGAAAGCGGAAGATCGTCGGCGGAGCGCAGAAAGTCGTGATTCCGTACTGCTTGAACATCGGCAGCATATCCGCCGCATGGAAACGGTCAAAGTCATAGGTGAATACCGCCGCTTCGCAGAGCCACTGACCGTAGATTTTTCCCCAGAGAGCTTTGCCCCAGCCGGTATCGGCAACGGTGAAGTGGATGCCGTTGGGATTGACTTTGTGCCAGTGGCGCGCAGTCATGATATGACCGATGGGATAGGTGTGGTCGTGTTCCACCATCTTGGGATAACCGGTCGTGCCGGAACTGAAGAAGATCAACAGCGGATCAGAGGATTTCAAATTTTCCGGACGGGCAAATTCAGCCGGGAAATTACCGTACATGGCATCGTAATTCATCCAGCCGTCCCGCTCACCGTTGACAACGAGTTTCCACTTGAGTGACGGAGTTTTATCCGCGACGGAGTCTACCGCATCGCAAACACCGTCACCGGCGGTGCAGACCACGCACTTGACATGAGCTTTGTTGATACGGTATTCGATATCGTGTCCGAGCAGCTGAACCGGAGCGGGAATGACCACAGCACCGAGTTTATGCAGAGCATTCAGAAGATACCAGAACTGATAATGGCGGCGGACGATGAGCATCACCCGGTCGCCTTTGCGGATTCCCAGAGAATAGAACAAATTGGCAGTACGGGAGGAATTTTCCGAAATATCGCCGAAAGTCAGGTCTTTACACTCTTTGGCATTGGAAACCCAGCGCATGGCAAGTTTATCCGGATTCTTTCGGGCAAGACAGTCCAGCACATCAAAAGCGAAGTTGAAGTTTTCCGGAACATTGAAATCCACCTTGCAGAGATTGCCTTCCTCATCCCAGGTTTCTTTCATATATTTCTGATAAAGCAATGTGCCGGTTTCCGTTGAGGTTTGCTCACTGCGCGAGCGTTTGACGGCAAAATGTTCCGGTTCAGAATCTTCGACACCGGTGTGCATCACGATGGAAAGAAATTTACAGCTTTTGCCGCCGAGTGCGGTCAGGGCGTGAGCGGAGCGGCCGTCAAAATAGATAGTATCCCCGCAATTCAGCACCTCATCCTTATCTTTGAGGACAACGCGGAGCGAGCCATCGAGAATCAGGATGAACTCCTGTCCGGAATGGGTGGAAAATTTCAGTTCCGGTTCCTCACCTTCGTATGGAGCGGTGATGATAAACGGTTCCCCCACCCGGTTTTTCATGTGGATAGCCTGATGCAGATAGGTAAATCCCGGTCTGCGGGCAAGAGAGAATCCTTTGCCGCGGCGGGTGATGGTATATGAGTTGAGATTGGAATCTTCACCGCTGAGAAGTGAGGAAATTTCAATGTTGAAAAACTCTGCAAATTTATAAAAGAATGAAAACGGCGCCTCAACACTTCCATTTTCACAGGAAATGTACTCATTTTCAGTAATGCCGAGGGCAGACGCCATCTTTTCAACTGAATAGTTCGCCTCTGTACGGATAGCTTTGATCCGTGTTCCGATTTGTTTGAGATTTTCCATTTTTTTGCCTTTTCGTTTATTTTTTCACACGAACAGGCGGGGGAGAATCTTCAGTGTGCCGTTGTGACACTCTGTCAAGACCACCCGCAAGCCGTGTTATTTGGTTGCGTGCGGTCTTAAATAATAATGTTGCTAATTCGGAAAATGTTGGTAATTCGGGCAAAAGCAAAGCTGTCCGCAATAATGATTGCAGACTTTGAAAAAGCTGTTGCGCTGCCTTGTCTCATCAATAGTTCCTGTGATAAATTACCCTGAATTTCCGATTAATATAGTGCTTTTCCGGGAATTTGTCAAGAGATTTTTCAAAAATTTTCTGAAAAACTTGCAGGGTTCGGTCAGAAACAACCGTCAAAACTCCCGTTGACATAAGAAATCTGCTGTTCCACACAAGGCAAAACGCACTGACTGAACGGACAATCAGTGCGCTTTTTACAGCGCAAAAGCATTTGAATAAATTTTCAGTTCTTTTTACAGCCGCATTTCGGGCAGACACCATTGCTGTCGAGCGCTATTCCGCAGCAGGGACAGCGGTCGATGCTGCCGCTGACAGGATAACAGCATGAAGCTGAATTATCCCCGCTTACAAAGGTCAGTTTGACGATATTGAGCTTGTCTTTCAAAAGGTCGTGGACGATTTTTATCATTCCTTCAACGGTCATTGTCTCCTCTGTGACGACAAGACGGCACTCCGGATAAGCAACTGCCAGATCGGTATGGAATGCAGGACCTTTCATGGTATTCGTGGGCGCACCGTCGCGGATACCCTGCTTTTCATAGACCTGTAAAATTGCCGGCAGAATCGGATCATCCTTACGCAAAATCAGTGCGTGATCAAAATTCTGCAAAACGTGCCAGGCGGTCTTTTTGATTTCATTGCAGGGGAACACCATATTCACACCTTTATTGATGGTGTCTTCCACCTCAATGGTCAATGTTCCGGTATGACCGTGCAGATATTGCGCTTCACCCTTGAAGTTGTAAAAACGGTGTGCATATTGCAGGTGCAGTGTTGTAAAACTCCTCATATTCTCCTCTTTCTCCTTTACAGTAAACCGCTTCTGCGCTGTAATACAACATAAGCGGTTAAGAGGAAAATTCAATATTTCATGCTGCGGATTTGTGACACTTTGGAATACCGTCTGCGGCGTGCGGACTTTATAGGGCGCCGCAGACTGTGAAAACTGAGAATACTGTTTTCAAAGGGGGCGGCGCATGAAGCATTTTGACAAAAGTCAAAATATGAAGCATCACAGCCCCGGGGCGAAAAAGCGCAAGGCAACCACATACAAAGAAAACACTCCCGGAGGCAAAGCCGACGGAAGTGAAACGACGGGGCTGAGCGCAAAACCGGTGTTTTTTTGATGTGACCCCAAAAAATTGTACGAATTAATTTACATGGAATGTGCTCCGGTATTCCACTGGGCTCATTCCGTTTAATCTTAAAGATACTCTCCCATGATTAAAATAGCAAATGTATTCTTC
>SUWE01000103.1 GCA_015061615.1 Lentisphaerota bacterium
CAACTCTTACTGAGGACTGCTGTACTTTTTACTTGAAATCTGCCATTGCTCAAACATCAGTTTTGAGCAATGGATTTTTTTGCCTGCCAATCCTTCCAAGTGAATTTATTTTACGCTGAAAAGAGACCGCCGCAAAACACACAGGTTTTGCGCTCAGTTCCGTTTTTCTTCCCTGACCGAAGGTATTACTTCTCTCTTTTGACGAACTGGCGCTGACGGGCGGCTTCGTAAAGGAGGATCGTTGCGGCAGAAGCGACGTTGAGGGAGTCTATTTTGCCCAGCATGGGGATATTCACCTTCAAGTCCGCCTGATCCATCCAGAAATCGGTCAAGCCGGTCTGTTCCGCGCCGACGACGATCGCCACCGCCTGTGTCAGGTCGACATCGGTGTATTTGAAGTCGGTATGCGGTGTCGCCGCAAGTATCTTCACACCGCGTTCACGCAGATATTGAAGTGCGGAATCGTTGTCACAGACTGCCACCGGAACCGAAAAGAGCGCTCCGGTACTGGCGCGGATGACGTTGGGGTTATAGATATCGGTTTTGCGTTCACAGACGATGAGCGCATCGGCTCCGGCAGCATCGGCACTGCGGAGCATCGAACCGAGGTTGCCCGGTTTTTCGATAGTTTCGGCGACAAGGTAGAGCGGTTTGTCAAATTCCGGGAGATTATCCAGCGTGTGTGACCGGACTCTGGCGATCGCCAGCAATCCTTCGGGACGGTCACGGTAGGTCACTTTTTCCAGCAGGTGCGGGGCAAGACGGGTAACGCGCACGCCTGACGCGGCGATCTCTTCCAGAAGCGGAAACTCGTTGCAGCCCAGAAAGTGTTCAGGTGAAAAAAAGCACTCCACCAGTTCCATACCGTACTCACGGGAACGGGTCAGTTCGCGGTATCCTTCAAGAATGGTCAACTGTTCTTTGTCTCTGGTCTTCCGGTCGCGGAGCTTGACCAGATGCTTTACGCCCGGATTCTGGGCGCTGGTGATGGTAACGTATTCCATAAAAAATCTTCCAAATGTGTTAATTTGACACGGTGATGCGTCATAAATATACACTGACACACCTTGTTTTTCAAGTTTTTCCGCGTAAATTAATCTGTGGTACGGTTTTTGCTTGAATAAAAGCGGAAAACTTGTAAACTCAGGAGGTGCCAATCATGAACATTGAAAAATTTACCACCAAAAGCCGTGAAGCTCTGATGAATGCCCAAAATTCAGCAGAACAGGCAAATCACACCGAACTGCACCCGCTGCATCTGCTGGCGGCTCTGCTTGATGACCCCGAAAATCTCGTCAGTTCGATTCTGGAAAATCTCGGAGTCAACCGGGAACTTTTCCGCAATAAAGTTGCCGGTGCCGTACAGGAACTCCCCCGTATCGAAGGTCACAATGCCCAGCAGCTTGCCATGACCCGCGATTTCAGCAGTGTACTCAACGCCGCAATGAAAAAAGCCGGAGAAATGGGCGATGAATATGTCAGCGTGGAACACCTTCTGCTGGCGCTGGCATCTGATGCGGGCAAAACTTCCGTTCTGCTCCGCGATGCCGGTATCACACCGGAAAAGATCCTCAACGCCCTGCAAACTCTGCGCGGCAGTCAGCGGGTGACTTCCCCCGATCCGGAAGGAACTTTTGAAGCGCTGAAAAAATACTCCCGCGACCTCACCATGATGGCGATGCAGGATAAACTCGACCCTGTCATCGGCAGGGATGAGGAGATCCGCCGGGTCATTCAGATACTTTCGCGCCGCACCAAAAACAATCCCGTACTGATCGGTGAACCCGGTGTCGGTAAAACCGCCATCGTCGAAGGTCTCGCCCGCCGTATCGTGCGCGGAGATGTTCCGGAAAGTCTCAAAGACCGCCGGGTGGCGGCTCTGGATATGGGGGCGCTTATCGCCGGAGCAAAGTATCGCGGCGAATTTGAGGAGCGGCTCAAAGCGGTTCTCAAAGAGGTGACGGCAAGCGACGGAAAAATCATCCTCTTTATCGACGAACTGCACACCGTTGTCGGTGCAGGGGCGTCCGAAGGGGCAATGGATGCCGGAAATCTGCTCAAACCTGTCCTCGCCCGCGGTGAACTGCACTGCATCGGTGCGACAACGCTGGATGAGTACCGCAAATATATTGAAAAAGATGCCGCACTGGAACGCCGTTTCCAGTCGGTCATGGTCAATCCGCCTTCGGTGGAAGATACGGTATCCATTCTGCGCGGTTTGAAGGAACGGTACGAACTTCACCACGGTGTCCGGCTCAAGGACAGCGCACTGGTGGCGGCAGCGGTGCTTTCGGATAAATATATTTCCGGACGTTTCCTGCCCGACAAGGCGATCGACCTCGTCGATGAAGCCGCCGCCGCACTGCGTACCGGAATCGAAAGCAGTCCCCGTGAACTGGATGAAAACCGCCGCAAACTCATGCAGATCGAAATCGAACTGACCAGTCTGCGCAACGAAAAAGATGCCGCAAGCATCCGCCGCCGTGAAGCGCTGGAAAAAGAGGCGGCGGAACTGCGCGAAACCGGCAATGAACTTCAGGCACGGTACGAAAACGAAAAGCGGGCGATCACTGTTCTGCGCGACTGCCGCGAAGCGCTCGACCTTGCGCGGGGGGAATTGGAAAAGTCCGAAATCTCCTACAACCTTGAACGCGCCGCTGAACTGCGCCACGGAGTCATTCCCAAGCTGGAAAAACAGCTTGCCGATGCGGAAAAAGCCATGCGTGAAAGTGAAGCATCCAGAATGCTTAAAGAGGAGGTCGATGAGGAAGATATCGCAGAGATCATCAGCCGCTGGACCCATATCCCTGTAACCAAACTCGTGCAGAGCGAAAAGGAAAAACTGCTCAAACTTTCCGGTGAACTCCACAAAAGCGTCATCGGTCAGAATGAGGCGGTCACCGCTGTCAGTGATGCCGTACTGCGCGCCAGAGCCGGACTTCAGGACCCCGCGCGCCCGATCGCAAGTTTCATCTTCCTCGGTCCGACCGGAGTGGGAAAAACCGAACTTGCCCGCGCGCTTGCCCGTCAGCTTTTCGACGATGAACGGGCAATGATAAGAATCGATATGTCTGAATATATGGAAAAATTCAGCGTTTCACGTCTTATCGGTGCGCCTCCGGGATATGTCGGTTATGAAGAAGGCGGACAGCTCACCGAAGCGGTCAGGCGCCGTCCTTACGCGGTGGTGCTTTTTGACGAGATCGAAAAGGCGCACAGTGATGTGTTCAATATCCTGCTGCAAATCCTTGAAGACGGCAGAGTGACCGACTCTCAGGGCAGAACGGTGAACTTCAAAAACACCATCATCATCATGACGAGCAATCTGGGCAGTTCAATGATTCTTGAAAATGCGCACAAGGATGAGGAAAAGCTGAAAAATGAACTGACTGCAGAGCTTCGCAGACATTTCCGCCCGGAGTTCCTCAACCGTATTGATGAAACGCTTGTATTCAAACAACTTACGAAAGATGAACTCAAAGAGATCGCCCGTATCCAGATCGGTAAGCTCGCCGCCAGACTTCAGGAGCAGGGACTTACCCTTGAGGTCAGTGATGAGGCATGTGCTTTTATCGCGGAAGCCGGTTACGATCCGGATTTCGGAGCAAGACCGCTCAAACGTGCCGTCATCCGCCTGCTGGAAACTCCCCTCGCCGGAAAGATCATCGCCGGGGAATTTGCCGAAAATGCAGTGATAACCGTTTCAGTTCACAACGGGGAGTTGCGCTTCGGCGAAAAATAAAACGGTATCCTGCCGGATAAATCCGTCAGTTTTTTGCAGGGGCGCTCACGACTTGTCACGGCGTAGTGTAACGAAGACGGACGCCCCCTGCACCCCTGGCGCCCGCGCATGCGGGATTTTGTACTGGCAAGTGGTATGCGTGTGTGGTGGTGGTTCGACTCAT
>SUWE01000031.1 GCA_015061615.1 Lentisphaerota bacterium
GTTTTGAAGCGCACTATGCGACTTCGGTGTTCTTGGATTAACATAAATCCGTTTTTATCAAGAGGCAAACCACTTTTGTTTTTTTTGCAAAAAAAATGAGAGACCTCTTGTGTCTCTCATAATATCTAAGAATACTGGTTTTTAAGGGGGCGGCGCTGTTTGCAGTCTGCGCAGGGTGTTTGCAGACCAACACAAGCCCAACCCCAGTATTCCCAGTATTCCCAAAATTCCCAGTCGGGCAAAGCTCCACCGCGCGGCTTGCAGAAAGCGGGTTGTTTGCAATCTGAACCCGCGCGGCTTGCGGGCAGGCATGGGTTCGGTATACCCGCTGTGGCGCACTGTCCGCAGGGGTTTATTTTTTGCGCTTCGCGCTTGTTTATGCGCTTCGCGCAGGTAAGTGCTGCGCACTTATTTAAGCGCTTTTTGTAAAAAGCTCGCAAAAACTTTTCACGCTTGCTGCGCAAGCTGCTCTTGGCGCTTCGCGCGTTTCAGTGCTGCGCACGGCTTGAGCGCGAAGCGCAAAAAACAACCCCCAACGGCTTGCAAGCCCCACCGGACAGCTTGTGAAAGCCGCCTTTATCATCATTTTTTCTAAAACAATCGAAAAAAAATGCAAAAACAACTTTACAAAATGGGGTTGAGGGTGTATTTTAATAAGATGATATAAGGAATTTTGGAGAAAATGAGTGTAAAAAATTGGAAACCTTTGAGTAACATCCTTCCGCAGGATGTTGAACGTCTGCAATACAAATTCAACCTGCCCCGTCCGATCGCGGTCTATTTTGCCGCCCGCGGCATCACCGAAGAACAGATTCCCGGCTTTCTTGAGCCGCGTCTGGCAAATCTTACCGATCCGTACCGCTTCCCCCGCATCAAAGATGCCTGCGCCCGTCTGTGGCAGGCGATAGCGGATCACGAACCGATCCTTATCCACGGGGACTACGATACCGACGGCATCACCGCAAGCGCTCTCTTGGCACTGGTACTCCGGCAGAACGGAGCCGTAGTCAACTCCTTCATACCGCACCGTTTCGATGACGGTTACGGATTCACCCCCGAATCTCTGGAAAAAGCTCTGGAAATGTTCGGCGACTGCGGCGTGCTTGTCACTGTCGATTGCGGAATAACCAGCTGCGATGCCGTCAAAGTCGCCAGGGACAAAGGTATCGACGTCATCGTTACCGACCACCACGAAGCCGGTGACGAACTGCCCGATGCTCTGGCGGTGATCAACCCGAAAGTCTATCCGGAACTGGAAGATCTTCAACTTCTTTCCGGTGCCGGTGCCGCATTCAAGTTATCCCACGCCTTCATCAAATACGGCAGGGAAAAGAATCTCGGCGGTTTCATGACCCGTCTGGAAGAAGTCCTTGATTACGTCGCACTCGGCACAGTCGCCGATATAGTTCCGCTTCTCGGCGAAAACCGCGTAATGGTAAAATACGGTATCGAAGCTCTGCGCAAACAGCTGCGCCCCGGTATCCGGGCTTTGATCGAAAGTTCCAAACTCCACTCGGAGTTGTCCCCTTCGGATATCACCTTCCGTCTGGCGCCGCGTATCAACGCCGCCGGCCGTGTCGGTGATGCCAACGTCGCATTGCAGCTGCTTGAATCCGAAAGCATCGTCGATGCCCATTACAGCGCCGGAGAACTCGAAACCTACAACCGTACCCGGCAGGAAAAGGAACAGGAAATTTATCAGGATGCCTGCGGTCAGATCGAACGCGGTCTGGCATGGCTCAGTCCCTATTCACTGCTCGTTGCCGGCAGAGACTGGCATCAGGGAGTCATCGGTATCGTGGCGTCACGTCTGGCACGCGACTACAACCGTCCGACCATCGTTCTGACCATCCAGGGCGATCACGCCTACGGTTCCGGCAGAAGCATCGCCAATTTGAATCTGGTCGAAGTTCTTACCAAAAGCGCCCATCTGCTTGAGCGTTACGGCGGTCACCCGATGGCGGTCGGTATCGGTCTCAAAACCGAAAATATCGCCGCGTTTTATGAGGAAATGGATAAGGAAATACGCTCCCAGATCGACCCTAAGGAGCTGGAAAGTTTCATATCCTACGACGGTCCGGCGGATGTCGCCGATCTTACCGACGACTTCTTCACCTGTCTGGAAAAACTTTCTCCCTTCGGTCACAGCAACCAGAAGCCGATCTACCGTTTCAACGATATGCGGGTCATCCGCTGCAATCCGGTCGGCAACGGCGCTCACGCAAGGGGCATCATGCAGGGCAGAAACGGGCAGATAGAGTTTATCGCCTTCAACCGTCCGGCAAGCGATTTCACCAACCGGATGCTGGATGTGCTGGCGACCCCGCAGCTCAATAAACGGCAGCCGGAAATGCCGCCTCAGCTCAATATCATTGATTACCGGGAAGTTTACTGAAAATGACCTTTATCTTTCTCGGAGACATTGTCGGTAAAGGCGGCAGAAGCGCCGTCAAGACCCTGCTCCCCGACCTGCGGCGGGAGTTCAACGCCCAGTTCGTTGTGGTCAACGGCGAAAACTCCGCCGCCGGCAGCGGGATCACCCTCAACTGCGCAAGAGAACTGCTTGAAGTTGCCGATGCGGTGACTCTCGGCGATCACACATGGGATCAGAAGGGGTTTGAAAACGAGATCCATCTGTGCGACCGGATAATCCGTCCGGCGAACTACTCCGTCACCCAGCCGGGCAGAGGTTACGGAATATTCCAGAATCCCGCCGGCGGCGAAGTAGCCGTTATCGCATTGCAGGGCAAGGTATTCATGCGCGACAGCGCATACTGCCCCTTTGAAACAGTTGAAAAAATCCTTGCGGAACTCCCGTCACGGGTAAAGACCGTGATCGTCGATTTCCACGCGGAAGCGACCAGCGAAAAAATAGCAATGGGATATTTTCTTGAAGGCAAAGTCACCGCTGTCCTCGGAACCCATACTCATGCGCAGACTGCCGATGCGGCGATCCTGCCCGGCGGAACCGCGTACATGACCGATGCCGGAATGTGCGGCGGAGCAAGAAGCGTGCTGGGCAGAGAGGTGGAGTCCGTCCTCAAAAAATTCCGTTCCGGAATGCCCGTCCGTCTGCCGGTCGTGGAGTCCGGCGATATCCGCGTTGACGGTGCGGCAGTGACCTACGATCACACCACCGGAAAAGCGTTGAAGATCGTTCCTTTCAGCAGGATCGTCAAGCTGTGAAGGATTTGCGGATCGCAGCGGCGGAAAGACTCCGCATCGAATATCCTGAATCACTGCCGGTCTCCCTGAAAGCCGGTGAGATAAAAGCGGCATGGCAGGAGTCCCGGCTCATCATCGTCGGCGGCGAAACCGGTTCCGGCAAAACCACCCAGCTGCCGAAGATCGCCCTTGAACTCGGCTGCGGCAGAAACGGCATGATCGGCTGTACCCAGCCGCGCCGTATCGCGGCGACCGCAATGGCACGGCGTCTGGCGCAGGAGCTGAACTGCACCTGCGGCAAAGAGGTCGGCAGTCAGGTGCGTTTTGATGACCGCACCACTGAAGAAACCGTACTCAAATTCATGACCGACGGTATTCTGCTTGCCGAACTGCGGAACGACCCGCTTTTTTCCCGCTACGACTGCATCATCATCGACGAAGCGCATGAAAGGTCGCTGAATATCGACTTTCTGCTCGGCATATTGCGCAATATAATGCCGAAACGTCCGGATTTGAAAGTTGCGGTATCCAGTGCGACACTGGATGTGGAGCGTTTCAGGGAGTTTTTCGGCGATGTTCCGGTGATCGAAGTCAGCGGACGAACCTATCCGGTGGAAGATATTTACCTGCCGCCGTATGAAGATGAGGAACTTTCCGGACATATTGCACGCGCCGTCGAACTGCTTTCCGGCTTCGACAAAAGAGGTGATATCCTCGTATTCCTGCCCGGTGAAAGAGAGATACGCGAAGCCGCCGAAATGCTTATGGGCAGAAATTACCCCGATACCGAAGTGATGATGCTCTATTCACGATTGAGCAGTGCCGAACAGCAGCGGGTCTTCCACCCCGGCAGATCACGGCGGATAATCCTCAGCACCAACGTTGCGGAAACGTCACTGACCATTCCCCGGATAAAATTCTGTATTGATTCCGGTCTGGCGAGAATAAGCCGCTACAATCCCCGGCGCGGCATACAGGAGCTTCAGATAGAGATGATTTCCCAGGCTTCCGTGCGCCAGCGGCGCGGCAGATGCGGACGGACCGCCGACGGTATATGTGTACACCTTTACAGTGAGGAGGAGTTCGCTCAATTCGATGCTTACACCGCACCGGAAATCAAACGCACTTCGCTTGCCGGAGTGATTTTGCAGATGGCAAATCTCCATCTGCCGGATATACGGACATTCCCCTTCATCGACCCGCCGCCGGGACAGCTCATCAGAGAAGGTTTCCGCACTCTGACCGATATCAAAGCGGTGAACGATGCCGGAAGGATCACCCATGAAGGACGCATCATCGCCCGCCTTCCGGCGGACCCCCATCTGGGCAAAATGCTGCTTGAGGCGCAGAAACGGAAAGTTCTGCCCGAAATGCTCGTACTTGCCGCCGGATTATCCATCCCCGACCCGCGCGAAAGACCCGTGGAAAAACCGCAGGCTGCCGATCAGGCACACGCACCGTGGAAGGATGAAAACTCCGACTACACCGGCTGGCTGAATATATGGAATGCACTCGTTTCCGCCGGAGCATTTGAAAGCAACGGCAATCTGCGCCGTTTCTGCCGGAAAAATTTTCTCAACTTCACCCGTACCCGCGAATGGCGCAACCTTGCCGCCGATCTTGCCGACTCGATGAAGGAAAAATTTTCCATCGAAGTGCTGGAAAACACCAGTTACCAGCTGCTTCATGAATCTTTGCTTACCGGTATTCCCCGCAATATTGCCCAACTCGATACGGAAAACCGTATCTACCGGGGAATCGACGGTAAAAAATTTACGATCTTCCCCGGCAGCGGAGTGGCGAAAGTCAAAAAGCTCCCGCAGTGGATAGTATGTTTTGCATTTGTGGAAACGCGGGCGCTCTTCGGCAGAAACGCCGCCGTCATAGAACCGGAATGGGTGATAAATGCCGTTCCCCATCTCTGTTCGCGCAGCTGTGATCAGGAGCATTTTGAATCCTCAAGCGGTTTTGTGCGCGCAAGGGAAAAAGTTTCGCTGGGTGCATTGCAGCTTGTCGCCGGAAAAAAGGTGGATTTTGCCCGCTTCAATCCGGCGGCGGCACGGGAAATATTCATCCGTGACGGATTGCTTGCCGGAATGGTCAGCAACGTGCCTGCGGTGGAAAAGTTCAACGCCATACGCAAAAAACTGCTCACTTACGAAGAACGTATGCGCCGTCCGGGGCAGCTCTACGACGAAGGCGCCGCCGAAGAATTTTTCCGCACCCATCTGCCGATGGAGGCAAATTCGGTGCAGTCGCTCAACAACTGTTTCCGGAAAAATGCTATGCGCTGGAATTTTGCAGAAAAGGATTTCATGAATTGCGAAGTTGACTTTTCACCCGCCGATTATCCGGGGAAAATGGAGTTCGCCGGAGTACCGTTCAAACTGTTTTACAATTTTGCTCCCGGTGAGAAAAATGACGGTGTGATGATCGCTGTTCCGGAAAACTCCCTCAACCTTCTGCCGGCGCATCTGCCGGAGTATCCGGTCCCCGGTTACGCCGCTGACTTTGCCGAAGCGATGATGCGCGCATTGCCAAAGGATATACGCCGTCAGATCGGCGGTATCCCGCAGTGTGCGGCGCTCTTTGCCGATGAGTTCAAACGCGATGCGTCGATGGTGGAAATACCCGCCGCCGAAGCGATGGTGGATTTCCTCAAAACCGCAGTCGGTCTGGATATTCACCCGCGTTTGTTCGATAATGTGAAAATGGCGGAGTATCTGCAACTGAAAATCGCCGTTCTCAATGAAGCAGGCAGGGTGAAATCCATTGAAAGAACTCTGCCTGACCGTCCCGGGAACAGCTCAAAAGTTTCCGCCGCGCTTCCCGGTGCGGAAAAACACCGGGAGTCGGGATGGGAAAAGTGGGATGCCGCCGCCGGAGTCATTCCGCAGACGGTGGAACTGCCGCCGGAATCGGGAAAAATATTCCACTGCGCTCTGCACTTTGACAAAGAAAAAGATTTGATAAGCAAAGAGTTGTTCATCAAACAGCCCGAAGCCGACCGCAGTCACCGCCGCGCGGTCTGCGCACTGCTGATGAAGGAGAATGCCCAATTTGTCAAAATCCTCAAACGGGGAATAAAATTTTCAAACGAATTGAAACTCACTTTGATGATGAACTCCAACGCCTCTGATATGGAGTATGATCTGCTCTGTTCAGCGATAATGAACTCCACTGAGACCGACCCGGTTTCGGTGAGGTCAAAGGCGGATTTTGAACGCTTTTCCGCTGAAGTTATGCAGAACTGGAGCAATACACTTGATGAATTGACCGGAGAACTGGAAAGTTTCACAAAAATTTACAGCGAAATACGCCGGCTTGCACAGAGGGCAAAAGCCGCCGCTCCGGCAATAGAAGAACACCTTGAACTGCTCTTTGCTCCGGGATTCCTCAAACGTCCGGCACTGTTCACCGGTTACCGCCGTTATCTGCGGGCGCTGACGCTCCGCGCCCGGCGCGCCGCCGATGCTCCGGGGAAAGATATGCAGAAAAGTGAACAGCTCGACCACTGGATCGACCGCTTCAACGCCGCACTTGCCACCCTCGATGATCTTACGGATTCCGACGGATTGTACAGCTTCTGGGAGCTGTTGGAAGAATCCCGCATCGCCGTCTTTGCCCCCGAAGTGAAGAGCGCAGTCAAGTCCCCGGTTGCCAAACTTGAAAAAGCATGGGAAGATTTGCGGATATAATTCCGTATAAAAGGTTGTAAACCTGCCGTTTTGGGACTATATTATAAAGATGGATTTTAACCATGCTAAGGAGAATAGTATTTTATGGCTGATATTGAAGATTTGATGCTGGCGGTTATCGACTCCCCGAAACCGGAAAAACTTGAGGCGCTCAAAAGTGCCGTTGCCGCAAAAGCGGATGAGGAAACCGCCGGACACTTGGAAACACTCTGGGAGGAGTGGGAAAGCCGCAAACTTTCCCCCGCCGAAGCAAAATATGTCCTTGCCATCGCCGCGCTCGGCGTACCGGGCAAGCCCTATTTCCGCAAAATGCTGGTCAATGCGGTGAAAACTCTGCTGCCGCCCTTTATTGCTCAGGCTCCGGTGGTCAAAGCCGTCGGCGTGCGTGATGAGGCAAAAACTCCGGCTGAGATCGCCGGAAGATTTGAAAAACTGCTTGCCCTGCGCAGCGGTTCCATCGTCTTTCTTGAAGGTTCCCGCCGCTGGGGTGTCGCCGGAACGGTCGATGCCATGAATGCCTCACTGCCGATGATGCCCTTTGCCCAGGTCGGTTCCAATGCGGCAGTTCCGCTTGAAATCGCGCTGAAGGATGCAGCGATCCTCGCATCCGGTCCGGACGTTTCCCGTCTGGTCGTCGCCGGAGCGGTTCCGGTTTCCGCAGCGCTGTTCCGTCTGACCGTTGAAAAACGCAAACTGGTTCCGATCCCCGAAGAACGGCTGAAACTTATGGCACGCAGCGGCTGTGCAAGAAAACTCGATGATGCCGCCTTTGAACGTTACTGGAACATCGGTGCCGCTCAGGCAGCGCCCGCCTCCCCTGCCGCAGGAGCCGCCAAACCCGGTTCCCGCCGCGCCTGCGACGGCAGAAGTCTCAAAGAGATCCAGCTGCTGCTTACTCAGGAGCAGGAAAAGAATGCTCCGGCATTTGCCGCCGATGAGGTCTCTGCACTCTGCGGATTCTTTGAGCGCCTTTCCCCCGCGATCGCCCAGCGTGACAGCAAACTTGTTGCCGAAGTGCTGGCGATGGTCTTTGAACGGACTCCGGAAAATTCCTTGCAGGCGATAGTCAACTCTCTGGTCGGCAAAATCGCCTTCTTCCCCGAAAAACCGGCGGCGGCAACTCAGGAAACCTTCTCCGTCTGGGGCGAACTTGCCAGCAAACTGCTGGAAAAACTCTGCGCCGGTGCGTCGAAAATCTTCCCCGAAGAGTACCTTGCCGCCTGCGCGGTCAAACTGCCGCTCAAGGCGATCAACTGCATCGGTCCGCATATATCCAATGAACTCCTGTGCAGCGCACTTGCCAATCAGCGCAACTGCGGAGCGGATCTGCTGCTCTGGATTTGGAAAAACCGCAAAAAACGCAAAGATGACAACCTTCTTGCACTGGTCAATCTGGATAATGTTTCCCGCGCACTTTCCAACGAAGATCTGCCGAAAGTCTACCTTGCCGCCCGCCGCGAACTGCTGGCGATGCTCGTTGAGGATAAACCCTTTCAGGCACATATCATCGCCATGCTTGACGATGATCCGGTGATGCTGGGGTCGATACTTCAGGGTGCGCTCTTCCTCGATGCGGGTCAGCGCCAGAGTCTGATGGTAAAACTTGCCCAGCAGTCCAAAAAAATCCAGGAGTATCTCGAAGGCGGCGCCGGAAAGAAGATCCTCGATGCCGGAACTGCGCACAACGAATCCAACGATGCCCCGGTCTTTGAGGCAACTTACACCAGTGTCCACTCACATCAGATGCTTATCAAAGAGCTGGATGATATCATCAATATCCATGTTCCGGAAAACCGTGAAGCGCTCAAAACCGCCCGCGCCCACGGCGACTTCCGTGAAAACTCGGAGTTCGATGCCGCCAAAGAACGGCGCAACTACCTTTCCCGCAGACGCGGCGAACTGGAGCGCGAACTTGCCAATATCCAGCCGGTACTCATGGCGAATGTCGAAGTGACCGATGTTGCCGTGATCGGCTCTCAGGTGGAAATCGAACTGTCCGATGGCAGAGTTGAAAACTACTGTCTGCTCGGTGCGTGGGACGGAAATCCGGAGCGCCGTTTCCTCTCATACCGCACCCGTCTGGGCAAAGCACTGCTGAACCGCAAAACCGGTGAAGAGTTTGAAGGTCCCGACGGCAAACCGGGCAAACTCCTCAAAGTCAGCGCTCTGCCTGCGGAACTTATCGCTGAACTCGATAAATGAGCAATTTGCAGAAAGCCTTTGAAGCAAGATACTTTCCGCTGAAACGCGGATTCCGGCTGCGCGCGGCGAAATACCGCCGCTGCCGGAGTATTCCCATGCCCCGCACCGGATTTTCCGGAAAACTCCTCACGCTGCGGCGTCTGGATATCCCTGCTCCGGCGGCGGAACTCAAAGGCAGACGCATACTTTTCATTTCCGACTGGCACTGGCACAACTCGGAACGCAACCGGAGAATACTTGCTGAATTTGAAGAAGTTGCAAAAAACATTTCTCCGGATATCCTCCTTATCGGCGGTGATTTGTGCGACGATGCCGAATTTCTGGATACTCTGCCGCCGTTGTTGAAAAAACTTGCCGCGCTCGCACCGGAAGTGATCGCCGTCAAAGGCAACTGGGAAACCGGGAAACGGTGGCTCGCGGAGGATTTTTTTGCCAAACTTTACGCTGAGAACGGAATAACTCTGCTGGAAAATGAGAGCAAAACCGTCAACGGTATCCGGGTTTGCGGTTTGGCGGATTTGAGTTCGGTGAATTTTCACACTATTCCGGAGCCGGAAAATACCGCAGGGGTGGCGAATATTCTGCTCGTCCACTCCCCGGATGCAGTGGTTTCCGCTGATTACAAAGGATTTCTGCGCCATTTTCACCTTGCGTTCTGCGGACACAATCACGGCGGACAAATCAGATTGCCGCTGATCGGGGCGCTTTATTGTCCAAGTTTCTACTGTACAAAGTTCGACTCCGGACTCTTTGAGCGGAGGGGGTTGAGATTGAAGATCGCGGTATCTTCCGGTATCGGTGAACACCACCGCTCCAAACGGCTGTTCTGCCCGCCGGAAACGGTTTTGACGGAGTTCCGATGAACAGTTCCAAACGTTTCAGTGCAGTTATCCTGCTCCTTGCCGTGCTGACCGCAGCGCTTGCCGTTGCGGGCATCAAGTGCGGAACGCTGGATATTTCATGGAAAACGCTCCTGAAAATTTTTTCCTCTGAACCGGATGCCGTTGTCGTGCGGGAACTGCGCCTTGCACGGGTATTGGCGGCGATGATCGCCGGAGCATCATCCGCCTTTGCCGGAACGGTATTGCAGAAGATTTTACGCAACACTCTTGCATCCCCGGATATCCTCGGCATTTCAAGCGGCGCGGGGATGGCGGGAATTACCCTGATTCTGCTCTTTCCGTCACTTGCAAACTTTCTGACCGCCGGAGCATTTCTCGGTGCGCTGATCGCGGCGGGCATCATCTGCCTTGCCGCATGGTACAAAGGATTATCCCCGCTGAGACTCATTCTTGCAGGCGTGGCAATAAGTGCGCTTTTTTCCGCATTGACCGGAGTGCTTTTCATCTTCCACCCCGACAGGCTTTTTCCGGTGCTGGAGTTTACCATCGGCGGATTTTCCGGCAGGTCGATGCAGGATATATACAACGCCCTGCCCGCGGCGGTGATCGTGCTTATCTGCGGATTTTTTCTGCCGCGCAGAGTTGATCTCTTATCCATCGGCGACACGATGGCGCATTCTCTTGGTGCTGATGTCGGGAAAAACCGTCTCTTTGCCCTGACGGTCGCCGCGCTTGCCGGAGCATTGACCACGGCGCTTGCCGGATTGGCAGGTTTCACCGGATTGATGGCGCCGCATATCGCCGGAAAACTCACCGGAAAATACACTGCCAAAGCGCTGTTGATGACCGCTCCTCTGACCGGAGCGGCGCTGATGCTCACCGGCGACCTTGCCGGAAGATTGCTCTTTGCTCCGCGTGAGATACCTGCCGGCTTGCCGCTTGCCTTTGCCGGAGCGATCTTTTTTCTGATACTTCTGACCGGAAAATCAGGAGATGCCGAATGAATATCACTCTTGATAACATCACCGTAAAAACCGGAAGAAAAAAGCTGATTTCTTCCGTTTCCGCCCTCTTTCCTTCCGGCAGAACAACGGTCATAATCGGCGAAAACGGCAGCGGCAAAAGCACCTTGCTCAAGGCGGCGGCGGCGCTCACTCCCGCAGCAGAAGGCAAAGTTTTATACGGCACAACTGACGCAAACTCCATAAAAACGGGGGAACTTGCCAAAATCCGCGCAGTGGTGATGCAGAATCCCCCCGTCCCTGCCGGATTGACGGTAACGGAACTGCTTCAGCTTGCCCGTTACAGTTTTGACACCGGCAAAAGCCGTGATGATGCCGCTATCGGATTTGCGGCGGATATCTGCGGATGCAAAAATTTTCTCAACCGCAAAGTCGAAACACTTTCCGGCGGTGAAATGCGCCGTGTCTATCTTGCTCTGGCACTGGCGCAGGAGCCGGAAACACTTTTTCTCGATGAAGCCGAAGCCAATACCGACAGCAAATTTCAGACGGAGTTCCCTGCCCTTTTGCAAAAGTTGAAAACTCTGCGCCCGCTCACCGTGGTGATGGTGACCCATAACCTTGACCTTGCGTTGAAGTGTGCCGACCGCATCATCGGCATGAAATCAGGTACCGTGGAACTTTCAACGGAAGCGAGCGCCCCTGAACTGCAAAATATTCTAACCGCCTTCTCCGGCGGAAAATGGGAGTTTTTCAAAAAAGAAGACGGCACGTTGCGCGCCGTCCTCAAATACAGATGATTTTTACCATTCACAGCCGAATGGAATAAAGAAGATGTGTCCTCCGGTTTTGCCGTTCTTTTTGCTCAGGCTGAACACTCTCCACAAAAAGCTGACTCGTGAATCCTCACCGTCTTTCACGGAGGAAATGAAGGGGAAACAGATCATTTCCGAACGTTTGCCCTCCTGCCGGTAACGGTAGAGCAAGTGGAGTATGTGCATGGATTCCTTATCCCCCTGCTTTTCGCCGCCGGCAAGGATATGGCAGAAGTGCCAGTTGTGATCGCCGTTGTGATTTTTCTCTTTGCGGAAGAACAATCCGTTGCCGATATCTTCATAATAGCGCAGTTCAGAGAAATCCGCGACAAGTTTTTTACGCAGTAACGCGGCTTTGTCACGGTCGGTCAAATCGCTTTTATTTTCAACTTTCAAGCCGATCTTTCCGGCAAGGGCAAAGGCGTTATCCACCTCTTTCTGAAACTTTTCCGTATTCTCTGCCAATTTCTTTTCTTCGATTTTCAACTCCTCATAACAGATGAGTTTCTTCAGCCGTTCGATCTCGGTTTTGGTCTGCCAGCGGTCGTTGTTCAAGCGTTTTTTGGCAAGCTGTTCACGGGTATATTTCAACTCACTGCAACGCCGGTGCATGGAGTCAAGTTTCTTACGCAGATATTCCAAACTTGTGCTGTCCACTCCGGCTTTGGCAACGTTGAAGCCGAATCTGCCGCGATAGAACAATCCCAATGCGGCGTAGCGGTCATTCAGTTCGGCGCAATCATACTCCGCCACCCGCTGACACGATGCCGGATACACCGGATAATCCTCACGGTCAAGGTGATGCGTTTTGGCGTAATATGTCAGGGGAGAAAAGATGACTGTGGACTCCTCACTTTTCTCACGGCTGATGAAGGTCATCAACGGCAGAGAGCTGAAATGGCTGTAATTGCTGGATTTTTTCCACCATGTCAACAGCGGAATGACGGCGCCGCGGGAGTAATCTTTTTTGATTTTGTAATTGAAAAGCGGCAGAACCATTCCGCTGTACTCTTTGTAAGTCGGGAAAGTGTATTTTTTATAAAGCTCAAGCAGAAAACGGCTGCAGGTCGCATCATCCACCACCGTTGCAGGGAGCTTCAATGCCGGATCAAGTTTTTTGAGCGTATCTTCGATTTCCGGTTTATTGCGGGAAAAATCGAAGTCATAGGCATTGATCAGCGAAAAAAGTTTGTCAAAACAGCGCCGTTCAGGAGTGCTTTCATAACGGTAACAGGTCTCGAAGTGCGACATCAGCGCCCATGAGGTGAAAGTTTCCTCTTTTTCGGTACTGCTCCTGTAAGAAAGATAACGCTCAAGTTCATATTGTGCCAGAATCGGACCAGCGATATCAAAAGTTGAGCCTATTTCTGATTTACTGTTCCCTGCAATGAGGAAAAAGCGGTTGGCATAATCGCCGTCACTGCCGAATGTTCCCAGCCACAGCGGAGCAAAGCCGACTGTTTTGCTGACTTCACGGGGAAGTTTGCCGAAAATCTCTTTGCGGAAAAGCTCAAAATCATATTTCGTTTGCGGATAACGTTTTTTGCCGTCAAAGTGGTAATTCCAGAGATTTCTGCTTCTCTCTGAAGCATATTTCTCATCATAGAGCCACGCCCACTCTTTTGTACGGGTGACGGATATGGTACGGTCATAGATAAAGCCGCAGAACTCCCAGAAAAGGTCATCACAGCGCCATGTGGATGCGGCGTATTTTTCAAGCGGAACGTATTCAAGCGCACTTTTGTCGTATTTATAAATGAATAAAGGGGTATAGTATGCTCCGCCGCGTTTGCCTGACTTCCACTGCCAGGTCAGCGGCACGAAACCGAAACCCTCATCATTCCAGCCGAAAAGAGTCACCCAGCCGTGTTTGCCAGCGGTGTTCCATGCACAGAGGGGGAAAAGTATGCTGTAATCGTCGCCTTCATGATTGTAAAGCGGGCGGATGGCAAAACCGTAAGCATCTTTGTCGATAAAGGGCCAGAGAATCGTCCAGTAAGCGTTTGAGCGGAAGAAAAAGGGCCAGATATTCACCAGTGTGTCATTCATGCCCGAAATTTCAACTTTGTTGGCACGGCGGCTGCTGGAAAATTCCCTGCTCATTTTCTGATATTTTTCCGAACGGATACGGGAACTTTTCGGGGCGGAATACTCCTCAAACACCCCCGCCGACATCCGTACCATGCGGTCACTGCTGGCACAGCCTGCAAGCACTGTCATCAACAACGGGAAAAACAGTTTTCTCATAACAACTTACCTTTCATAAAGAGATATTTCGCACAGAGTATGCAAAAACACACTCTGTACGAAACAGGGAACCGGAATCAGAAGAACCAGAATCTCTTTTTCGGTTTCGGCGGCGGAGGCGGCGGAAGCGGTCTGCGCGGCGGCGGAGGCGGCAACGGTTTCACGACCGGGCGCGGCGGCGGAGGCGGCGGAAGCGGTCTGACCACTGGACGCGGCGGAGGAGGAGGCGGAAGCGGTCTGACCACTGGACGCGGCGGCGGAGGCGGCAACGGTTTCACAACCGGGCGCGGCGGCGGAGGCGGCGGAAGCGGCTTCACAACCGGGCGCGGCGGCGGAGGCGGCAGCGGTTTCACCACTGGACGGTGGTGAGGTGCGGCAACGGCTGCCGCAACTGCCAGTACACTGACGAAAGCAAGAGTTTTTTTCATTTTTCTTTCCCTTTCCTTGTTTAGGGGTTGACTCTGGAACATCGGTCAAGCAGTGCGGCATCGGCAAGAACTATTGCCGCCATCGCTTCAACAACGGGAATTATTCTCGGCACGATACAGGGGTCGTGTCTGCCGTGAATAACGATTTTTTCTTCGCGGAACTCCTTATTAACAGTCATCTGCTCCTGTGCAATCGAAGGAGTCGGTTTCACCGCAAGGGTGAATACGATATCCGCACCGGTACTGAAGCCGCCGGTTATACCGCCTGCGTGATTGGTGACAAATCTGCCGCCGGCTGCCATCGGGTCATTGTTTTCACTGCCTCTGGCACGGGCGGAAGCAAATCCGTCACCGAACTCAATACCTTTGACTGCTCCGAGAGAAAGCATCGCATGAGCAAGCAGAGCATCAAGTTTGTCAAAAACCGCTTCGCCCCATCCGGCAGGCACGCCCCGGATGACACATTTGACGATGCCGCCGACACTGTCGCAACTTTTTTTGGCTTCTTCAACTGCGGCGATCATCTTTTCTGCGGCAACGGGGTCAGGAGAACGGACGATATTTTTTTCGATTTCATCAGCATCAAAAGTTTCCGCCTCAACTCCGGCGATCTCCTGCGCCCATGCACAAATCTTTATATCCATTGTGTCAAGGAACATCTTTGCCAATGCTCCGGCGGCGACTCTGGCGCAGGTCTCCCTGCCGCTGGCTCTGCCGCCGCCGCGGTGATCGCGGATGCCGTATTTTGCAAAAAAACCGTAATCGGCGTGACCGGGACGGAAAATTTCAGCCAGATTACCGTAATCTTTGCTGTGCTGATCGCTGTTTCGTATCACCATAGCAATGGGAGTTCCGGTGGAAATGCCTTCAAAAACGCCGGAAAGTATTTCCACTGAATCACTTTCATTTCTGGCGGTGGAAACCGCCGATTGTCCGGGACGGCGGCGCGCCATTTCTCTGTTCAGAAAATCTGTATCGATTTTTATTCCAGACGGCAGACCGTCAACGACCGCCCCCAGTGCGACTCCGTGGGATTCGCCGAAGGTGGTGACCTGAAAAACTCTGCCGAAAGTGTTTCCGCTCATAAATTATCTTTACATCCTTGAATCGGGACGGACGATCTGGGTTCCGACTCCGTCTTCGGTAAATATTTCAAGCAGAAGCGCATGGGGGATTCTGCCGTTGATCATGTGAACTTTGTTGATTCCGGATTCAAGCGCCTTGACACAGCCCTGAACTTTGGGGAGCATCCCGCCGGAAAGCACTCCGCTGCGCACCAGTTCGGGAATATCCGTCGTGCGGATGGTCGGAATGACCGAACTTTCATCCTCAGGGTCGGAAAGCACCCCCGGCACGTCGCTGACAAATACCAGTTTGCGCGCATGGAGCGCTTCAGCTATCTTGCTTGCCGCAGTATCGGCATTGATATTGTACACATTGCCATCCAAACCGGAACCAAGCGGAGTGACGACCGGAATTTTACCTTCCGCAAGCACTTCAAGGATGGGGGTGGTGTTTACGCCGACGACCTTGCCGACAAAGCCGACATCTTCCTCGATTCCGGAAACCGGGTCTTTGCTCATGGTCTTTTCGGCGCGCAGCACCTCTTTGCCGGAAACCGCCGCCATCTTGCCGCCTGCTTCACCGCCGAGTGCAACAAGTTCGGCATTGACGACATTGTGCAGAACATCATCGACGACTTTGATCGTTTCCGAACAGGTGTAACGCAGACCGTTGACAAACTTTACGGGGATACCCTGCTTTGTCAACTCCGCACTGATCGCTTTGCCGCCGCCGTGGACGACCACCGGGATGATGCCGATAGCTTCAAGCATAACGATATCACGCATTGCTCCGGCGACAAGTTTCGGTTCTTCCATCACACTGCCGCCGAATTTCACCACCACCAGAGAGCGGCGGAAACGCTGGATATAGGGAAGTGCTTCGACCAGCACGTTTGCTTTACCGATAAGATCCTGCATAAAACTCATTTTTCTTTTCCTTCTGTTGAACCCGCACTGCGGCGGGAAAATTCACATCCGCAATAGTTCTGCCGGTAAAAACCATGCTCAAGCGCAAAGTTTCTGCCCAGCAGATAACCGTTTTTCTTCTTGAAGTCGATCGCTTCAAAATTATCCCATTTGCCGCCGACCTCAAACAGAACTTTGCCCGACTTGCGGGGACTGACCGTCAGAGTGGTGGCGAAATTTTCACCCCGTTCCTCTGCCAGAGCCGCCGTGCGCGCAAGGTTGTATTCAAAACATCTGCGGCACCGTTCACCGCCTTCAGGAGCATCTTCAAAACCGGAAACCGCTTCAAGCCACGCCTCATGATCGTAAGGGTCGACAACGACTTGCAGACCGTAATGCTCCGCAAGACGCTCCACCGGCTCCAGACGGCGCTCAAACTCCTCAGCCGAATCAAGATTGCTGTTGGAGTAATAAAGCGTCACCTGCCGTTCAGGTGCAATCATCTCACTTCTGCCCAGACAGCCGCCGCCGCACGGACCGCAGCATATATGGAGCAGCAATCCCGTATCCATCAGACACATCCTTTCACTATAATATAACTCCGGAGCGCTTTTTTACAAGCACACGGAGTGATTTTTACGGTAAAATCCTCACTTATTTTCCCTCTTTTTTTTGCGGAACGGCAGCCGTTTGCCTTCCAGCCCCAGAAGAACGGATATGATGCGCTCTTTTCCGGCGATGATGGTCACTTCACAGCCGGAGCCGAAGCGCAGGGGATACTGCTCCTCATCCAGCACGATACGCACCGGATAGTAGTTCATGCCCTCCTTTTCCACCGGCAGCTGATAGATATCCGTCACCCTGCCGGTGAAGTAACCGTAATCCAGATAGTTGTACTGTTCGCAGTAGATACGGACACTCTGCCCCGGAGCAACTTTGAAAATAAGTTTTTCGTCGATCATGGCAATGACTTTTTTGTTCTGATTGGCAGAAAATTTCACCACCACTTCGCCGCGTTCATAGAAGCCGCCCGGACGGGGGGGAATATCGGTGACAACGCCCGCATCCGGCGCATAAATTTTGTAATCGTCAAGCTGTTTTATGGCGATCTCGATATCTTTGCGTTTGCCTTCGATACGTTTTTTGAGCAGTGAATACTCCTTTTCCGCCTTATTGAGGATATCCTGAGCGATACCGGATTTGATTTTTTCCCAGTCTTCCTGATGACGTCTTACGGTCATCTGACTGGAAAGGTGAGCCAGCTGGACTTCCAGAAACTCCCGGCGGGTGATCGCCTTGCGCTGGAAAAGGTCGGTGTATACCTTCAATTCGTGTTCATGCTTGGCAAGGCGCTCTTTCGCCTCTTCAAGCTGAAGTTTCGTATGGCGGAAATGTTCCGGCAGCGGGTCCTTGCGGATGATCTTCAACTCTTCTTCCTTGACCAGCTGTTCTTCGACAAGCTCCTCAAGTTCATGCTCAAGGCGGGCGATCTTGTCTTTCTGGTCGCGGGAGTCGAACTCGGCAAGCAGTTCACCGCGTTCCACTTCACTGCCGGAGTGGTGGTAAACCTGAATGATTTTTGCGGAAACGAGTGTTTTCAGGTCGTACTCGCGGATTCCGACGACAGTTCCGTCACCTTTTACCGAATCTTCCATACTGCCGAAACATGCAATGAGCAGCAGTACGAATATCAGCAGGAATATCAGCGAAATAATTATCCGGAACACCTTGAAGCGGTAGCGGATGGATGAGGGGTTGGAAAGGATGTTACTTTTACGCATTGTCATTTTCTTTATCCCTCCCTGCTCATTTTTGCCTGTGTCTGATAAAGTTCACTGTATACGCCTTTCTGCGCCATAAGTTCGTCATGCGTACCCTTCTGGACTATCCTGCCGCGGTCAAGCACCACGATAACGTCGGCGTTTTTGATGGTCGAAAGACGGTGGGCAATGATGATCGTCGTCTTGCCCTGCATAAGTTTGTCAAGCGCATCCTGCACCAGATATTCCGAAACGGTATCCAGCGCACTTGTCGCCTCGTCAAGGATGAGTATCGAAGGATTTTTCAGCACCGCACGCGCAATGGCAAGGCGCTGTTTCTGTCCGCCGGAAAGGGAGGCGCCGTTTTCACCGATGACCGTGTCGTAACCTTCGGGCAGATTCTGCACGAACTCCTCGACATTAGCCATTCTTGCGGCGGCGATGATCTCCTCTTCCTTCACCTCGCGTTTGACCGCGTAGGCGATATTGTCGCGGATGGTACCGGAAAAGAGAAACGGCTCCTGAAGCACGATACCGATATTGTCACGGAACGGCGCGAGACGCAGCTTGCGGATATCCAGATTATCCACGCGGATGGCACCGCCGGTCACATCATAGAAACGCAAAAGCAGATTGCTGATGGTCGATTTTCCCGAACCGCTGGGTCCGACCAGTGCCACCTTCTGTCCCGGAGTTATCTTCAGCGAAAAGTTGTCGATGGTATTGCCCTTTTCGGCATCGTAACTGAAAGTGACATTTCTGAACTCGATGTTTCCGGTGAGTTTTTCCACCAGAACGGGGTTGGGCGACTCCTTGATTTCCGGAATGGTATTGAGCAGTTTCACGATACGTCCGGCGCCGACCATTCCCTGAGCGAAGGTGATGGAAAGACCCGAAAGGATATTTATCGGAGTCAGCATCATGCCGACATAGGTGTAAAATGCGACAAATTCACCGATGGTGATCGAATTTATCTTCACCATCCATATACCCGCACCGATGATGGAAAGATAAGTCAACAGGGCAATGGTATCAAAAAATGCCCACAACCCGACGCTTTCAACGGTCAGACGCATCTGCATATCGGCAACCGGGCGGAGATTCTGGAAAAATCTCAGCGATTCACTGTACTCCTTGGCAAAGGATTTGACCACCTTCACACCGGTGATGGTTTCGGAAAGGTTGGCGGATATCTCCGAAAGTTTTTCCTGCAGCACCATTGAGTCCTTGCGCATTTCTTCGCGGAAGTAGTGAAAGTTGAGGTAGTGTATCGGAATCGTGAGAAATACCAGCAGTGCCAGCTGCCAGTTGATGACAAGCAGCAATCCCGAAATGATAATAAGCTGAAACACCTGTTCGCCCAGCTGGGTCAGTGTTCTGATAAGCACCTGAAGCATCGCCACGTCGCTGATGACATTGCTTATGAGTTTGCCGGTACGGTACTCCTCGTAAAATCTCAGCGACAGACTTTGCAGATGGCTGAACACCTTCTGCCGCAGGTCGATCATCACCCGGACTCCCAGATAATCTATGGTGTAACATGCGATATACCGCAAAAGTGAACGCATCAGATAGATGATGAGCATCACACAGGCAAGCACCCAGAAGAGCAGTTCATCGGCGTTGGGCAGAATGCGGTCGATGGATATTTTCAGCATCCACGGCAGTCCCAGCGCGGTGAGGTTGAAGAGAATAAGAGAGATTATCGACCCGTAAAGCATTGAACGGTAGGGAGTAAGAATCTCCCACACCTTGCCGAATGACTGATTGTCATATTGAGAAAGGATATCCTTTCTGTCCGGTTCTTTTCTGGAATTTTTCATTTTCAGTTGTTTTCCCTGTTTATCCGGTCATTTTCCTGACGGAGTGCTTCAAGTTCCATTGCCCGTTCCTCCCAGCGGGTCTCGGTTTCGGCTATCTCTTTATCCAGCTGAGCCAACTCGGTGTTGAGCCTGGCGAAATCCACCTTTTCGCCGCTGGAAAGTTTGGCGACAAGCACCGCTTTGCGCGAAGATTGTTCATCCATAAGTTCTTCAAGTTTTTCGACCTCTTTTTTTGCCTTGTTCAGTTCTCCGGCAATGGCATTGCGCGCCTGCGCTCTGGCACGGCGGCGCTCTTTGGCAGTCATTGCCCCGTCGGACTCAAGCGGAGAGACGGCGGCGGTGACCGGTGCGTTTCCGCCGGAAAGCGCGGCGGATTTTTCCAGATAATAGTCGTAATTGCCGAAGTATTTGGTAACTCCCGCAGGGGATACTTCCCACACGACCTCTGCCACATTGCGGACAAATTCGATATCGTGACTGACCATTGCAACGGTTCCGGTATAATTTTTCAGCGCCTCCTGCAACAGTTCCCGCGCAGCGATATCAAGGTGGGTGGTCGGTTCGTCAAGTATCAGCAGATTCGGGGGATTGACGAAAATACGCGCCATTTGCAGACGTATCTTCTCTCCGCCGGAAAGCACCGCACACGGCTTTTTCATCGCATCTCCGGAAAATCCGAATGTTCCGGCGACATTGGCGACGTTTCCGGTCGGCGCATCAGCGGGCAATGCCGCACGCACCGCATCGTAAACCGACAGTTCACCGTTGACCAGTTCGGCAAACTCCTGCGCCTGATAACCGCAAATGATACGGTGTCCGGGAACGACTCTGCCGGAAACCGGTTTCAAAACTCCGGCAAGCAGTTTGAGCAATGTGGTCTTACCCATGCCGTTGTAACCGATTATCGCAAGTTTTTCACCGGAAGCTATATCCAGATCAACATCGGTAAAGAGCAGTTTATCCGGCTCATAACCGAAAGAAACATGTTCAAACCGCGCCGCTTCAGCTCCGCAGGCAGGCGGTTCAGGGAATTTTATAACTCCATGATAATCAATAGTTTCAGAAAGTTTAACATCTTCAATACGGTCAAGTTTCTTCTGAGCGCTTTTAGCGGCGGCGGCTTTGGTGCTTTTGGCGCGGAAACGGTCGATCATTCTTTCAAGCTGTTCTTTTTTATGATCGGCGTTGCGTTTGGCGGCTTCAAGGGCGATGCGCCGCTGTTCGCGCTCGCGGCGGTAATAATCGTAATTACCGGCATATCTGGTAACAGTTCCACGATTCACCTCAAGGGTGATATCAGCAAGTTTGCGCAACAGGAAACGGTCGTGGGAAATCAGCAGAAGCGTTCCCTGAAAGTTTGCCAGAAAGCGGCAGAGCCACTCCACCGCCGGAATATCCAGATAGTTCGACGGCTCGTCAAGCAGCAGTATATCCGGACGGGATATCAGCACCCTTGCCAACGCGGCACGCATCTGCCAGCCGCCGGAAAATGAGGATAACTTTTCGCTGAGTTTTGCCACCGGGAAACCGAGACTGGTAAGCGCCTGCTTCGCTTCGACATCCAGATGATACGCGCCCAGATGCTCAATGGAACTTTGCAGAAATCCGTGCCGTTTGAGCATGATTTCCAGTTCACGGTCGTCTTCGCAGACCGCCATGCGCTCTTCGATATCCTCCAATTCAAGGCAGTAGCTTTTCAACTCCGGAATGGCATCGGCGGTGAACTCAAGCAGACTCCGCTCAAGGTCAGCTCCGGAAATGTGCTGTCTCATTATCCCCAGACGGCTCTCTTTGGGGATGACCACTTCGCCGGAGTCGGGGACGACCTCTCCGGTGATCATGCCGAAAAGGGTACTTTTGCCCGCTCCGTTGGGACCGACCACGCCGATCCTTTCGCCGGTATTGATGCGGCAGTTCACCGCTTTAAGGATATATTCGCCTGAATAGCTTTTGGAAATGTTCTTGAAATCTATCATTTTGTCTCATCACTCTGATGGTTCTGTACCAGATAAAGCACCCCTTTTCCGGCGGGAACACGTCTGGCGACGTGTTTTACCACCGGGTCAAAAAATTCACCGTTGTTAAGCAGTACCGGAACCCTTCCGGGGGCGGTAAATCCATAGAAATTTTTTCCGGAATCCCCGTCATGCCTCCATATTTTGTACCACTGTGCGGCATTGGGGAGTTTCCATGTACCGCTTTTACAGATACGGTTGAATTTTTCAATTTCCTTTTCCGCTTCCTCATGAGTGAACCGCTGGGGAAGACGCACGGCAACGACTGAAAACTCCGGCAGGTTGCAGAGTGCTTCGCCGACACCGGGGATATTGATAAAGAAGTGGTCGGCAGGGATTTTTTTCACGCCGCCGGAGTTATCTGTTCCTTCCGGAACAACGGCGGATATCCGCGTTCCGGGAATGATGCGCAGAAAGATTTTTGTTCCGTTGTCAAAAATTATGCTGCAGTTTCCGGCGGGCAGGTCGGCTCTGCCGGACCCGTCGGGAGTTATCCGGAAAACTTTGCCGCCGGAATAACGGACTTCGACCGGATTTTTCCACGGAGTGCCGGAGCTGTGAAAGAAAACTGTTCCGGTACGCATCCGGATTTTTTCAGCAAGTTTTTCCAGCACGGTATCACTTTTTGAGGCAGACCCGAAAAACTCACTGCGGTATACTTTTTCAATCGTTTCATCAAAGTGACTGCTGTTCACCGGCAGCATGGATATCCGGATTATCCGGCGGAAGATATCCGGTGCGTGATCTCTGGCGAACTCCCTTTTTCCGGCAGGGGACAAGCCCGAAGCGGAATCCAGCACCGAGAAAAATCCCATCAGCGTCAACTGCGACTGCCGCTGCTGATCTTTGCGCATTGCGGCATTGCGCAAAATCGCATCCGGCTCATCAAAATCTATCTGGCGGCGCAGTTCAAGGGCAAGTTTGCGGTAGTTGTTTTCTGCAAGCTCCAGACTTATCATCAGCGAACTCTGCAAGGTGCGGTCGTGCGCGTAATTGATGAAGTTCCCGGCGAAAAAGTTGAGTATCAGCGCCAGCGATGCGGCAATCACCGTAAGCGGAATCACCGGATGACGGCGGCAGCGTTTGAAAAAACGATAGAATATATTCGGGGAATACGCCGCCACCGGATAGCCGTCGCGGTAGTTGTGCAAATCGTTGATAAGTTCGGAAACCGTCCGGTAACGTTCACTGCGTTCTTTTGCCATTGCTTTGCGGCAGATCGCAGTCAGTTCCTTGCTTGCCTTGTTTCCATCCGCCGGAGCAAGCGGCAGATATTTTCCCATTGCCGCGCGTTCCATGACGGCGGTCTTTTCAAGAGAGAGATCAAACGGAGCCTGCTGCCAGGTGATGATCGAGTGGAGAATCGTTCCCAGAGCGTAAACTTCGGTCTGCTCATCCGGGAACTCCTGCTCACCGGTGACAAGTTCCGGAGCCATATAGGCAGGGGTTCCGGAAATCGTGTTGCGGTCACGCTTTTCCCTTGCGGAAAAATCGCGTGCCAATCCCCAGTCCAAAACCAGCACTTCACCGAAGGAACCGATCATGATATTGGCGGGTTTGAGGTCGCAATGGAGGATTTTTTTCTCGTGCGCGGCGGCAACACCGTTGCATCCGGCGATAAAGATATCCAGCAGACGGCGCCGGGTGTAGGTGCGCCTTGCTTCCGGGTCATTTTCGCGCAGACGGCGCAGGGCCTTCTGCAATGTTTCACCGCTGATGCGCCGCATGGAAAAGTAAACGCCGAGGTGCTTGTTCACTCCGAGTTGATGGACAGCGGCGATATTGGGATGGTCGATACGGGCGGTAATGCGCGCCTCATTGACGAATTTGGCGATAAGTTCCCGGTTCTGACGGTAAGGTTCCCGGAGTATCTTCAATGCGACCTGCCGCTGCAAAGTCGGGTCATCGGCAGAGTATACCACGCCCATGCCCCCCATTCCGAGGAGCTTCATATTGCGGTATTCGGCGCCGTCCTCACCGGGGAAGATGGCGAACTCCTCCCTCAGTGCGGCGTAATCGGAGATGACTTCTCCGCCGGAAAAAGATGCTATGGTCTTTTCCGGATCATTGAAAACGGTCTCTTTATTATCCGTCATAGTTCAGTAGCGGTGGTATCCGGCTTTGAATTTTTTCCTGAGTTTCTGCATGGCAAAAGCGAAACGGGAGAAGAAGTTTTCGCCCGGCTGTTTTTCAAGCGGAACAAGTACCGCTCCGTTCCAGAAGGTATCCGCATCATTGATAAGCGGTACGCGGGCGCCGGAAACGCGGTCGATTTCCTCCCTTGCCGAAACGATACCGACAAATTCGCCGTGGAGTGTGAGGATGATATCCCCCGGTTCGGCGTTGAGTTCGTTGTTGGACCTGCCGGCATTGCGGATGAATATCGAAGGATTATCCTTATCCATCACCAGCGAAACTCTGCCGTCAAGACGGGCGTTGGATTCAAAACTGCCGTTTTTGAAAAGAAAGAGTCCGTCAACTCCGCGCTCCTGAAGTTTGGCGGCGTTGATCGTGTCAAGCGCCTGAAAATCCTTTCCGGTAAAGGGGAATGCCGCAACATGGAGCTGATGCGCAGGCACGAGCATCGAACCGGTGAGCAGAGTTCCGGAGCCGCCTTTTTTGCCGAAGGGAGGGGAGTAACGCATTGAAACAAGAGTAACATCTTTGAAATCAAGAACTTTCGACCAGTCACCGGCAAAGCGGTTCAGTGCGCCGACGATGAGGTTTCTGCCGTTGAAATTGACCACGGGATAGAAACTTGTCTCTTTTCCGGTACGGTCACTCATGAACGCCTTTTCGGAAACGGTGCATTCGACTCTTATTACCGCAGAAGCGTAACGCTTGAAGACGTCGTGCTTTTCAGGAGCCGCCGCTTTTGCCGCCGCCTGTTTCATTGATTCAAGAGTGGCATCGAGACGGGCGTTGCTCTGTTTAGCCTGCTGAAGCTCCTGACTGCGGGCGGAAAGCTCCTGAACGGTGCTTTTCAAAGTTTCCTGCATCATCTGTTTTCCGGTCTCTGCCTCTTTTGCCTGAAGGCGGATGGCAAGCAGTTCGCGTTCCAGACGGGTGTTGAGGTCTTTGAGCGAAGCGTTATCCTGCTCTTTGGAAGCGAGTCGCCCGGTGGTTTCGGCAAAGCGTATCTGCAAAGTGCCGAGTTTGCTTTCAGTCTGACTGTGGACGGCGGAAAGTTTGCGCAGGGAGTCTTTGGCAACGCCGAGTTCACGGCTGCGTTCCCTTGCTTCGGTATCTTTTTTTGCAAGCTCACTGCGGGTCTCGCTGTGACGGCGGGTTTCGGCAAGGAGCTGATCGTTGGATTTTTTCAGATCGTCGCGGGTTTCGGCAAGCTCTTTTCCGGTGCGGCGCGCATCGGCTTCGGCGGCTTCACGGCGGGTCTCACTGCGGGCGAGTTCGGCGCGGGTGCGGGTATTTTCCTTAGTCATATCGACCAGAGCCTTACTGGTTTCTGAAAGCGACTGGCGGGTACGGAGCAGTTCGCGCTGTTCAAGGGCAAGATCCTGTTCTTTGCGGCGGAGTTCACCGGAAACTTTTTTCAGAGCCGCCTTGTTGCCGGAAAGGTCCTTTTCGGCATCCTGAAGCTGGATCTGCAATTCAAGCAGCCGGAGTTTTTCTTCCTCAAGGCGCTTGCGCAGACGGTCGGCATCGAGGAGTCCGGTATTTTCCGCAGTGGCGGCAAGGGAGGCTTTGAGTCTGCCCTGTTTTGCGAGATTGGCGGCAAGTTCAGCGGTAAGTTTTTTCAACTCCGCCTGCACAGCGGGGTCGGCGGCATCTTTATTGAGATTTTCGCGGAGCTGGGCGCGCAGAGCCTCAATTTCCTGCTGACGTTTGCTGAGGTCGGCGAGCAGGACTTTGGTGGTATTCTCGTCCAGACCGACACCGGTACCGCCGGTATGTCCGGGGACCATGCCGGTCATCATGGTCAGCATGGCGGAAACGAGAAAGTCGCAGATTACGATCAGGATAGCCCTGTTCATTTACTTGCCCCCGTGGTCGTATCTTCAATGGCATCCTGCCGGACGAGCTGACGGCGCAGGGGATATTGCAGAACAAGGCGCAGAAACAGACTGAAAATAATACCGATAAGCGTTGAACTGTAAGCGATAAGACGGCTGCTCTGAGGTGAAAAAGTCATAACAAGAAATGCGGAAACGGTTCCGAAAAGACCGAAATAAAGCGGAACATCGAAGAAGACTTCGGCATTATCGAGACTGCGGAGCTTGAGTTTAACGGGGTCTTCGCTGTTGCGGATGGAAGATACCACTGCGTAGCCGACCCAGAGAGCCGCCATCTGCAAAAAGGTGATAAAAATAAAAATCCACATGGATACTTTTCCGGTGAATGCGACCCGTTGGGCGAGGCTTTCTTCGGATTCGGGTCCGACGGTTCCCAGACCGGTTGCCGAACCGGAAAAAAGTTCGCGGTAAGCGCTATTCGTATTATAAAAATACGCAGACAATCCGGCGAGGACGATTCCGAGCAGCAGAACCGCGATCAGAGTGAGAGTGAGTCTGACTTTATTATTTTTCATGATGCAGAAATTCTCCTTTTGAGTGTTGAACAAATACAATCATACATAAGATAGAACCTGTTTGCTCAATAGTCAAGCGGAGAATTGAAATAACTTCGGATTTTGTTCTGAAAGCTGGTTGTTTGCAAACTGAACCCCTGCGGCTTGCGGGCTGACACGCTCTTGATACCCGCTGTGGCGCACTGTCCGCAGGGTGCGCCGCTACTGTGATTACTGAGAATACTAAGAATACTAAGAATACTGGTTTTTAAGGGTGCGGCGCTGTTTGCAGTCTGCGCGGGTTGTTTGCAGACACTCACAAGACCCAACCCCAGTATTCCCAGTACTCCCAGTATTCATAGTTGGCAGCTCTACCCAAGAGACCGCAGAAAGCGGGTTGTGCCCCCGGTGCGTAAGAAATTTTCTTACGGTTTTCTTACCGTTTTCTTACCATTAAGTCCTTGTCTATCAACAACTTAACTGCGATGTAAGAAAATAAGAAAAAGTTTATGCAATACACACATTTTCGCCCGTATCATCACGGTTCGGGGTGTTGCGCAAAGAGTTTGCGGTACTGTTCGGGGGATAATCCGAAAACAGACTTGAACCGTCTGCTGAAGTGGTAACGGTCGACGTACCCGAAATGCAGTGCAGTTTCCGTCACTGACGCGGAAAATGCGGTCAGATACTCTGCCGCACGGCGGAGCTTGAAGTGTTCCAGATAGTGTTTCGGCAGAACTCCGGTATGTTTGCGGAACTCCCGGCGCAGGCGGTCGATGGAAACTCCCCGAAGTTCGGCAAGTTCCCCGACACTCCACCAGTGATTATCCGGAGCATTGTGAATAGTTTCAAGCAATGATTCCACCGGTTCAGCAACTTGTTCACTGTTAATCATTTCCATTAGAATCTGCTGAAGTCCGATTGCAGATTTCAGCTGTGAATCCGGTGCGGGCGAGCGCGACAACTCGATCAGCGGAACCAGTTTTCTCACCGACCCCATCGGGTATATTCCACTGCGCAGCAGACCTTTTTTCCGCATGAAATCCGGAATCCTTCCGCAGAAACGCACTGCATCTTCAATATAAAAATTCCCCTCAACTGCGCCGTACCAGTGCCAGTCACCGGGGCAGATGAGGACGGAATCGCCGGGGGAAATTTCCTGAACGCGCGACCCGGTTTTTATCCATCCCTTACCGGAATACATGTGACTTAAAGAGTAAAATTCAAAGCGGCGCTCCAACGCTTTTGCTTCCGGAACCGCCGGCGATTTTGAACCTGCAGTTCCGTTGATAAGCCATAATCCGTACTCTCTTGCATCGTCCGGCATACCGGCGATCAGACGGTGCAGACGGGAAGTTTGGCTGATTTCTATCAATTTGTCATCCATAATACAGTTTTTATCCATCCGCGTTGAGATATTCCGGTGTATAATATAGCTGTGACCACAAGTTTTTTCAAGGAGAGTATATCATGGAAGAGAAAAAAGTCAAAGTCGCAGTCATCGCCACCGGAAACCGTTCATTCTGGGTGGTGAAGAATCTTTTGAAGGACTCCAACGGCAATGCTGAGATCGCCGCCGTCTACGACCCCGACCCGTCGCAGATGGATTATTTCTGCGATAAACTCGGTCTGCCGCAGACAAAAAAGTGCAGTTCCGGCAGTGAAGCGATCAACTTCCCCGGTGTGGAATGGGTGATGGTCTTCGCTCCCAATGTGAATCATAAAGAGTATATTCTTGAAGCGTTTGCGGCGGGCAAACATGTCTTTACCGAAAAGCCGCTTGCTACACAAATTGCTGATTGTCAGGAAATTTTTCAGGCACACAAGGCTCATCCCGAACTGCTTTTTGCCACCGGATTCGTTCTCCGTTACGCTCCGATTTACCGCAAAGCGAAGGAGATCCTCGACAGCGGCAAACTCGGACGTCTGCTCTCTCTTGAAGCCAACGAAAATATTCTGCCCGCACACGGCGGATACATCGTCTGCAACTGGCGCCGCTGGAACAGTGCCGCAGGTCCGCATATTCTGGAAAAGTGCTGTCACGACCTCGATCTGATAAACTGGTTCTGCGGTTCTCTGCCAAGTAAAGTTGCCTCGTTTGCCAAACGTGACTACTTTATCAGAGAAAATCAGTATATTGCAGACAAATACGGTGAAGATCTCTTCCTTTCATGGCGCGACCCTCAGCGCACAGTGACGGCATTTTCCGGTGAAAATGATATGAAAGATACGCAGGCATCCATAGCGTATTACCGGAACAATATTATTGTATCGTTCTTTGATACGATGTGCAATCCGATGCCGGAGCGCCGCATGGTGTTCCACTGCACCGAAGGAACAATGAGTCTGGAACTCTACAAAGGAATCCTCAAATATCAGCTGATGAATGATAAGATGGAGTACTCCCTCGACTTCGGCAGCGACGGTCACGGCGGCGGTGATGAGGTGATTATGAAAGAGTTGTACGAAGTCATGTGTACCGGAGAAAAGCCCAAATGCAGCGGCAGTGAAGGGTTGGAAAGCGCTGTCTTCGCCCTCGCTCTCGATGAAGCGGCGGAAAAGGGAACCATGGTCGACCTCGAACCGGTGTGGAAAAAACTCGACCGGTAATTGGCAGAACCCTGTTGTCAACACGGGTTTGGTGCGGAATATGTGTATTGCATAAACTTTTTCTTATTTTCTTACGCCGCAGTTAAGTCGTTGATAGATAAGGACTTAATGGTAAGAAAACGGTAAGAAAACGGTAAGAAAATTTCTTACGCACCGGGAAAAAAAAGTGAAAATTTTTTGTGCCGCGCGGGTTCAGTTTGCAAACAACCCGCGCAGACTGCTTTTTGCGCCGCCCCAATTTTGTCAGACAAGTCAGACAAGTCAGACAAGTCCGACAGCGGCTTGCCACGGCGTAGCCCGCAGGGCGAAGACGGGCGCACCCTAAAGCCCGCAAGCCGCAGACGGTATCTAAAGCCGGTGTTGCCCGCAAGCCGCAGGGTTCAGTTTGCAAACAAGCCACTTTCTGCGGTCTCTTGGGTGGAGCTGCCAACTATGAATACTATGAATACTCCTATGAGAGACTAAAAATCAAGTGTTTTTTGAAAAAAAGTGGAAAAAAAGTGTGATAATCAGCGGAAGATGATTACAAAATACTGCTTTTGTCTTACTCCTATTCGCGTTCAAT
>SUWE01000032.1 GCA_015061615.1 Lentisphaerota bacterium
ATACCACTTGCCAGTACAAAATCCCGCATGCGCGGGCGCCAGGGGTGCAGGGGGCGGCGTTAGCACCCCTGCAAAAAAACACAGGTTTTGCGCTCAGCCGCTTCCCCTCCGCAGGGCGCATTTTTCAGCCCTTGACCACCGCAAGCGGAGTCAGGCGCACCTGTACTTCCACCAGATCACGTTCTGAGGAAATTACCTCTTCGATATCCTTGTACGCCTGCGGTGCTTCGGAAAGGTCAAGGATATCTCTCCCCTTGCCGTAACGCCTTGAAGTGTGCCAGCGGTCGCAGACGATACCCTGCATCGCTTCATCACATTCAGCGGCACTCAGCGTATTGCAGGCAACGGTGCGGCTCATCCGCCGTCCGGCACCGTGGGAACAGCTCATGAAACTTGCCGGATTTCCCAGACCGCGGACAATGTAGCTTGCCGTACCCATCGAACCGGGAATGATCCCGGTTTCATCCTGCTTTGCGCTTGTCGCCCCCTTGCGGTGGATACAGAGTGTTTCACCGAAGTGTTCCTCAAATGCCGCATAGTTGTGGTGGATATTCACCTCACGCAAAAAGTTCGCTTCGGGGATGAACTGCGCGATTATATCCTTGCATACTCTCATCATCCGCTGACGGTTTTCAAAGGCGTATTCAAGAGCGAAGTTCATATCGCGGAGGTAATCTCTGGCTTCTCTGTCCCCGAGCGGCAGAAATGCCAGCTCTCTGCACGGCAGGGGAGTGTAGAACTTTTCACACAGTGCCATTGCCTTGTTCTGATAAATTTCTTCGATGCGCTTGCCGAGGTTGCGGCTGCCGGAGTGTATCATCAGCCAGACGAAGCCGTTATCACTCTGCTGGATTTCGATAAAGTGATTGCCTCCGCCGAGAGTTCCGAGATTGCGGCGGTCAAGCTGGGTGATGAGCTGATTGGTTCCGTCGGAATCAATGTACCTTTCAAAGCCTTCCCACTCCTGCGGATTTTGATGACAGCAGCCGTCACCGGCAGGAACTGCCGCCTTTATCCGCGTGTGGATATCCCGTCGGAAACGCATTTCAGAAAGCCGTTCTGCGGGGATGTCCGTTTCCACTGCGATCATTCCGCAGCCGATATCCACGCCGACTGCGGCAGGAATGACCGCATCCTTTGCGGCGATGACTCCGCCGATAGGCATACCTATCCCGCAGTGACAGTCGGGCATAAGCGCCACAAAGTGCCGCAGTGCCGGGTGACGGGCAAGGTTTTCCGCCTGTACCATTGCTTCAGTTTCAATATTCCTGCACCAGCTCTTTATCGGGAGCTGTCCATCATTTCTTATTGCAAATTCCATTTTTTATATATTCCTTTCCATAACATATTTCATATAATCTATAACGCTGTCGTTCCAGCCGAAAATCTGGTGAATGCCGTATTCCACCGCCTCGTCATCGGGCATCGGCTGAGTGCCGTAAGGGTCAAGTCTCAGCAGGAATGCCTGTGCTGAAGGATTGAGCGCCTTGTAGCGTTTCCACGCGGCAAGCCAGCCTTCGCCGTACTCCATGGTGTCGGTGATAAAGAGTGCATAATCGGTTTTTATATTATTGGCGATCATGTACCCCACCGGAGCATCCATATAAGTTCCGCCGCAGCTTATTTTGCGTATCTGCTCAATGTGTTCCACCACCGGAGCATTTTTGCCGATATCATACCGGTGGACTTTCGTATCCCACGGCACGACTTGCACATTATCCAGTCCGCGGCAGAAGAACCCGGTAAACATACCGCTTATTTCAGCAAAAGTCAAGTTCCCTGAAGCGCTTGACAAGCACATTGAACCTGAAATATCAGGAGCAACGACCCAGCTGTACTGATTGAAACTGCTCCAATCGTAACTGTCGGTGTAATCGTCAAGCAGGATTTTGAGCAGTTCCGCCGCACTCAAATTCTGAGGGAGCGGAACGGTAAAACCGACGTGTTCAAGTTCCATTTCCAGCGCATTGTTTTGCACTTTCTGCGGGATATTTTCAAGTGCCTTGTAAGCCGGATAGAGGCGGAAAGGAAACACTTTTGCCGCTTTGAGATTTTCCACCGAAAGTTTTTTTGCGGCGATCTCATCAATATCCGCTCCTTCACGGATGAACTTTGCCATATACTTCAAAAAGCGCATCACGGGAGTGACGGAGGCGGCGGCTTCCCACAATTTTGCATCGAACTTGTGGTAATAAGCGCTCAAACTTTCCACATCCAGACGGTTTTTTTGCAGGAGTTCCGCCGCTTCTGCGGTTTTTCCTGCATCAAGCAGAGCAAGGAACTCTTTTCTTGCGGCAAACTCCGGATACTTCTCATAAACCTCCGCGACCTTATCATCAGACAAACCTTTCACCTTGGAATAGGTACTCAGAATGTAGGCGTACAGCGGATCGTCACCGGCAAAGCGGCTCACCCGGATGGCATCAGCAAGCTGTTTGCGGTACTTCATCGCATAATAGGGGGTGACCGATTCGCGCAAATAGGTGTGGATGGCGCGTTTGACCGCTCTGCCCATGCCGCGCATACTGCGGGTCATGTCGATGAAGTCCTCAAGGTCGTTGCCGGTAAGCACCACCCGGGGGAACGCTTTCTGAAAGAGTTCAGGCGACTTTTCAGAAAGCACCACCAGACCCAGCAGGGGAAAGGTGCGGATGAATCCTTCATTTCTGCCGCGGATGACGGCACGGAAAAGCGCTTCGGCATCGGCGCGTTCCAGCAGCTCCAGCGCATCGGCAGTCACTTCGCCTGCTGACGCGTAGAAGCTGTTGCCGCAAGTTCCGGTCATTGCCAGTTGTTCCAGACGGGATTCGTCGCTCATTTTCCATGCCGGAAAGTTTTCGTGATTGACGGTATCGGCACTCCGGTAAGTTTTGATTTTTTTCAGTTCTTCAATAATCTTTTTCATAGTTTTTCTCCTTTCAGCCCGGTTTTCGGGCAATAGACCTTTCGGGTAATAAGTTGGACTTGCTGTTACGCCAACGGGGTAACATGATTTTAATGCCCAGCCGCAGCCTCTATTGTTGAAACAAATCACAGCAACCCGAGCTGGAAATTTTTCAAAAAAACGGGGAATAGGGAAGTGTATTGCTTTTTGCCGTAGTTTTATGTCACACGTCATTTTTCGGCAAGTCGGACAGGCTTTTTACGGCAGCCGCGCCGGGTGGACGGTTCAACACGCATGATTTCATTCATGCTGACATACCCGTCCGGTGGATGGAATACTCCATACACCCTCTGTCCAGTGAACGGTTCAACACGCATGATTTCATTCATGCTGACATACCCGTCCGGTGGATGGAATACTCCATACACCCTCTGTCCAGTGAAACATCGTGGAGATCGTTGAAACAATAACTTGTCACCCCGCATAAAAAATGAATTGAGGGATCTATGTTTTCGGCGTGAAATAATACTTCCGGATCTTTGTTGAAACCGAAAATTGCACCTCAATTTTTTTTTGATCAGCCCGGAACTTTTGGGTTCCTGCCAACATAAAAGCAATTTGTGTGCCAAAGTTGACAAAAAGTGTGATTTTTTTTGAAAAAAAGTTGATTTTACCCTGAAAAATTTTTTCTGCGGCAGTTTTCAACTTGTATTTTGAATTTTTGCATCTATATTAAAATATATAAAATATTATATGTTATATAGGAAATTATATATGAATACCGTTGTTTCCCTTCTCGGAACCACCCTCGATCAACGCGGCAGCCGTAACGGTCTCAACCGCTGGAGCGTATGGCGCCCGTCGGTGGCACTTGCCATGCAGAAAGATTTGCGTTTCGATAAATATGTTATTATCTATCCGCCTGATTATGAACGGCTGCTGGGCAAAATCACTGCCGATATCAAAGTCTGTTCGCCGCAGACGGAAATAGTCACCGTTCCGATCGCTATGGAAAATCCGTGGGATTTTGAGGAAGTGTACAGCAAACTTTACGATTTCAGCAGAAATTTTGATTTTTCCGGCGAAGATGAGGATTACTATATCCATATCACCACCGGAACGCATGTGGCGCAGATATGCCTCTTTCTGCTCAATGAGTCGCATCATCTGCCGGGCAGACTCATCCAGACGCATCCCGGGGAAACTCCCGAAGGGTCATACACTGTCATCGACCTTGACCTTTCCCGTTACGATATGCTTGCCCGGCGCTTTGCGGTCGAAAGGGAAAATGATCTTGATTTCCTCAAATCCGGCATTGCTACGAAAAATAAACAATTCAATGAACTTATTGAAACCATTGAACGTGTGGCGATCCGTTCCGCTGAGCCGATATTGCTCACCGGTCCGACCGGGGCGGGCAAATCCCAGCTTGCCAAACGGATTTACGAACTGAAAAAGCTCAACAATCAGCTCAAAGGCGAATTTGTCAATGTCAACTGTGCCACTTTGCGCGGCGATCAGGCGATGAGTGTGCTTTTCGGCCATAAAAAAGGGGCATATACCGGAGCCGCCGCCGACCGTCAGGGATTGCTGAAAAAAGCAGACGGCGGAATACTTTTTCTTGACGAGATCGGGGAATTGGGAGTTGATGAACAGGCGATGCTCTTGCGCGCAATCGAAGAAAAAAAGTTTTTTCCGCTGGGTTCCGACAGTGAAAGTGAAAGCAGTTTTGAACTTATCTGCGGAACCAACCGCGATTTGGAACAGGCTGTGAATGAGGGCAAATTCCGTTCCGATCTGCTGGCAAGAATAAACTTGTGGGATTTTCAGCTCCCCGGTCTTGCTGACCGGCGTGAGGATATCGAGCCGAATCTGGAGTATGAGTTGAACCGCTTTGCTGAAAAAAGCGGTAAGCATATAACCTTCAACAAAGAGGCAAAAGCGGTATTCATGCGTTATGCCCTTGACCCGGCAACTTCATGGCGGGGGAATTTCCGTGAACTCAATGCGCTTGTGACCCGCATGGCGACTCTTTCATCGGGGGGCAGAATCGACGAACATGTGGTGAAAAATGAGATCGCCCGATCGCAGAAAAGTCAGAAAAATCCTGCTCCGGATAAACTTTTGAGCGAACTTCTGGGGGAAGATCATCAGGAGCGGTTTGATGAATTTGAACTTTGCCAGCTTGCAAAAGTGGTGAAAATCTGCCGTTCCTGTAAAAGCCGGGCAGAAGCGGGCAAGAAGCTCTTTGCCGTGTCAAGAAAACAGCGTACTTCCACCAATGACTCCGACCGTCTCGGCAAATATCTTGAACGCTTCGGTCTGACCTTTGCCGGAATCTGCAAACGCTGAGTCAAAAAAAGTCCTGAAAATGTGAAAAAACGGTCAAAAAAAGTCCGAATTTTGTGATTTTTTCAATCAAAAAAGTCCTAAAAATGTGAAAAAACGGTCAAAAAAAGTCCGAATTTTGTGATTTTTTCAATCAAAAAAGTCCTAAAAATGTGAAAAAACGGTCAAAAAAAGTCCGAATTTTGTGATTTTACCCTTGTAAATAATTGCTGTTGTGTTATATTATTCACGGAATAGTAACAACTTGGGAATGATGATATGTATTTCAAACGTAAAGCCGATGTTTTTTTGGAAAATTGGCACAATGATATTGATCGTATGCCGTTGATTATCCGTGGTGCCCGTCAGGTTGGTAAAACCGAAACGATACGCCATTTTGCCAAAGCCAACTATGAACATTTTGTTGAAGTCAATTTTGTGGAAGAACCGCAATTTTGCACCATTATTGATGAGGGATTCAAAACAGAAAATATTATAAAACTGCTCTCATTACTTAATCCTGACTTCCGTTTTGTTCCCGGAAAGACTCTGATTTTTTTTGATGAAATTCAGGCATTTCCGGAAATTGCCGCATCTCTTAAATTTTTCAAACAATCCGGCTCTTATGATGTGATATGCAGCGGTTCCCTGCTCGGAATACATTACAACAGAATCTCATCTCACAGCGTCGGTTATAAAAATGATTTTGAGATGCGTTCATTGGATTTTGAAGAATATCTTCTGGCACTCGGTTATCCGGAATCTGTTACCGGAGATATGCTTGCTCACATGAAAAACGCTCAGCCGTTCACCAATGCTGAAATGGGTAAATATTCCTCTTTATTCATGGATTACATTCTGCTGGGAGGGATGCCTGCGGTTATAAAAGATTTTGTTCAGCGCAGAACTTTTGAGCGTACATTGAAGCTGCAAAAACAGCTTTTGTTTGATTATCAGGGAGATATCCGGAAATATGCTGAAGGTTTGGAGCAAACAAGAATACAGGCGGTTTTCAATCATATTGCTCCGCAGTTGTCGAAGGAAAATAAAAAATTTCAGCTTACCAAAGTTGCTAAAAACGCAAGAAGCAGGGAATATTTCGGCTGTGTTGAGTGGCTGCTGGATTCGGGAATCGTTTCCATCTGCCGTTGTTTGAATTTTCCCGAACTGCCGTTGAAAGGCAATGTCGATGAGTCAAAATACAAGTTATATATGGCAGATACCGGGCTGCTGATTGCCATGCTTGATGAAGAAGCCGGTGCCGATTTGCGTAAAAACCGCAATCTTGGAGTTTACAAAGGCGCACTGTATGAAAATTTTGCGGCAGAAGCGCTTTCAAAAGCAGGTTACGAACTTTATTATTACCGCCGTGAGGATGGTTCTCTGGAAGAAGATTTTTTTGTCCGTACAGCTGATGAGTTACTGCCTGTGGAAGTAAAGGCAGGCAATAATGTTTCCGTATCCCTGCGGAATCTGATAAAGCAGCAACACTATCCGATGATCAGACGCGGCATCAAATTTGCCAATGCCAATATCGGCAGAACAGATACTGTTGCGATATTTCCTTATTTCTGTCTTTTTCTGCTCAAACGATATTTGAATGATTGATTCAATATTGTTCAAGCATATTCTGCAATATGCCTTTGAACTCGGCTTTAAGTTCTGCCGGTTCAAGCAGTACCGCGTTGCCTTCCTGTGAAAGCAGAAAGGGGAAAAGCACCTCTTTTGCCACGGCGGGGATATCCACGGTGCCGTCTTCGCGGATGACTTGTTCCGTGTGCAGCGGCGATGATCTCAGGCGGTCAAGGGTGTGATTTTTCACCCGGAGTCTGACATTTGCGATTTTGCTGAAGTCCAGAAAGTTATCCGGATTGACCGAATCGATTATTTCCTGATCGGGGTCGAAGTCGCTTTGCAGAAGTTTTGCCTGCTTTATCCGGCGCAGGGCAAAGGTGCGCGGCTGGCTTTTCAGATAACAGAACGCTTTGGTATACCACGAGTTGTTGTAAAATACCAGCGTGTGCGGTTCGATCGTCCGCTCCGAAAGTTCCCCTTTCCAGTCGGCATAGGAAATTTTTACGCAGTGATTGCTCTGCCACCCCTGAAAAAGCGTCATGAAAATATCCGGATCGATATCGGCATAGAGTCCGGAAAGAATGTTCAAACTCCCCATGTTCGCACTGTCCAGAAACTCCGGATTATTGTTTTTCAGCAGGTAATCCACTGCGTTGCGGATTTTGTTCTTCAACGGAGCCGGGAAGATTTTTTCTGCGATACGCGCACCGATGACGGCGGCGAGCATCTCATTTTCGTCCAGCAGTGCCGGGGCTATGAACTCCCAGCCGTGGTGTTTGAGATAGTAGCCGTTGCGCGCCCGGTCGAAGGCAAGCGGACACTTGAACTCTGTTTCCAGAAGTTTCATATCCCGCAGAATGGTCTTTTTGCCGCATTCGATATCCAGATTTTCTTCAATGGATATCCGGCTGAACTCCTGTTCCAGAGTTTCGGAGTTCGGATAGCGGTTTTCCTTGAGCAGTGCGGCAATGCGTATCAAACGGTGCATCCGGGCTTTTTGTAACGGCATGGAATACCTCAATAGTTATATCCGGCTTCACGCAGAAGCATATACGCCTGTTCAAATCCCCTTGCCACATCGGCGGCATTGTGCGCATCGGCGTTGACGATCACCGGAATTTTGCGGGCATTGGCAGCCTGAAGCAGATCGAAAGCCGGGTACTGTTCCGCGCAGGGTTTGAACCAGCCGGAGGTGTTGAGTTCGATAGCTCCATTATTTTCCGCAACGGCATCAAGCACCTTGAGCGCATGGGGAAAATATTTTTTGCTGTTTATCGTATTGAACTTTTTCGGCAGGTCAGGGTGTCCGATGAATGAAAACTCTTTTCTCTGCGCCGCACCGAGGAGTTTCTGCCAGTAAATTTCACAGATATCCTCTTTTTCATCTTCCGTAAGCGGTTCCCACAGCGTGATATCGGTATCTATTCCGAATTTGCCGGAGTAGTGGACGGAGCCGATGAGGTAATCAAGCGGATAACCTTCAAGATTTTTCAGGACACTGTCGATATTTTCAAAGAAAAAGTCCACTTCCAGCGCTGTTTTCAGAGTGAAATTTTCGTCGTCAAGCTCGTTTTTCATCTTCTGCATTGCTGAAATGTAGCTGTCAAGTCTGCTTAAATCCATGCTCCATAAACAGGAGTCATAGCCATCTTCCGGCGGAACCACCCAGTGATCGGAAAGTCCGAACACCTTCAACCCCGCCGCTTTTGCCGCGCGGCACATTTCTTCAAGTGTGGAATCCCCGTCGCTCAGGTTGCTGTGATTGTGACAGGAGTAACCTTTGCTTGGAACATCATAACTTAATTTCAACATATTTCCCCCCCGATATTCATTTTAGTATGAGGCAATTTCAAAAGTTCTCAAAAACTCTTGAAAATTCCCGTTGCGATCTGAAAAAGGAGCGTTTTCGGGTGTTACCACTTTGGGTAGCACCCGAAAACTACCTCTCTCATCTCATCAACGGTATCTTTTCAATCTTTTTTTTATTGACTTTTGCAATTACCTCAGTATTACAAAAGCGGGAAATCCCGGAATACCGTACTCTTTGAGCAGTGAGGCGATTGCCGGTTCGTTGGGATTTTCCGCAGGAAAGACCGCAAGAACGAAGTTGTTGCGTATATACTCCGATACTTCCGGATCTTTCAGAACCTCTTTATCCATCGCGTGACAGTTTTTGCACCACGATGCTGTAAATTTCACCAATACCGGTTTGCCGTTTTCCGCCGACTCAGCCTGTGCCGCCGCCAAAGCCGCAAAACCGTCTTTTTCCGCCGCCGCGATGGAGTCATCCGGCAGAAGTTTTATTCCCGCAACGGTGAACCACACCGCCGCACCGAAGATCACAAGGGAAAATATGTACTTCAATACGACCATGAATTTTCCCGGTTTGGGCAGTACGGATAATCCTGCTCCGGCAAGCGGCCACGGCAGAGCCATGCCGATACCCAGGGCAAAGGGAACAAAACAGCCGTACCAGCCGGAACTTGCGGCAAAAAGCAGAACACTTATCACCACCGGAGCAACACATGCTCCTGCCAGAACCGCCGATAATCCCCCCATCACCAGTGCGGTCAAACCTTTGGGGAGTTTCAACTGCGCAGCATTTACCCGGACTTTGGATGATGGGTCGATATTGAATACCCCCGCCATCGCCAGCGACATTATCAGAAAGATCACTGCGGCGGCAAAGTTGAACAGAGGTGAACTGTTCAATGTTCCGAAACTTACTCCGGCAAATGCCGCCAAAATCCCCAGAATACCGTAAACGACCGCCATTCCGCAGCCGTAGAGCAAGCCTCTTTTGAATCCTTCTCTGCCCCCGGCGGCGCCGATTATCGCCAGATTTACCGGGAGCATCGGCAGTACACACGGAGTGAGATTCAGCGCCAGACCGCCGATTATTGCCAGAAGTATCATTCCCCAGAAGGTCGCTTTTGCTGCTGCCGGTGAATCATCTTCGCCTTTCAGAAATGCCATGAACTCCGGCTTGCCGGTAAAACCGATATGTTTGCGCAATACGGCGGCAGGCTTTTTATTTGTTACATTTGTTTCAGGAGCATCGTCAACTATCTGACAGACTCCGGTTTCCTCATCGCAGACCACCTTCATTCCGTCGATGATCTTTGTTTCCGCAAAGGCAAATATTGCCGAACAGCAGAAGGCGATCAATAAAAATTTTTTCATGTTCCACACCCTTATGTTAAATTACAGAAACCGTTCAACATTACTTTTATCTATCCAGCCGCTCAAACTCTCATTTTCCACGCGGTAATAACTGCCGCTTTTTTCCATGATAAAGAGTTCCGTTCCTTCCGGGAGCGTTGCCGACATGCCGCCGCTTGAAGCGGGTACTGAGCGTAAAAGCGCATTTTTTGCCGTCACTATTGCCCGGTCAGGGGAGTAGTTTGTCATGCTTTGTGCCGCCGCCGCTCCGGTCATTACTGCGGCAAGAATCAGCACTACCGCTGACGTTGTCACGCCGCCGGGGAGCCGCTTTCTCAAATATACTCCCCAGCACGCAAGCGCGGCAAGAGTCAGTGCCAGAAAAATCCACTGGTCAGGACGGCACATATCCGTACACCTCTGCCACCACGGAGCGTTGACGGTTTCCGCCGGGAGTTTTTCCGCCGCCGCTTCTGCCGCCGCACGGTAATGGGGATTTGCCGGAGCAAGCAGTGATGCGCGGGTGAAGTTCAAATATGCCGCAGTGTGATTTTTGAGCATACAGTATGAACTGCCGAGATCGTAATATACCGCCGGGTCGGCGCCGTTTTCTTCAATAAGTTGAGTGAACAATTTTGCACTTTCTTTGTAATTGCCGCTGTCAAATGCCTTTTTGCCATCTTCAAAAGTGACGGCGCTGAGAGTGACACCGGCGGATATGACAACGAATATCAGCAGTTTTTTCAGGAAAGCGGTCACTCTGCTGCGCAGAAGTTCATTTTCCGCCGGAAGTGTGCTGTCCGGTGCGAACTGTCCGGCTTCAAGCTGACGGAAGAACTGTGCCAGCAGACGGTCATCTTTTTCCACTGTATCGGCGATATCGCTGAAGGATGCTCCTGCCGGAATATCAAGCGCCTGAGCGATTTCCGTACTGCCGGCTTCAAGCAGCGGACGCGCCGCATTGCCGGAGGAATTTATTTCATTGATGATTTTTTTCAACTTTCTGCGTTTCTGATTTTTCTCCGGATCGCTTTTTTTGCGTGAGGCGGCAATAGTGATGAGAAGCGCCGCAACGACCGCCGCCGGAATCAGCAGGTAAGGTGTGGTATTCCGCATCAGCGGGAGCTTGACAGTTCCTGCCGGAGCTGCCAGCGGGTAGGGTACAAGTTCGGCAGATACCGGAGCGGCTTTCACTGTTTTTTCTTCTTCCGGGAGTGCCGGAGCGGCAGATGCCGCCATTTCCGGATTTGCCGTCACCTTGTAGGATAACGCGATTTTGTTGAGGTCGTAAACGCCCTTTTCCGGATCGAACACTGCCAGGTCAAGTGCAACTTTGTAATTGCCCGCTTTCAGTGCGACAAAGGGATATTTTACTGTAAAACGCCGGTTTTGCGCTCCGGCAGTTACTTCCGGCGGATAGATGCGGGCATCGGTGATTTTCAATTCCGGAGCGCGGAAGCCGACTGTCGGCATTTTTCCGGTAAATTCGAGGGTGATTTCCGCAATATCACCGGCTTTAAGCTCGTTTTTGCTTAAAGAGCCGGATATTTTCCAGTTGCCGGTAAGGCGGGTATTGACTGCATTTTCCGGAGCTTCCGGCAGCGGCAGGACGGTGATTTTTTTATCCATTTTTGCCGAAAGGAGTTTCCTCTGCGGCGGCGGAGCAAAGAAAAAGTCATCTTCACCGGCTTTGCTCACGTTGACCTGAACTTTGGCGGCAGGATAAAATTCGCCGCTTTTCTGAAGCTGGAACACTCCGGATATATCCATCAGACCTGCTCTGTTGGAAAATCCTGATCTGCGGGCAAATATACCTTTGCTGTTGAATCCGGATACGGCGATCGCATCGGCAACCCCCGTTATGTTTATATTGCCGATACTCTGCAATCTCCACTCGCCGGGTATGATAAGTTCCAGATTCACAACGACGGTTTCGCCGACGTAGAGAGTTCTTTCCGGTTCAATGGTCATTATCAAGCCGGTTTTTTCACCGACAGGCAGAGTTGCGGCATCGCGGATGGTTATTTCCAGCGCATTGGTCACGACCTTTTTTCCGTTGAAGTCGAGCGTGAACGGCGGTACCGTCACTTTACCGGGAGTTTCCGCCAGCGCCTGCAGGCCGTAGACCGCTTCGACTGTTGACTTGCCGTTGACAATGCTTTGATTTACGGAGTTTGAGGAGATCGAACGGGATATTTTCAACCCTTTGATTTCAGGCAGCTGAAGCGAAAAGCGTTCGGTTGAATCCACCGTGATTTCCACGGTGAACACTTCGCCCGCCACCGGACGGGCGGGGGATACTGAAAGCTGTGCCGTCAGCGCATAAAGTTCTGCGGTCAGGAGTATTGCCGCAAGTGCGGTCATAAATTTCTTCATAGTCATCACCAATCCTTTTCCACCGGAGCGCGGCGCATGTTCCGCTGGCGGCGTATCGCTTCGCGCAGTTTATCCGCTTCGTCATCCAGAAGTTCCAGTTTGCGTTCGGCAGAATCTTTTTTCTCATCTTTTTCTGCGTTTTCTCCCGCATCTGCCGGAGAGTCTGCATCTTTGTTCTGCTCCGGTTTTTCACTGCTGCCGTCACTTTTTTCTTTATTCTCTTTATCGGATTTTTCACCCGGTTTATTTTGTTTTTCTGATTCAGGAGTGCCGAGTTTTTTTACCGCATCATCAAGTTTTTTCTGAGCCTCATCTTTTTTTCCCTGTTCCTGGAGTTTTGCGGCATCTTTCAGATCTTGCGCGGCATCTCCGGCTTGGTCGGCAAGTTTGTTCTGCCCCAGATCGCGTGCCTGTTTTTCCAGTTTTTCCGCCGCCTGTGCCGCTGAGGAAGCAGACTGCTGATTCTGCTGATTCTGCTGATTCTGCTGATTCTGCTGATTTTGCTGATTCTGCTGATTCTGCTGATTTTGCTGATTTTGCTGATTTTGCTGTTGGGCATTTTGCGCCTGATTCTGAGCCTGCTGTTGCTGTTTTTTGAGTTCTTCAAGCTGTTTTTTGAGTTTTTCCGCTTCGATCTTATCCAGAATCAGCTGTTGGTAATTATCGACGCGGTTTGAGTCCGGTTCCTTGTTTTCTCTGAACTCCATGCTGTTGGTGTACAGTTCTTTACCGGTATCCAATTCTTTTATTGCGGCGTCGATCTCTTTGAGTGCGGCATCGGTATTCTGAGCCTGCAATGCGTTACGGCTTTTTATCACGGTTTCCCGCGCATTTATGTGGCGCATCACCGCCAGATTGTGCAGCGCTCTGCCGCGGAGAAGGGCGGGGGTATCTTTGCCGGAAACAACTTCACTGTAAAGCTGTTCTGCACTTTTGTCGCCGGATTGCTGACGGTTGAGCGCCTCCTCATAAAGTTTCAGCGGGTCGGCAGGAGTTTTTTCAACTTCTTCAGCCGCAAGGATGAAACAGGGGAGAAACGCTATCAGCAGTGCCGCCGTTTTCCGGCAGTCGCTGAGTAAACCTGAAAGAAAAAGCAATACCGCCGCCGCGGCAAGGAAAATCCCGAAAAGATCATCCGGATTACCTGCAGAGATCCGCTCCTGCGCCGCCTTGTTCAATTTGTCAAGGAACTTTTTCACTCCGTCAAATCCGGTATCGTTCACGGTACTGCGCAGATATATGCCGCCGGTTTCGGCAGCGATTTTCTGCAAAAGAGCCTCATCCAGACGGCTTCCGGCGACTTCACCGGAGCGTGAGTGCATCACACCGCCGTTGTCTCCGGGAACCGGAGCGGCAATGTCAGGCGAACCGAAACCGATAGCGGCAACAGGTATCTTCTCTTTGCCCAGAAGTGCGGCGCTTTTCAGCGCATCACCGTCAAGCTGATCGCCGTCAGTCAGCAGAATGACTGCCCGGTGATCGCCTTCGGAGCCGGCAAATGCCCGGCGTGCCGTTTCCAGTGCCGCCGACAGATTTGTTCCGCCGACGGGAACGCTCCCGGTGTCAAGATCATCCACTGCATTGGCAAGCGCCTGATGGTCGGCAGTCAGCGGACAGCTTAAAAATGCTTTGCCCGCAAACGGAACGATCCCGAAACGGTCGGAGGGAAACGCCTTGAATATTTCACGGAGCAGATATTTTGCCTGTTCCATGCGTGACGGCGGCAGATCGCCTGCCCTCATGCTCTTGGATACGTCAAAAAGCACAAGAACATCCCGCGAATCATCTTCTGCGGTCACGTTTTCCATTCTTATATAGGGTCTGGCGGCGGCAAAGGTCAGCATTGCCGTTCCCAGAATCAGCAAAATGTATTTAGTCCACCGTTTGCGGCGGGAAAGCGTCGCGGCGGTACCGATTTTTGCCAGCAGGAGTTTTTTCCGTTTTTCCATGCTGTACGCCAGTATGAAGCCAAACAGTATGAGTGCCGGTATCAGCAAAAGTATCAATGGATTTACAAATTTCATTATTTTTCCTCCAACCTCAAGAATATAATCATTTTTTGTAAAAATTCAAGTTGCGGGCAATGAGTTTTTTTCAAAAAAGCGGCGGTTCCGGACAGGTGGATTCCGAAAATTTACTTTTTTTATATAAACAGACTTGAAATCACAGTGAAATTCTGTTATATTTCACCAAACAAAAATTTCAAACGGAGGTTTTACTTTTATGACAGATCAGACCCTTGATGCCCTGCTGATTCTTCAGGATGCGGATATGCGCCGCAAAGGTATGGAACAGCGCCTTGCCATGCTCCCGAAAGAGATGGATGCGATCATCGCCCGCAGAGATAAGCTCAACGCCTCCACTGCCGCCGCCGCTGAAGCATTGAAGAAGGAGGAACTTTCCGTCAAATCCTGCGAAGCCGAGATCGCCCGCCTTACCTCTGAAAGTGAAAAACTTCAGCAGCAGTCCGCACTTGTCAAGAAAAATAACGAGTATCAGGCGATGCTTGCCCAGATCGCAGACAACAAGCGCAAAATCGGTGAGATCGAGGAGGAACTTCTGGTGAAATTCGATACAGTTGCCTCTCTCAGAGAAAAAGCTGAACAGACCCGCCGCCGCAACGCTCTGGAACTGCGCAATGCCCGTACCGAATTTGAGGAACTTCTGGAATTTTCCAAAACTGTCAAAGAGGAGATCGCCAAAACTGCCGCCTCCCGCCCCGCTTTGACCCGCAATGTTCCGGATGAAATGCTTGCCACCTATGAACGTCTGCTCAAAGGCAAGGATAACACTCCGCCGCTTTCCAAACTTGCCAACGGATGCTGCGGCAACTGTCACATGCGCGTGACAAATCAGACGATCAACGAACTTTCCAAAGGCAAAATAGAAAGCTGCGATAACTGTCAGCACCTTCTCTATGCCGATATGGATAATCCCGATGAGTGATATGCGTTCATTCGATTTTGCCGAACTTGTATACCGGCAGGTGGAGTCCGATGAACTGGATTACAAATCCGCTATGTCGTGGCGCACCATGACCCGGCAGGAACGGGGCAAAATCGTCCGTCATCTCACCGCCTTTGCCAATACCAGAGGCGGATTTCTCGTTATCGGTGTGTCGGAAAATGCTTCCGGGGTCCCCTGCGACTGTACCGGAGTGACTGAGGAACAATCCGGCTCCTTTGACCCGACTCCTGTCGGTGATTTCATAAATTCCCATATCGAACCGGCTATCGACTACACCATTGAACGCCCGCTGGTCGACGGCAAACGTTATGTGATCTTTGTTGTGCGTCCCTTCAAAAAACTGCCCCATGTCTGCTGCCGGGGCGTGGAAGGAGAGCTGCAGGAAGGGGTCTTTTATATCCGCACTCCCGAAGCCTCCAGCCGTGCCGCGCGCCGTGCGCATGAGATGCAGGAGCTTCTGCGCCGCTGTATGCGCAATGAGCGCGAGGAGCTGGGCAGGGTCCTGCGCGGCATTCTCTATGAGACCGGACAGGGGGCGCAAATGCAGAGCGACCGCAGCAGCGATCTTGTGCTTGATGCTGAGCGTTATTTCCGCAAGCGCAAAGGGCGCAGCGGGGAACTGCCGCTTTTCAAATTCGTGATCATTCCGGAAAAAACTCCCGCTGTCTGTCAGGAAGATATTCCGGAAATCATGCAGAAATCGCTCTTTTCCTGCGCCAAACCGGAGTTCCTTGCCAGAGAGGATGTCGCCGCCGGAAAAAAAAGTCCGGGGTCATGGAGATTTCTTGCCGGAAACCGCGCTTTGCTGTGGCAGTTTTTCGACAACGGCGTGTTCTGCTTTCTCAAATATCCGCACAGTGACGAACTTACTCTGGAAAATCTTGCCCGTTTCTGTGCCGAAGCTGTCGCTTTTGCCGGCGGACTCGGAGAAAATTTCAACTGGAGTACCGAACTGCTCACTTTGAAGATAGCCGTTGTTCCTTCACGCGATATGATGATCGACGGCCGTTACAGCATCGCCGCCGGTAAAGAACTTTCCGCAGAGATCGAGCGCAGTGCCGCCGATTTGAACAGCGGCAGGGAAAATCATGCCGCCCGTCTGCTCCGGCGTATCGGTGAAACGCTCCGTCTGCCTGATCATCAGCTTGATTCTTTCAAGGAAAGTATCCGCAATTTTCTGGAGCGCCGCTGATGATCCTCAATACTTATGATGATGAGGGCAGCATCGGTTTCAACGTCGATGAGTTTGCCGTCGATTATGAACTTGCCGACAGCTGTGAAGTCGATCTGGAATCCGCCTGTCAGGAGTTTTTCATGCCCGGCGGCACCCTTTATACCGCAAGTGCAGACAAGGGCTTCGTCTGCGAGGAGCGCCCCCAGCAGCTCATTATGGCACTTGCCATTGCCCGTGCATTGAAAAACCGCAAAAATGCCTGTATCGAAGCCCCCACCGGAGTCGGCAAAAGTTTTGCCTATCTGCTCCCGCTGCTTTATCATGCGGTCAACTCCCGCCGTCCGGTACTGGTTTCCACTGAAACGATAAATCTTCAGCATCAGCTTATCGAAAAGGACTTGCCTTTTCTCAGGGAGCTTACCGGAATCGACTTCCGCGTGGCGCTTGCCAAAGGGCGCGGCAACTATATCTGCCGCCGCCGCCTTGCCATGCTTTCCGGTGAACAGCGTGATATGCTTCTGCCGGTTCCGGCAATGGTGCTTGAAACGCAGAAACTTGTCGATGATCTCAATAACGGCAGGGACGAAAATTATCTCAACGGTGTCCGCGACAACAGCCGTATCTGGCACATGGTGTGCAGTGAAAGCGGCAACTGCGCCGGGAGCAAGTGCGAATTTTTCCGCAACTGTTTCTACTACCGCGCCCGGCGCAAGTGGGATGAAGCGGATATCGTCGTCGCCAATCACGCACTTTTTCTTACCGACCTTGCCATCCGTCAGGAGCGCGGCGGCGGCGGAACTCTGCTGCCGGATTACGGCGCGGTGATGATCGACGAGGCGCATACTCTTGAAAACAGTGCCGCAGCGCATCTGGGAGTCCACTTTTCCCGTCCGGCACTTCTCAGTCTGCTCAACCGTCTTTACAATCCGGAGCGTGCCAAAGGACTGCTTATGCGTTCCGGCGGCAACATGCTTGAAATGCGCGCTCTTGCCCAGCAGTGCCGGGGCGAAGTGTACGCATTTTTCAATCCGTACAGTGAACTGCTGGAAAAGAATGGTACCAACTCTCTGCGGCTTCAGGAAAAAGTTCCCGATGCGGCACCGGAACTTCTTCTGGAAATACTCCGCCGTCTGGCAAACGGAATGGATAACGAGGTGGAAGATATCGAAGAAGAAAGCTGGAAAACTGAATTTATTTCCTGTGCCGAGCGGTGCCGCTCCTTTGCCAACAGTATCCAGACCTTTGCGGAACGGCTCATGGATGATGCGGTTTACTACATTGAAAAGGAATCCGATGCAGTGAGCTGTTACGCTTCGCCGCTGAATGTTGCCGAACTGCTGCAAAAAATCCTTTTCGGCGCGGAACTGCCGGTGATGCTGTGCAGTGCCACGATGACTGTCGCCGGACACTTTGATTATTTTCTCAGCCGTACCGGATTTTCCGGAGGTGAAACGATGGTATTGGATACGCCGTTTTCCCCCGATCAGGCAAAACTTATGATAAAATCCGATATGCCGGAGCCGTCATCACCCGATTACCTGCCGCTTCTGGCGGAAAATATCGGCGATCTGCTGGTCGGCAATCAGGGGAGCGCATTTGTGCTTTTCACCAGTTATCAGGCAATGAAATACTGCTGCCGTGCGCTGGAAGAAAAGTTGACGGTCAAAGGTTTCCCGCTTCTGATTCAGGGGGAAGGTTTGAACCGCCCGGAAATGCTGAGGAAATTTCAGGAATACGATCACTCCATACTTTTCGGAACCGACAGCTTCTGGACGGGAGTTGATGTACCGGGGGATAAACTTACGATGGTGATAATCACCCGTCTGCCTTTTGCATCCATCGGGACCCCGCTTGTTTCAGCCAGAATGGAACGCATCGAAGCATCGGGCAAAAGTTCATTTGCCCACTATTCACTGCCTGAAGCGGTACTGAAATTCCGTCAGGGTGCGGGCAGACTCATCCGCCGCCGCAGTGATACCGGAAAAATCGTGGTGCTGGATTCGCGGATCGTCAAAAAGTATTACGGCAAAGAGTTCATCAACTCCATTGCATATCCGGCGGAGTATTTTTAGGAGCCGGGAGCGTACTTTCACTCCCCGTTCTGTTCCAGCTCTCTTAAAATCATCTCTGCCGGGGTGAGATACTTTTTTTCCTGATTGCAGCTCCGGCAGCAGACTACCATGTTGCCCCTTGTACTGCGGCCGCCTCTGGAAAGCGGCACGATGTGGTCGATCGTCAGTTCATCCGCAGGAAACTTCTCTTTGCAGTAGTGGCACACGCCTTTGCGGAAAAGTTCCTGAAAATAAGGGGTTTTGCGCAGTTCACGCGCTTTGGCGCGCTCCCGTTTGACGTGTGCTTCGTCTTTATTTATTTCGATCCACTCATCCATCGGCGTTTTTTTCTCCGTCAAGCACGCGCCGGATCTCCGCCAGCACCACCGGCAGGCGGTGCGGTTTGGGGAGAAATCCGCATGCTCCCTGTTCGATAAGGTCGGAAACCTCCTCCTCAGAAACAAATCCGCTGGAAAGAATGACTTTTACCTCAGGGTCGATATTTTTCAGCTGGATAAAGGTCTGATGACCGCCGGCTTTGGGCATTATCATATCCAGCAGGACAAGGTCGATTTCCTCAGGATTGGAACGGTATATTTCCACCGCATCAAGACCGTTTTCCGCAAGCAGTACCGAGTACCCCAGTTCACTTAAAGCGTCAATAAGAAAATCCCATATAGTTTCGTGGTCATCCACGATCAGGATCGTCTCATTGCCGCAAGGCAGTTTATTTTCCATAGATATTCCCCTTACAGTGATATATTATCTTTGTTCGCGGCATATTATACGCAAAAAACATTGCAAATGCAAATATTTTTTTGAAAAAAATGTCATTTTTTCATGTATTTGTCCTGTCAGAGGATATTCACTGCCTTTTTCAGCTTGAGCGCGTGTATCTGACAACTGATTTTTTCTTCCGGAATATCAAGCAGCTGAGCCAGTGAAGTGCGGTATTTACGCAGCTGTTCCGAGTAGATAAGACAATCTTTTGCGGAGTTGAAACTGTCGCTTTTGTAGTCGATGATGAGGGCGGATACGGGCTTGCCGTCAGATTTATGCAGTTCCACTCTGTCAAATGTGCCGGGGGTGATGTTCCCTTTGCTGTCACGCAGGATAAAGTTTTTCTCGTTCCACACTTCGATATCTTCTGAACTTTTCTTCAGCGCCCCGCGCAGAGGGGAATCTTCCGCAAGAGCATTGACAAATATCTCCTGTGCCCGGATGGAGGCTCCGGAAGAAAACTCTTTTTCATCGAAACTGTCATCTATGAACTCTATCCGGCTCAGCAGTTTGTGTACTTCGGTCCCGGTATCTTTGGCGCTGTATCCGGCAAAACGGAGTTCCGGCGGCAGTGTGAACAACTCCTCCTTGCCGTCTGAGGCGCGGGAAACACTTTCACTCTGCGGTACTTCGACTGCCGGAAGGGTCACTGCCGAAGGCAGTTCTCCGGTTCCGGAATGCTGCTCATTGTACCAGGAACGGCTTCCTCTGGAAAATGTCACTCTCACCGGAGAACCGTTTTCCAGCGGATCGTTGAAATACTCCTGCCAGTCAAAATCGTTTCCGGCAACTCCGTATGGAGTCAGCCGCTCCTGAAGCAGTTTATCCGGCGCCAGAGTCGAGGAGGTTTCACTGCACGACAAAAGCATGTACAGCGCCCGTTTTGCCCGGGTCATCGCCACATAAAGGTTACAGCATTTTTCAAAATCTCTGACCGCTTTCTGTTCAGAAATATTTTTTGCAAAAGGCGGAATCAATTTGCTTACCGCTTCCACCGGAGTATACGCCGTCCATGCCGGGCGCAGGAGTCCGGCAGTGTAATCATCTTTGCTGTAATGGATGAACTCCGACTCCGGTGTGAGTTTCGGATGATTGCCCCGCGGATTGCCGGTCTGCGGAAGGAACACCATATCAAACTCCAGACCTTTGGATTTGTGATAAGTCATTATCTGTATGGTATTGGCGCTTGAATGGCGGTTTTCGTTGTAACTGTCAAGCCGGGTGAGGAACTCATCGGGAGTTCCGGAAAAGTTTTCCGCCGCTTTTTCAATGATATCCAGTGCCGTCCGGTCGGTGTCGGAGCATTCACTGATGAACGCCTTGCAGAAATTTGCCGTGAATCCGGCAAGCTGATTGGTAAAAAGCTCCTCTGCCGCCGCTTCAGCAAGAGAAAGTTCCGGGTTCAGGTTGAGTTTTGCTTTCAGGTATCCATCAGTGACTTTTTCCCCGAATGTCAGCATCGAAAGAAAGAGTGAGGAACTTTTGTCGCCGGGGTGCAGTGCCAGAGTCAGAAGCGCTTTGTACACATTGAACACCATCGTGTCTGCGGCGGAGATCTTTCCGTCAACGGATATGGGCAGCTGAGTGAACTCCCGCAGTTTTTCGGCGCACTTTTTACCGAATTTATTTTCCTGAACAAGAATACCGACAGAGAGACCGCGCTCAAAGGGTTTGACTTCGTCCAGCACCTTGAGGATGATCTTCATTTTTGCTTCGATATTATCCGGCTCATCTCCCGTCTGCGGGACTTCAAAGACGGCGGCGTGTCCGGCGATATCTTTTGCGCTCCTGTGGGTTTGGTACTCCATACGCGCAAGCACATCGGCAAAACCTTTGATATTCCCCTTGTAAGGTGAAGAAAAGAGCGCATTGACCGTATCCAGCACCGTCTGCGAGGAGCGGTAGGATAAACTCAGCGAATCCAGTGCATCGTACCCTGAGTTGTTTCCGAGTATCTTCAGTTTGGCGGCGACAAAGTTGAACAGCTCAGGATTCCCTCCGCGCCACTGGTAAATGGATTGCTTCATATCGCCGACACAGAAAAATGAACGGAATCTTTCACCCTCATTTCCGGTACTGAATATTTCGCTGAAAAGCGTTTCCATCACCATCATCTGCACATTGCTTGTATCCTGAAACTCATCGAGCATATAGTGATCGAAGCGGGAATCAAGGCGCATTTCCAGCGAATGACCGTCAGGACCCGGAAGGATATTTCCGGTTTCACTGTCATTAGAGGTCATTATCGCCGGAAGATCGGTGAAAGTCAGTTTGCCTGATGCACGCACCGCAGAGGAGTAGACTGCTTCAAATTTACTGATAAGTTCATATACCGCAAGAGTTTTGTTCCGCGCCTGAAGTGCGGCGAGCGCCCGGATATGCCGGATGGCACGCCGCAGATGCGGTGCAAGCCCTTCGGGCAGTTCAATGGAATATCCCAAGGGGGAGTCGTCATCACCGTCGCACCAGAAGGTGTCGGGATTTTTGCTGTTCAGCGTTTCGATAAACGTTATGACGTCCTTATCCATACGGTGAAAAAATGCTCCGGAAAAATTCTTTTCCAGTGTTTGAGCAAGTTTTTCCAGACGTTTGGCAAGAGTTCCCATGCTGCGGTTGCCGGGCAGTTCACTCAAGTCACTGCATTTTCGGGCAAATCCGCGCAAATATCCGATGCACTCATCACATTCAGCGGCTTTCATCACATCGCCGGAGTTTATCCGGTACGGTGAATTTGCTATTTGTTCCGGCAAAACTCCTTCAGGAGCATTTTTTACATTCTGCTTCCAGTATGAAGATATCGAATTTATCAATTTTATCAGAGATTCATAGATGCCGCCGGTGCCGGAGCTGTCGGCTTCTTTTATCAGTTCCCGCAACGTATCCTGCTCCTCCTGAGTGCGCAGTTCCGCCAGGCAGCGGTGCAATATTTTTCTGCGGTAACGGTCATCGTTTTCATCGAGCAGTGAAATATTTCCCCAAATTCCGAATTCCGGAGCAAAGCTCTGCATCAAACGCATGAAAAAGCTGTCAATCGTGCTTATTTGCAGCTCTTTGGTGTTGGATGCGGTCATCTTCCGTATCAGTTCCGGCAGTTTTGACGACGGGAAACGGGAACAGGCGTTTTCCGGTTTTTCCGGATGCAGTGCCATATCGCAGATACGGGTGATGATGCGGTCAAAGATCTCACCTGCGGCTTTTTTGGTGAAGGTGACCGCCATGATCGACTCAGGGGGGACTCCGTACTGCATAAGCTGAATGAAACGCGAGGCAAGGGAGTAGGTCTTACCTGTTCCGGCTGAGGCGGTTATCAGATTGAAACTTTTGAAACCGTTGAAGTTTTTGCAGCTTGCACAGTTCCCGTGAAAACAGCGGCAGTTGTGTTGGAACTTTACCGGACAGTCACAGCAGCGGGTACAGCCGGCTTTGTTTTCCGTATCAATGACCGTTTCAAAGGGGCGCTCCGGAACGGCGAGCGCGAGCCGTCTGCCGCCGGATTTTTTACTGCTCTTTTTTTCTTCCTTTTCCTCTTTGACCTCTTGGGCAGGCGGAATTATTTCCACCCCTTCAAGTGCCGAAAGCGCATTGGGTCTGAGCCACGGGGAAACGATTTTTTTCGGTTCGGTAAATAGTTTATTTTCCGGCATCTGCGCAATTTCGTCAATGATCTTTTCCAGCGCCCGTTCCGCATCGGGAAGGATCATGTTGAGTTCGGTACTTTCCCACACCTTCACGTCGCAGTCGGTAACGGTGTGCGGCACCGTCAGATAGGCACACTCTATTTTGCAATCGTCGATTCCGGGGAAGATATTCTGCCGGAAATACTCATCTTTTTTCAGCAAAAGAGCGTAGAGCGGCAGCTGGAGTTTGGTGAATTTGACTCCGTCGTCTTTGATTGTACAGTGATCTTTTGCCACATTATCGACTTTGCCGGTCTTTATATCGGTTATGCGGAGTGTGTTTGTCGATCTGTTGTATTCGATGCGGTCGATTTTTCCCCTGAACACTGCGCCGTAAGCGGGAACGGAATTGGCTTCTTTGCCGCCGAAAACATACTCCGCCGCCACCATTTCATAACCTTTGCACTGTTCGGCAAAAACTTTTTCTGCGGCATATTCAAGGCGCTGAACTGTGCCGGAGGAAAAGAGCCGGAGCAGTACCGGCAGTTCCGCACCGTAATTTTTAAGCATCACCGCATGGAAGTTGGCAACGAGTTTGTTCCGCAGCTTTTCCGCCGACGGGAATATTTCCGTACCGAGTTCTTCAAATGCGGCGTGGATCAATGTTCCGGAAATTTTCGCATCCGGCTCACAGCTGTTGTAATCTGTTTCCTCATTGCCCAGAACTCTTGAAGTGTAAAAATCAAACGGACTGCGCAAATACTGGTCGATATCGGTCACGCGCAGCATCATTTTTCCATCGGCGGTACGGCGGTGATCCAGCTGCGGAGCGAGCATGAATTTTCTTGCCGCTGTTTGTTCTTTTTTCAACTCAACGGCAGGCGGGTCACGGAAAAGATACTGACAGCGGCGGATAAGTTCACTGTCGCTCAAATCTCTGCCGTTGAAAAGTATTCCTGACGGTTTGAGAACGGAGTTTTCCGGGTCCTGCCGCAGTACGATCAGATGCACATCATCCCGGCGCCTGCCGGTGAGGGTGCTGAACAGATGGCATACTGAACGGATAAGGGTCTCTTTGTTGCTCCGGATACCCAATGCCTGCCGCATGGAGTCGGTCAGAAACGGTGTCGGTTTTATCCTGTCGGGGAAATATCCTTCATTCATGCCGCAGAAAATGATTTTTTTCTGGAGCAGAAAGGGCATTTCCAAACGTCCTTCAAAGACCATTGCTCCTTCGGGAACCGGGAGCGTGACGCGCGTTTCGCCGCTGTTTTCAAGGAAAATTTCCAGCAAATCGCTTTTGCTGACGGAGTTTGTCAGAGTTTCCGGCAGTTTTTCCAGCTCATTTATCCGGGCATTGAACACGTCACATTCGGCGGAAAACGGTACTCCGCGGAAAATGCCGTTACCGTCAGTTCCTTTGTAAACTTCAGTCAGAAATTTGCGGAGAAATGTTGCGGCTGTGCTGTTGTGAAATACCTTTTCCCAGTAACTCAATTTTGCAAAAAGCTGTTTGAGCGTGCCTTCTGCAAGCTCTTTCGCCGCCGGAAAATTATCCGGATAACAGCGTTGTCTGAAGTTATCAAGCAGAGTGATATATTTGCCCAATTCCCCCTTTTCTCCTGCCGCATAGCGGAGAAAATCCCGCTCCCTGAGCAGTTCATCGGCGGTGCGGTAATCATCCGGTGCGGCAAAAAACATTGCAGCTTTATTCAGTAATTGACTTATGCGCAGAGCTTTCAAGGGAACTCCCGCCGGGTCGGCAATGACCAGCGGCTTGCCGGAACTATCTTTGAGTCTGGAAAATTCTTTGGCAAAATCTTTGAAAAGTGCCGGGGCGGCAAGCACCACGGCGCACTCATCAAGAGAAAGTTTCCCCGTTCCTTCCGCCGCGATCAGTGCCGCGCGCCGTGCGCCGTCTGCCGGATCAAGGGCGGTGGAGATATTTTCGTTGAGGTAACTTTTGTTCAGCCACACTTCCGGAACGGGTATCCCCCAGGAGTCGAACTCATTTTCATCTTCCGCAGGGGTGTTCAGCCACACTTCGACCTTGCCGGGGAATGCCGCGTCGATATTCCGGGCTTTTTGCAGAATGATTTCCGGCAGATCGGGTAATCCGGCGAGGATGAGTTTTTCCACACCGGCAAACGCCGCTGTCTCCTTCGCCGCTTTGCGGTCAACTTCAAGCGGGTCGGTAAAGCCGTGCGCCTTCAGTAAATCAAGATAATATTCTTCCAGACGGGCAAGTTCCCTGCCGCGCGGACCGAGTTTATCCGCCGCTTCGGCAATGGATACGTTTCCGGCGGCAAGTTCATTGCGCAATCCGGCAAAGCACTTACCGGCAGTAAAGGGATTATCCGGATATGCCCCCTGCCGGAAAAGTTCCGTAAAATGCTCTTTTTCCGCAAGGGCGCGGTTTACTGCCATACCCCACAAAACAGTTTCCGCATCCGCCGGAACTGTGCCGGTTTGTGTCTCATTATCAAAGTGGAGCAAGCCGTGCGGTGTGGTCAAACGCGGAAGAAACAAACCCTCAGGAAAGAGTTTCAACAGCTCTTTCCTGAGGTTCTGTCTTGCGATTTTTCCCGGCAGAACGATCACGATGCGGCTGAAATCAGGGATTTTTCCCGGTTTGATTTCCGCAAGTTTTTCTGCAACGGCAGTTGCAAAAAGTTTTTTACCGCCTGAAAACAGCCGTTCCGCCATGAATCATTTTTCCGTATTGTCAGCAGTTGAGTCTGCCGCCGGCTTTGACCAGACGGATATCATTTTCAGAAAGCGGATGGGTAAAGGTGATTTCGATTTCTTTACCGTCAGCTTTTTTCAACGTACCTTTGACCTCGCTGCCCGGAGCAAGCTGGGCAGGCAGTCCGGCAAACAGCAGCGCATCACCCTGTTCGATCATATCGTAATCCGCAGGATTTTTGAAGATCAGCGGCACGATACCGAAGTTGATGAGATTCGCCCGGTGGATACGCTCGATCGCCAGCGCGGCAACGACTTTGATTCCCAGATACATCGGACAGATCGCCGCATGTTCGCGGCTGGAACCCTGACCGTAGCTGTCTCTGCCGATGATGACACCGTGTCTGCCCGCATCGCGGACGGCGGCGGCACGCTCGGCAAAGCTCGGTTTGCCCGCTTCGGTGAAGCACTCAAAAACGACCTTGCTGTATGCCGGAATGTTGCTGCGCAGTTTCAGATGCACGCCTGCCGGCATGATATGGTCAGTGGTGATCTTGTCACCGACTTTGATGACCACTTCGCCGTTGATATTTTCGGGCAGTGCGCAGTTCATCGGCGGTTCACCGATGGTCGGTTTGCGGATGATGCCTTTGCCGCTTTCACCTTTCTGGAAGTGTTCATCATCGGAAGTGTAAAATTCAGGTTCGGCAACTTCCGGAAATTCGATTCCCAGATCACGCGGGTCGATAAATTCACCGGCGATCGCGGCGGCGACGGCAGTTTCCGGACTGACCAGATAGGAGTGGTCGCCTTTGGTTCCGGAGCGTCCGGCGAAGTTGCGGTTGAATGTACGCACCGTTATGGTGTCATCCGCCGGACTCTGACCCTGACCGATGCAGGGACCGCAGCCGACTTCAAGGATACGCGCACCGGCGGCGACCAGATCGCCGAGCATTCCGTTGGCGCAGAGCATTTCCAGAACCGGACGGCTGCCCGGGGCGATACCGAAGGTCACATCCGGATGGACTTTACGTCCTTTGAGCGCTGAAGCCACCAGCGCAAGGTCGCGGTAACCGCCGTTGGTACAGCTGCCGACCAGAACCTGACCGACTTTTTTGCCCGCAAGTTCTCTGACGGTTTTGATATTGTCCGGACTGGAAGGACATGCGGCAAGCGGTTCAAGGGTATCGAGGTCGATTTCCACGACTCTGTCATATTCGGCATCGGCATCGGCACTTAATTCGGTGTAATCATTTTCACGTTTCTGGCGGCGCAGGAACTCTTTTGTTCTTTCGTCGGAAGGGAACACACTTGTCGTTACTCCCAGTTCCGCACCCATATTGGTGATGGTCGCGCGCTGGGGAACGCTCAGATCTGCCACACCCGGACCGAAGTATTCCACTATGGAGCCGACGTTGCCTTTGGTGGTGAGAATGCTCAGAAGTTTCAATATGACATCCTTTGCCGCGACCCACGGACGGAGTTTTCCGGTAAGTTTGACACCGACGATCTTCGGAGTCGGAATGGTGAAAGGCTGACCAGCCATAGCCAGTGCCACATCCAGACCGCCGGCACCGATGGCGATCATACCGATACCGCCGCCGGTCGGAGTGTGACTGTCCGAACCGATGAGGGTCTTGCCCGGTTTGCCGAAGCGTTCAAGATGCAGCTGGTGGCAGATACCGTTGCCCGGAGGTGAGAAGATAACTCCCTTTTCTGCGGCAACTGTTTGCAGATAGAGGTGGTCGTTGCGGTTTTCCGGACCGTTCTGCATCATGTTGTGGTCAACGTATGAAACGGAAAGTTCCGTTGCAACTTTGCCGGTTTTCATCGCTTCAAGTTCCAGATACGCCATTGTGCCTGTCGCATCCTGCGTCAGGGTCTGGTCGATGCGGATAAGCAGCTGGGAATCAGTTTCCGGATTTCCGGAAACGAGATGGGCGGCGATGATTTTCTGAACAAGAGTTCCTTTAGCCATTATATTTTCCTTTCAAAATAAAAAACAGTTATTTTGTTTACTTATAATATAGCATTGTTTCTGCGGTGTTTCAACGGAAATTTTTACATTTGAATCAGTTTTGAAATTGCCTCACATTTCACTGATTTTCTTTACCACGACCCCGATCCAGCTCACATCGGCGCAGGTGAAGGGGATGATTTTGCCTTCCGGATTGTCGCTTGTGAGCAGGAATGTGCCATTGGACTGTTTGCGCAGCCGTTTGCAGACGACCTTTTCATCCATCGGCGCGTCATCATTGAAACGCACGACGACCACTTTGTTGTCCGGGATCAGTTCCGGAGTTTCCGCCGGTTCCACCAGTACGATATCGTCATCGAGAATGCGCGGTTCCATGGATATGCCGTGGACTTTGAATGCCTTTGTGTCTTTTCTTGCATCGGCGGGGACGGGAACTGACGGAGTATTTTCCACATCCCATTTGCCCATTACCACACTGTCGGAAATGAGGGACTCCAGATGGCTTGCCGCATTTGCCCACTCCACCACCGGGACCGGACGGATAAGCATTGCGCCGTCGCGGTAGAATCCGGAAGGGGCAAGCATAGAAAGTTCTTCTTTACTCAAAGGAGAGGAGTCCGGATCGAGTTCCAGAATATCGAACACGGCTGAAAGCACATCGGGGAACCAGTTGAGTTCACCGTCAAAAATCCGCTGTAAGGAACGGCTGGATGTGTAACCGATCGCCCGGCGCAGCTGTTCGGGAGTTTTCATATTCATCTTATCCATGCCGTTGCGGATGAATTTGCGCAGTTCGGGAGTGTTGGCAACGGTGTCTCTGCCCGTTGGAGGAGTGAGATCGAGGGCAGGTTCGAGTTTTTCCCAGCACTCGTCGGTCACCGACTTGACTTTGCCGCTTAAATAGCGGGAGATATTGGAGGCGCTGATGCCGGTTTTGGCGGCGAACTCTTTGGCATCGCCGGAGTCGATGACGGCTTGGCGCAGTGCTGCCAGTATATTTTCTGTTATTCTCATGTTATCTCTTCTCTTTTTTGCAATCAAACCTGCGGCGGCGCATTGCGGGTAATCTCTTGCCGAATCAGCGGACACCGTCGCAGTCGAGAACGATTTTGTTCACTCCTGCTCCGTTGCCTTGATTCAGCGGCGACCTTACCTCGCATTGCATCCACCGATAGCAAGCAAGCCTTATTTTTTTACCTGCGGCGGCGCATTGCGGGTAATCTCTTGCCGAATCAGCGGACACCGTCGCAGTCGAGAACGATTTTGTTCACTCCTGCTCCGTTGCCTTGATTCAGCGGCGACCTTA
>SUWE01000033.1 GCA_015061615.1 Lentisphaerota bacterium
CTGACCTGAAACAGATTATTCTGCAAGCCAGGCAGGGGGCTTATGCCGCAGTCAACGCCTGTATGATCTCTACTTACTGGAAAATAGGGCAGCGTATTGTTGAAGAGGAACAGCAGGGCAAGACAAGGGCTGAATATGGCAAGGGGCAGCTGCAGGAACTTGCAAAAATCCTGACACTGGAGTTCGGAAAAGGCTTTGATGACCGCAGGCTGCGGGATTACCGTCAGTTTTACCTTTATTTTCCGGATGGTGAGATTTGGCATGCGCGCGTGCCAAATCTTACATGGACTCATTTCAGGTCTCTCTTGCGGGTGCCGGATGCAGAAGCACGAGCTTGGTATCTCAACGAAGCCAGCCGTGAATCTTGGAGCTCCCGCACTCTTGACCGCAACATCGGGTCGCAATATTATCACCGGTTGCTGGCAAGCCAAAACAAAGATGCCGTAAAAACTGAAATGAAAACTCTCACTTCCCCGATGCAGACGGATAAGCTGGAGTTTATCAAAAATCCCATGGTTGCCGAGTTCCTTGGACTGACCAACAACAGTGATTTCACCGAAAGTCAACTGGAACAGAGTATTTTGACCCACTTGCAGAAATTCCTGATGGAGCTTGGCAAGGGCTATGCTTTTGTCGCCCGTCAGCAGCACATTGCCACTGATGCGGGAGATTACTTCATTGACCTTGTTTTTTACAACTATATTCTGAAGTGCTTTGTGCTGATTGACCTGAAAACAACGCAGATTTCCCATCAGGATGTGGGGCAGATGGATATGTATGTCCGCATGTACGATGATCTGAAACGCTCCGAAGGGGATAACCCGACCATCGGCATACTGCTTTGCTCTGAAACCAGTCAGGATATCGCCCGCTACTCCGTGCTGCACGGCAATGAACAGCTCTTTGCCGCCAAGTATCTGACCTATCTCCCCACCAAAGAGCAGCTCCGTGCTGAGATCGAAGCACAGAAAGAGATCTTCCGTTTGCAACAGGGGCAGGAGAACTGACTCAATGAGTGCAGTAAACAAAGTACCGGCAATCAGCGGTGTTGCCAGCGGGATACGGCTCCTCCGCTGTCGTCGCTGTAAGGATTCGACAAGGAGCGAAGCGACGAAGTGCCTGAGCGACAGCGAGGGCAACCTCGGACAAAGTGAGTAATCCTTTTTTTGCACCGCAAAAAATGCGCACCTGCATGAAAATTGAAATATGCCCCCCGAAAAACAATGACAGATTTCATAAGTATTCAAAAGAAACAGCGGGAGCAATATTCAAATAACATGTTTATAATAAACATATTAAAACCGACAATCGCACGTATTGATTTGTTTGAATTTTAAATTCAGAGACATTTGTTTTTTTGCGCAGGGTTGACAAAAAATATCCACATGCTATATTTTCAACAAATTTATAAAAAAAATATCTGTTGAAAAAAAATGAAACGATCAACCAAATATCAACGTATTTGCGACGCAATTAAAAACGACATCCGTTCCGGTTATTATTCTCCCGGTGAAAAACTGCCTTCTGAAAGAAAACTTTCACAACACTACAATGCTGCTCATGCGACAATAAATAAAGCCGTTCGTGAACTTGTTACTTGCGGTTTTCTTTCAAAAGTCGATTCTCTGGGTACTTTTGTTACGAAACTTGGCAGTTCTGAAACCCCGATTTCCGGCAAATATTGTCTCTTAGCAGGAGATCCTGGAAAATCAGGGGAATTCGGAGAAATCGCCATAGCTTTGCTGAACGGTATAATGAGCCAGGCAGCAGCATGCGGCATGCGTACACAACTGGTCAGTACAACTGATCTGCATAATGAACTCTTGCGTTATTCTCTTTTTCCTCAATCTCTTGCCGGGGTAATTTTTTGGAACATTCCCCACTGTAATGAATCATTGATTCTGAATTGTGTGGAACAATTCAGAGATATCCGTTTTGTTCTGCTGAACTATCAACTTGCAGAAGAATTAGGCAGATATGATAATTTTTACAGAGTCTATAACGATGATGCCGAAGTCGGAGCGTTAGCAGCACGCCATCTCTTAAAAAACGGTCATCAAGAGTTTGCAGTAATAACGTTCAATCAACGGTGGCGCAATTTTGCGTACAGAGCTGATGGATTCCGCAGAGAACTTGAGCGTTGCGGTGTTTCCAATCGATTAATTCATCAATATTATTTGAATTTTGAAGGCAGTACAAGTGATGCAGTTGCTATCGCACAGGATGCCACTGAAAAAGTACTGAAATTTGCAAGCAAAACAACAGGATTTTTCACCATAAATGATTATATCGCAGTCGGTATCAAACGGGCATTACGCCGTCATAGTGAAAATAAAAATTTGGAATTGATCGCCTGTGACAATGCTGTACCGGCATTATCTGTACTTAATGGTTTTTCCACCGTGGCAATTGATTTTGAGACAATGGGCAAGAGAGCGGTTGAGACACTTACACTGGCGGAACCTCCGTCTGTTTATAAAATATCACCGGATTTGATAACATTGGAGCAGCAGAAGAATCATGCAAAACAATATAGATGTTGAAATTTTGGGAAATTGCTCTCTTTTGGTTTTCGGCAGTTCATTTGCTGCTTTACACAAAGCTTGTGAATACGCTGCCGATAGAAAAGTCATCCTTGCCGGAAGTTTTGATTTTCCGGCATGGGATGTATGCGGGCGAATGGAATTCAACATTCCGGGGATCGACATATTTCCAGAAATAAAAGGGCTTTTTCACGGAAAAAACAAACCAGCCCCCGGTGCTTTAAAATCAGCTTTTTTAAAGATTATCTCCTCCCGAAACATTACATTCATGGGACGGATGTTTCCACTTGTCAGACAACAAGATGGCATGTTATTTGCTTCTTGCGGCCGTATTGTCAAAGTAAAAGCCGAAGAAATACTTTATCTCCCGCTGGCTGCGGCATCCTGGCAAATACGGAATATTGTCCGATGTGATCAGAATCAGGAAGAAACTATTCTGTTCAGAGGTGAGAAATTTGCAGTTACAGATTCTGATCAGAAACATCCAGCTCAAATCATATCCCGTATTTACCCTTATGGAGATGCGCAGCTTCCAGAATCGATGGATCAAAAAATATTGCTTGAAAAGGAAAAAATCCTTACTGTTCCGCCACCATGCGGAACAATAACTGAAAATATTGTATTACCAGATTTCCCCTGCTTAAATGAATATTGTGATTTATTGATCATCGGCGGAGGGACTGCCGGCATGGCATCCGCTATCTCAGCGGGGCGTACTGGATTGAAAGTAATTGTCGTCGAACGGTCACTTGCATGCGGCGGAGTTTCGACTGTTGGAAGAATAACTGAATATTATCACGGAAACCGTGTCGGTTTTGCCGCAGAATTGGATAAAGCATGTGCCTTGAAATCAAATGCCGATCCATATTCCCGCCGCTGGTGCGGAGAAGCCAGACGGCAAACATTGGCTGAAATGGCAGAAAAAGCATCTGTTCACATTATTTATCATGCCGAATTTGCCGGTGTCATAATGAAAGACAACAAGTGTTCTGGAGCATTGATCGTTTCCTCTGACGGTGCATCATTGATCATGGCAGAAAATATCATTGATGCAACTGGCAATGCATCTGTTGCCGCAGCAGCCGGAGCAAAGTGTTATCTCCCAACTGAAGAACCGGCATTGCAAGGAAGCGGAGTTCCTGTTCTGACTCCGGGCAGCGAATTGGGAAATAATGATTTTACTTTCACTTCAGAAAACGATCCAGGCTCTGCATGGCGCACCATGCAGGAAGCTGCTGAACTTTTTGCAGAGGAATTTGATTTCGGCATGATGCTCAATACAAGGGAACGCCGCCGTATACATGCCCGCTATATGGTGAAAACGACTGACGCATTTGCCCACCGCAAATATTTTGATACAATAACAATTTGCCGCAGTCGTTTTGATACTCATGGATTTACAACAGACAGGCTTTTCTGTCTTAACGCTCCTCCGTCAGATCCGCAAATGGTTGAAATTCCTTATCGGGCATTGCTTCCCGAAAAAGTTGATGCCCTGTTGGTTTTAGGTTTGGGTGCAGGTGCGGAACGCGATGCCATGCCGATGTTGAGAATGCAGGCAGATTTACTCAATCAGGGATATGCCGCTGGAACAGCTGTTTTTCTGGCAAAAAAAAATAAGGTTGCTCTGGATAATATTCCCATTACAGAATTGCAAAAAAAACTTGAGGAAAAAGCTGTTTTACCCAAAGGATTCAGTTCACGCTCCATTGATTTACCAACAATAGAAGCTGCTGATTTACCGATGAATTTACCAGATATTCCAGAATTGGTATCAACCGTTTTGATATCACCTCAAAAATTTTTACCTGAAATCCGCCAACGCTTTGCCGCATCAGGATCATTGCGTTATGCCATGTTACTGGCATTGCTCGGTGACAAAAGCGGAATAAATGTGTTAAAAAACAGTATAGAAAATTCTGATTTTTCTATGTCGCATGATCCGGGGTGGGATTTTACAGCTATGGGACAGCAAACCGCAAGAGATATAAGCCGTCTTGATGGCATGGTGATACTTGCCGCCTGTTTACCGGGAGATGAAATAAAAGATGTTATACTAAAAAAGCTCAGCACATTAAAACCGGAAAGTTGTTTTTCACATTTCCGGGCACTCTCTCTGTATTTTCAGCATCATCCGGATAAACGCGCGCTGCAACCGATGACAGAGTGTTTTGAACACCTGCTGAAAAACCCTGTCTCTGCATTGGAACATGAGATGGATACCCGATGCAGAAATTACCGCCTGAAATGTTTTTATCTTGCGGCCGCCTTACTGAAATGCGCAGATGATCACCGCGATGCGGAAAATTATATGGTTGAGTGTATCGAAAAACATTATGGAGCATTTACAGATTCTGCACGTTGGCATTTATTTATAAATAATAAATTTTCAGACAAAAAGAAAGGAGGCAATTAATGAAATTGATTTTCATCTGACAGAGCATTTCATGCATATAATTACTAACTGATTATAAAAAAGGAGATTGAAAATGAATAAAAAACGTTTTTTTACTTTGATTGAATTGCTGGTCGTAATTGCCATTATCGCCATTCTGGCAGCAATTTTACTTCCTGCATTGAATTCAGCTCGAGCAAGAGGCAGAGCTGCCAGTTGTATCAGCAATATGAAGCAGATGGGAACGGCATTATTGATGTATGCTGGCGATAATGATGATATGTTGCCTGTGGGTTTTTATCCAGCAGGGAGCGGAGTCGGTTACGCCTATTTTACCTGGGCAGCATGGATATCTGATTATATAAGTGTAAATAACAGCGGAAGTTTTCAACTGGAAAGCGTTTTCCGTTGTCCGGAAGATTCTACTGAAGAATGTGCTGATGCCAGAGCTAATGTACATGGTGCGAAACTCAGTTATGGAAATAATATCAAAGCGATGCATCACACTTTTTCAGAAAAATTGACCCGCATGTCCAAAATGAAATTGCTGCTTGGGGAAAAATTTGATAAAAACGCCTGTATCAAAGGACATGACCGCGGTATCTTTTACTCATGGTACACTACTGTTAAACCAGAATATCACAACCAAAAAGGCAACTGGCTCTTCAATGACGGACATGTTGAAACATTGTCACTGGTTGAAACAGCCCCTGGCGGAAGTGACCAGTTATATTGGCGAATGGACCAGTAATTTTTAGGCAGAACGGAAATAATATCTATGAAAAAATCACGATATATACTCCCCGTATTTCTATTACTATTTTCATCGGCAACTATTTTTGCTGAAAATTATGTCCGTCCGATCCAACCTAAATTTTTACAATACGGTTGGGAAATGACCGATAATCAGGAATTGGCAAAAAAATATCGCCAAATGGAAGCGGCAATGCCATTTTTTGATGGGGTGATTTTCAAACTGGTAGGACAGGCTCCCCATGGAAAGATTTCCACTCTTTACCCTTGGAGCAAACATGGTATATGGAAAGAAGAATATTTTGCCGAGGCAATAAAGGAACTGAAAAGTTGTAAATTCACCCGCTTCAAAGATAATTTTATCATGATGTGGACATCACCGGGTCCGATAGACTGGTTTGATGATCAGGGGTGGAAAATAATTGCAGAGAAATTCCGTATCGTTGCAAAAGTGGCAAAAGCTGCCGGAGTAAAAGGAATATGCTTTGACCCGGAAACATACGGAAAATTTCTCTGGACATACGATCCGGCGTGCGGTCATTCAGTTTCTGAAGTTTCAAATGCAGCAAGAAAACGCGGTCAGCAAATAATGCGTGCTATGGCAAAAGAGTTTCCAGATATGACCTTTATGTCATTCTGGCTTTGGTCTCTGCCTGAAGCACAGAAAGACATTGACATGCAATGGCATTTTTGGGGAGTATATCCATCGTTTATCAACGGATTATGGGATGAGGTACCTGCTGAAATGACAGTAGTTGATGCTGCTGAAAGCGGATACTCCATAACAAGTGAAATGCAGGCACAATTAACTGCCGCAGCTGTTTTGTCTGGAAATTTTCCAAAATTTGCCCCAAAAAACCGAGAACGTTATAATCGGCAAAATCGCCTTGGTTGGGGTATTTATCTTGACCCGTATATGCCAGGACATCCCTCATGGATTGTCCACAACGGTACAGAATTGGCACAATTACGACGCAATGTCGGTTATTTGATGCGAACTTCTGCAAAATATATTTGGGTATATGGTGAAAAAGGTCGCTGGATCGCCAGTTCTGATCCCAAAGTTTCCAAACCGTGGGAAAGCAGACTGCCTGGAATTACCAATACATTCATGTTTATGCGCAACCCTTTGGAATCGGAACATACAACGTCTGAAAATTTAGTGCATAATCCTGAATTGAAAAAAAATTATACTCCTCCGAAAAAGAGGCTTAAAAATCCTGATTCCTGGGGAAAATCCACGGTGTTCCCGGGTTATTCCATCTGGTACAGCGGTGTACCTCTTAAAGCAGGTATCACAGCTGATAAAAATGGAAATATCGGTTTTATCGAAAAAGAGGGAAAAAACGGAAGCCGCCGCAGTGCGGTCAGTGCAACGGTTCCCATAAGTCAGGCAAATTCCACATATTTGTATGAAATTGAAGTAAAATCACAAGGTGAATGCAATTTTGATGCCAACGCCTGTTTTTTCACCTCAAAAGGAGGATGGCTGCAAACCGTACCGATGGTGCGGGTTCCGGGAGAAAGTGCAGACGGCTTTATCCGTTTTCGGGTAATTGCCACAGCTCCGGATACAGCAGCGTCAACATCGTTGATGTTTTTCGCTTATTTCAACAATGCCGGGAAGGGATTTTTCCGCAATATGAAAATAATCAAACTCACGGCGAAAGAACCCCGCAAAAAATGACAGACTTTGTTTACGGAACTCAATATTACCGTGCTCCCACTCCTCTGCCGGAAGAGTGGGAGAATGATTTCAAAAATTTTTCTCGGCATGGGCTCAATACAATACAATTGCGTTTACAATGGCGTCAGCATGAAAAAAGACGTGGTGAATACGATTTTTCCGACAGCGACCGGCTTTTCGAACTGGCGGAAAAGTATCAAATCAAAGTTATTGTAAAATTGATGCTGGAAAATGCTCCGGACTATGTTTTTCATGAATTAAATGGCAGACGGATCGGGCTGAACGGCATACCATTGACAGAAGGTGCCCACGGGGCATTTTACATAGGCGGATGGCGGCCGTGTTTTGACAATCCGAATGTTATGCAGAGTGCATTGCAATTTGTAGAAAAAACAGTGACCCGTTACAGGAATAAACAGGTATTGCTCTACTGGAATATCTGGAATGAGCCGCGAAGCAAACCCATTGGGGATTGCTGTTGTGAACATTCAACTGAGTTGTACCGTCGGTACGTTGCAGAAAAATTTGGTACCGTCGAACAGCTTAATAAATTCTACGGCAAAGGATGGGAAGATTTCAAAACTATTTTGCCGCCCGGCTCTGCACAGGATTATGCGGAGTTGGAGTTATGGCGGCAATTTGCATTAGTCAAAATCACCCGGCATCTGCGGCAAGTCAGAGATGTTGTTTTATCCCTTGATGACCGGCATGATGTTTACTGCCATGCCGGTTGCTGTCTTGCGGTACAAGATATTGCTGATGACAGCTCTGACGATATTGCAAATGCAGGTTTATTCACTTTTTACGGCAGCAGTTTTCCAGTCTATGATACATTCAATTCAGTCCGGGAGGATTCCGAACCATTTCTTATCGGGGATTAGATGCACCATGTTTGTCCGGAATTTTTTCTGAATGAAATATATCCGGAATGGGGAAACTGGATGCCGGGAATATCTGAGAAAAATTTTCTGTATAAAATGTTTTCTGCTCTTGCCTGCGGTGTAAAGGGAATCATGTTCTGGCAATACCGTGCTGAAAGATTAGGATGTGAAAATAATCTTTCAGGCTTGGTCAATATTGATGGAACTCCGAAAATGGTAACTGCTCTGACTGCTGATATCGGGGATTTGATCAAAACGCATAAAACTTTTTTTGCTTCAGCAGAACCGGTGTATGACCGAATCGGAATATTGTATGATTTACGCAGTGATATGATCAGCAGAATTGAATCTGTCGGTCCCGGGCAGTGGGATTTTGATACAGAAGATGGGACACCCGGTGTTTACAAACACAATTTTCAAGGCTGTTATGCATTGCTGCGCGATATGCACCTGATACCGCAGCTTATTGATTCCAGAAATCTTGCAGAGAATATTGACAAAGTTGACATTCTGTTTGTTCCTGAATTATTTATGCCATCTCATGAGCTTTTGGATATACTGGAACAATTCATCTCTGAGGGTGGAAAAGTAGTTGCTGACAGCGGCTTTGCGCTGCGCATGGAAAACACCTGGTTAAATTATCCCTGGCCGGGAGGCAATGGTCAACGACTTTTCGGATGCAAAGTCAATAATCGTACCAGTTGCCGTTATCAGCTGAGGAAAGGTAAAAATATTGATTTAATTGCCTCCGGATTTTCATCAGAATTGGAGCCTCTGTCACCCGGAACATTCCCGTTAGCCTCATGGGATGACGGTGGTTATGCCGCTGTTGGCAATGAAAAAAGTTTGCTTATCGGAACAGCTTTTGGCAGTGCTTTCCTCAACGGTAATTCTCCTGGAATTGCTGAATTGCTGCGCAAAAAATTGGGAAATTTCCTGCCAAAGCGTGATTTGCCTGAAAAATTATATATCAGGCAGTTACGCAGCGGTGAAAAATATAGTACATTTATTTTCAACCGCAGTATAAAGGATCATGTTGTTCATATTGAGAACAAAGAAATAAAGATCTCGGCCGGTGAAACAATTTTTTTGCCACCATCACAACAAATCGAATAAAATCACTGTTGACAGTTGTCAAAAATCCTGAATCTGAACAACGGCGGGAAAATTTATTTTCCTGAGCCGTTGTTTGCTTTTTATCAGGGATTACTCACGGAGATTGGCAAAAAAAAATGGCAGACCTGTAAGGATTCGACGGAGGGCGAAGCCCGACGTGCGTGAGCATCGCAGACCGCAAGGTCGAGAAGCGCAAGGCAACCTCGGGAAAAGTGAGTAATCCTTTTTTTGCACAGCAAAAAAGCAACGACAAAAAGAAAAAACAACGGCGGGAAAATTTATTTTCCTGAGCCGTTGTTTGCTTTTTGTCAAGGATTACTCACGGAGATTGGCAAAAAAAAATGGCAGACCTGTAAGGATTCGACAAGGAGCGAAGCGACGAAGTGCCTGAGCGACAGCGAGGGCAACCTCGGACAAAGTGAGTAATCCTTTTTTTTGCACCGCAAAAAAGCAACGACAAAAAGAAAAAACAACGGCGGGAAAATTTATTTTCCTGAGCCGTTGTTTGCTTTTTGTCAGGGATTACTCACGATTTTTGGAAAAAGGCAAAAAAATGGCAGACCTGTAAGGATTCGAACCTCAACAAAGTGAACCAGAATCACTTGTGCTACCGTTACACCACAGGTCTGCGTTGTGCTTATAATATATACCATAATTTTCACAATTTCAAATGCAGAATGAAAAACTTTTACAAAAAAATGCTTGAATCTGCCGCTTTTCACCATTATAGTATGAAAAATACACAACAAACAGGTAGGCAATCTCCCAAATTTTGTAAAATTTGTATATAGATTTACAGATTTGTTAATTGCCTGATACGGTTTGTTTGCAATCGGTGGATGCAGCGTGTGGCAAGGTCGTGTTTTGCGACGAGCATGGTGCAGGAGTGTACGACTGTACTCGACTGTACCAGCGCAGGAGCAAGGCACGAGATTGACCACGATGTGCCACCGCAGGTTTGATTGTTCAAAAAAAATTGAGACAATAAAAAATGAAAAAAGTTTTATTGATACTGGCTGACGGATTTGAAGAGATCGAAGCGCTCGGCACTGCGGATATCCTCCGCCGTCTGAATGTAGAAGTCGTGCTTGCGGGGCTGGATTCCGCAGAAAATGTTACCGGAGCGCACGGAGTGAAGATCACTCCTGATTCCTCTCTGGCAAATGTTGCTGAAAATATGTTCGATGCCGTGATCCTGCCCGGAGGAATGCCCGGAGCGGCAAATCTCGACAAAAGCTCCCTCGTCACCGCCGTTCTTGACAACGCGGCAAAAGAGGGGAAAATCATCGCCGCCATCTGCGCCGCTCCCTTCGTCCTTGCCAAACGCGGATTGCTCAACGGCAAAACCTTCACCATGTATCCCGGATTCGATTCCGAACTCGGCGGCTTGAGCTGCACCGCAAATCCTGCGGAAACCGACGGCAATATCATCACCGGCAAAGGTCCCGGAGCCGTCGCGGAGTTTGCCCGTCATCTGGCGGAGTCCCTCGGCTTGAAAAATGAGTGCAAAGAACTTTACAAAGGAATGTTTATCAACTGATCATGAGCTGTTTTGAAGTAATAAAAAGTTGTGGCTCGGCACGCAGAGGCGTGTTGCACACCCGCCGTGGCGATATCCAGACACCGATATTCATGCCGGTCGGCACCAGAGGCAGTGTGAAAGCCGTTTCCCCTGCAGAACTCGACGAACTCGGCGCCCAGATAATCCTCGGCAACACCTACCATCTTTTTCTGCGTCCGGGGTTGGAAACGATAAATCTTGCCGGAGGATTGCACAAATTCATCTCTTATGACAAACCGATTCTTACCGATTCCGGCGGTTTTCAGGTGTTCAGTCTGGCGAATCTGCGCAAAATAACTCCGGACGGGGTGAAGTTCGCTTCGCATATCGACGGTTCACGCTTTTTCCTCGGTCCGGTGGAGTCGATGATGATACAGCGCACTCTTGACTCGGATATCGTTATGGCATTTGATGAATGCACCCCCTATCCGGCAACCTACGAACAGGCGCTCCGGTCACTGGAAATAACTGCCCGCTGGGAAAGGATGTCCCGTGAACAGCCGCTCAATGACGGACAGCTCCGTTTCGGAATCGTTCAGGGTTCCACTTTTGCCGATCTGCGTCAGCGTTCAGCCAAAAGCATCGTCGATATCGGCTTTGACGGATACGCCATCGGCGGAGTATCCGTCGGTGAAAGCGAAGAAGAGATGATGCTGGCTGTCGATGCCGCCGCTCCGTGCCTGCCGGAAGATGCTCCGCGTTACCTTATGGGAGTCGGCACCCCGCGGCAGATCGTGGAAAGTGTCGCGCGCGGTGTGGATATGTTCGACTGCGTACTGCCGACCCGTCTGGGCCGTCACGGCGGAGCCTATGTCGGAGCAAATCAGACCATCTCGCTCAAAGCGGCAAAATTCGCCCATGACTTCACCCCGATCGAAGAGGGCTGCCAGTGCTACGCGTGCAGAAATTTCACAAAAGCATATATCCGTCATCTGCTCAATGTCGGTGAAATTCTCGGTATGCGTCTTTTAACTCTGCACAATCTGCACTACTATCTCAACCTTGCTTCAAGAATAAGAAGCGCCATTGAGAACGGAACATTTGAAGAACTGCGCCGCGAATTTGCGTGAAAAGTTGTAAAATCCGTATATATGTGCTATATTATATAAAATAGTACTTATTCTGCTGAAAAGAAAGAGGGATAAAGCAAATGATTCCTGTCAATGCCCCAAAAGGAGATTTCCGTTTCCGTATTATCGGCGGCGGATTGCAGCTCCGCCTCAATTCGGTTCAGGATCTGGCAAATATCCTTCTGCTTGATGAGGCACTCTGGGCAGTTACTTCCGTCGATATCGACGCAATGCGTTTTGACAAACGTTTTCTGGAATTTGTCGACAGCGACCATGACGGAAAAATCCGTTCCGATGAGGTCAAAAAAGCGGTGAAGTTCGCTCTCGACTATTTCAGCGATCTTTCAGCCCTGACCCAAGGCAAAGCTGAGCTTTCACCCGATGCGATAAATCCGGATGCTCAGGGCGCGCCCGAAGCGATCGCCTGTGCGAAGCTGATCCTGAAAAATCTCAAACGCGATCCCGGTTCCGGCGTTACAGTAAAAGATATCCTCGATGCCCGCAGCATCACCAGCTTCACCCAGCGCAACGGCGACGGGGTCATCAGCTGTGAAAACGGACTTTCACCGGAAATTGCGGAGTTGATAAACGCAATCATTGCCTCCGGCAGAAAAAGTCTTGACCGCTCCGGTTCCGACGGAGTGGATTTGAAAAATGTCGAAGAGTTCCAAGCGGCGCTGACCCGTAAAAATGCTCTCCGGGAGGAGGCAAAAACCAACCGTTCAATAATGGTATACGGCGAAGAGACCGCAGCCGTGTTTGCTTTGTTCAGCGAATGTGAACCGCTTATCGACAGTTACTTTCTCAACAGCGATGCGGGAATATTCCTTGCCGCCGACCCGCAGCGTCCGGTTAAAAAAGAGGCATCCGCCGATCTGATGGTCACGGAAAATGTCCGGACTGTTCTGGAAAATGCCGTGGTGGCGATTCCGGACAGTGAAGGTGTGCTTGATTTTTCCTCACCGCTCAACCCGCTTCACGCGGATAAACTTCTGGAACTGGCAAACTCCTGTGCGCTGAAAAAATATCTTTCCGGCAAAGTTCTGAAAAAAGCTGATTACATACAGGCAAAAAACGCATTTGCCCCGTTTGCCAAATGGAAAAGCGAAATGGAAGTTGCCGACGGTCTGGAAAAATTCACGGAAGATGAGGTGCGGAAACTCAAAAATGCCCCGTTTGATGAACTTAAAGCATTGATCGCTTCTGATCTGAGCTTTGCCCCGGTCATCAGCGCGGGGGAAACTTTGCTGAAAATGGCGTATTTTCAGGAATTTCTCATGGAGTTCCTCAACAACTTCGTCTCCCTGACCGATCTCTTTAATACCGAACGTTTTTCACGGCTGCAAATGGGTAAGCTGGTCATGGACGGGCGCCACTTCACGCTCGTTGTCAGAGTGACAAACCCTGCCGAACACAAACGTATCATCAAAAGCAGCAATATCTGCGTGATTTATGTGGAAATAACCCGTACCGGCGAAGATAAAAAAGCGGTGAAAGAACTTCTTGCCGCCGCTGTGACCAGCGGAACGATGCGCTCGCTTTTCATCGGCAAACACGGAGTGTTTTTCGATTCCGGAGGGGTGATCTACGATGCGGTCATCAAAGATATCGTCGAACAGCCGGTATCCATCGGCGAAGCATTCAAAGCTCCGTTTTTCCAGTTTGCGGATTTTCTGGGCAAACAGACGGAAAAAATCTTCAACACCCGCAATGCAGAAATGCAGAAAAGCCTTTCAACTGAGCTGAATAAAGCCGCAGTTCCGACAACTCCGGCGGCAAAGAGCGCTCCGGCACCGGCCGCCGGAAACAATATGCCGATGCTGTTGATGGGCGGCGGTATCGGAATGGCGGCGCTGGGCAGTTCGATCGCGTTCATAGCCAAATCATTGCAGAATGTTTCATTCACCACCGTACTGGCGGTGCTTGCCGGTATCGTGGTCATTTTCGGCGGACCGTCGGTGATCAATGCGCTGGTAAAGATATTCCGCCGCAACCTCTCACGTTTTCTTGAAAGCTGCGGCTGTGCGGTGAACCGTCCGATGCGGATGTCGCGCAAAATGGGGAGCATATTCACCTTTACTCCGGTACGGCCGAAGGGTGAAATAAACTTGACCGACCTGATAGATGAGTTCAAACTTCAGGGGGAAACTCCGAAAAAATGCCGCAAGACAGTGCTGGTGATATTTATCATCGTACTCGTCGGAGCCGGCGGATACCGGACATGGCAATATTTCCGGAACAGAAAAACTGCCGATGTCCAAATTCAGAAAGTCGAAAAGAAGTCAAATGAGGTCAAAAAGACCTCTGACAATATAAAACAACCTGCCGACGGTCAAAAGAAGCCCGAAGCAGAAACAAAACAAGGAGATAAATAAAATGCAGGTCCCGTTGCTCGACCTCCGTGCGCAGTATGCGCCGATGAAAGAAGAAATCCTCGCCACTGTCGCTGAAATCTGCGATTCCCAGCGTTTCATCCTCGGCGACAAAGTCGAAGCCTTTGAAAAAGAACTTGCGGCATATTGCCGATCCGGCGCCGCGATCGGTGTTTCCAGCGGTTCCGATGCACTTTTGATCGCATTGATGGCTGAAGGAATCAAACCGGGCGATGAGATCATCACTTCACCTTTCACCTTCTTCGCCACCGTCGGTGCGATCGTCCGCGCCGGAGCAAAACCGGTCTTTGCGGATATCGACCCGGTGACATTCAATATCGACCCGGCAAAAATCGCGGAAAAGATCACTCCGAAAACCCGTGCGATCATCCCCGTCCACCTTTTCGGTCAGGCGGCGGATATGGATCCGATCGTGGCGCTTGCCAAAGAGCATGATCTGTTCATCATCGAAGATGCCTGTCAGGCAATCGGTGCGGAATACAAAGGCAAACGTGTCGGAACTTTTGCCGAATACGGCGCATTCAGCTTCTTCCCCAGCAAAAACCTCGGCTGTTTCGGTGACGGCGGTGCGGTCAGCTGCGATACTGAGGAGCGCGCAAAACTGCTGAAGATATTCCGCAATCACGGTCAGAGCAAGACCTATATACACGAATATGTCGGCGGCAACTTCCGTATCGACGCGCTTCAGGCGGCGATACTTTCCATCAAACTGCGTTCACTGGATTCCTGGTCGGAAGCACGTCAGAAAAACGCCGCGATCTACCGCGATCTGTTTGCCGCATCCGGAATCGGTGACAAAGTCGTTCTGCCGCAGACGGCATCATACAGCGTGCGCCACATTTACAATCAGTTCTGTGTTCTGGTCAAAGACGGCAAACGCGATGCGCTCAAACAGCATCTGCTCGATTCCGGTGTCGGCTGTGCCGTCTACTATCCGCTGTCACTGCACTTGCAGGAGTGCTTCAAGGAACTCGGCGGCAAACCCGGCGATTATCCCGAAAGCGAAAAGGCTTCCGGCGAGATCCTTGCACTGCCGGTCTTCGGTGAATTGAGCGCTGAACAGCTTGAATACGTCGTTTCGACAATCGCCAAATTCTACGGTAAATAATGTCGAAGCCGGAAAACGCACACATGCTCCGCAATCTTCTGCGGTTGCTCTCATACACCAAAAAATACTGGTTCAGACTTACCATCGGTATTCTGGCGGGAATGGTGGTCGGCGGATCACTCTTTGTCACCTTGCTGATGATCCCCCAGCTTGTCGGTGTTGTAAAAGACCCGTCACCGGCGATAAAAGTCGTTCAGAATGGAGAGTTGAAACAGGCAGTCGATCTGCCTGCTTCAACAGTTCTTGAAAATGACCCGCAGCTGAAAAAGATGCTTGAACAGGCGGATAAAGCAGCGAAGTCGTTCCATCTGCCCTTTTCAGTGAAGGGAACCGAAGTTCAGGTCTACTGGCCCAAAGAGTTCACCTTTGAGGCAGTGACGGCGACCGGTCAGGTGGCATGGCCGCTTTTCTGCCTTTACGCGGTGCTGTTTGTGATGGCGTGGGTGTGCAAAAATGTTGCCCATTACATAAACGGATTCTGCACCCGCTGGGTCGGAGTGCGGGTCATTGCCGATATGCGTAAGGAACTTTTCCGCAAACTGACCGGACAATCCATGAAATTTTACGGTGGAACCGATACCGGGCAGTTGATAAGCCGCTGTACCAACGATACCATAGCGCTTGAGTATTCCGTCTCACACAGTGTGGAAGATCTGACCAATGCGCCTTTGCAGATACTCGGCTGTCTGGCGGCGATCATCGTTGCCTGCCGGGAGTATGACAACTACATGCTGATAATCATTCTCGGTGTGATGCTGCCGCTGGTGCTGCTGCCCATAAATGTCATCGGCAGCCGTATCCGCAAGCGTTACCGTAAAAGTTTTCAGTATATGGCAGATGTCGTCCAGCGCCAGCATGAGACCTTTACCGGAATAAAGGCGGTCAAAGCGTACCACACAGAAGAACATGAAAATCTGCGTTTTCATCAGGCAGTGAGAAAATATGTGCGCAAGGTCATCGGTGCGATCAGACTGCACATGCTGATTTCACCAATGACGGAAATGGTCGTGGTTATTGCGACGGTGATATTCCTGCTGTACAGTTACAGCAGCGGAGTCACCATCACCCAGCTTACAGCGTTGATGGCGCCGGCACTGATGGCGTACCGTCCGATCAAGGATATATCCAAGGTCATCGGCAGTCTTCAGCAGTCGATGGGGGCGGCTGACCGTGTTTTTGAACTGCTGGATACCGATATGGAACTGCCGGAAAAACCCGATGCATTTGAATTGAACGGATTGCAGGAGGGAATTTCCCTTAAAAACGTCAGTTTCCGTTACGATGACCGCATGGTGCTTGACGGAGTGAGCTTTGATATTCCCAAAGGTCATATCGTTGCAGTCGTCGGGGAGACCGGCAGCGGAAAGACCACCATTGCCAATCTGATCGCGCGTTTCTACGATGTGACCGGCGGCAGTGTGCTTATCGACGGTCACGATGTGCGCGACTGCTCGATATCTTCACTGCGCAAACTTATCGGTGTGGTAAATCAGGACCCGATAATTTTCAACGACTCACTCCGGACAAATATCGCCTACGGTTCACCCGATGCGACGGATGAGGAGATCATCAGGGCGGCAAAACTTGCCAATGCGCATGAGTTTATCGTCAACGGTGGCCATGAAGATGGTTACGACTCCATTGCCGGAGAGAACGGATTCAAACTTTCCGGCGGTGAAAAACAGCGTATCACCATTGCACGGGCGATACTGCGCAATCCTCCGGTGCTGATCCTTGACGAAGCGACAAGCGCGCTTGACAACGTCACTGAACGTCTGGTGCAGGATGCGCTCAATCATGCGATGCAGGATCGTACCGTATTCGTTATTGCCCACCGTTTGAGTACCATCGAGCATGCGGACAGAATAATCGTTCTCAAACAGGGAAAGATCGCGGAAACCGGAACTCATCAGGAGCTTCTGGAACTCAACGGACTTTACCGCAAACTTCACGATACAAAATTTGACTGATGAAAAATATCCACTTCACCGGCATCGGCGGAGCGGGTATGGCTCCACTGGCAGAATTGACTCTGGCTCAGAATGTGAGTGTCACAGGGTCTGATGAGGTCGATTCTGCAAAAATCCGCAAACTCCGCGCACTCGGAGCGCAGGTTTTCACGGAACACCGGGCGGAAAATCTGCCGGATGATACGGAACTTCTGGTATATTCCAGCGCGGTGGGTGAAGATAACTGCGAGCGGAAAAAAGCGGCAAAGCTGAACATTCCCCAGATGCGCCGCGGAGCGTATCTGGCAGAAGTGGCAAAATCCTACCGCCGCTGTGTTTCAGTCACCGGAACTCACGGAAAAAGTTCCATCACCGCTGCGCTGGTGACGATCCTGCGCGCCTGCGGTTTTGATCCCGGATTCATTATCGGGGCGGAAGTTTCAAATCTGCCCAGCTGTGCCGCTGGTAACGGGGATATTTTCGTAACGGAAGCGGATGAATCAGATGGGACACATACTCTGCTTTGCAATCATCTTGCAGTTGTTCCCAATATCGAAGATGACCATGAGTGGAGTCTGGGCGGAGCGGCAGTGCTGGAGGGAAATTTCCGGAAAGTCGCTGAAAACTCGGAAAAACTCCTCTACTATTCCTCACCAAAATGCGATGAACTGCTCAGCACTCACGCCGACAAAACAGTATTGAAAGATATTCCGTCAAAATTCGCCGGACTCAGCGGATTTCAGGCGGCAAATGCGCGTATTGCCGCCGAAGCGGCGGTGATACTCGGCTGTGAGCGTGAAGCGGCGTACAAAGCGGCGGAAAATTATCCGCAGGTCGCAAGGCGGATGACACTTCACAAAGAGTGCGGAAATCTCACGGTCATCGAAGATTACGCCCATCATCCGACCGAAGTGCGCTCCGCGCTGGAACTTCTGCGGGCAAACTACCCGGAACACCATTTGCGTGTACTCTTTCAGCCGCACCGTTTTGCGCGGCTGGAAAAATATTTTGATGAATTTGCAGAAGTTCTGAAACTTGCCGATTCGGTCTTTATCGCCCCGGTTTTTGCCGCATGGTGCGAAACCGGCACTACCGGAGCGGCGGAACTGGCAAAGGCGGTTGGCGGTACAGAAGTTTATGGAACATACAAAGAACAGTCTGACCGTGTAAAATCCTCTCTGCCGGAAGGAAAAACCGTCATCGCCGTCCTCGGAGCAGGTGACGTCAACAAAACAATAGAGTTCATGTAAAGGAGTTTGCCGGATATGAAAAAGTTTCTTCTCTGTGTACTTTCTCTTGTGACACTTATACTCGCTGCCGGACACACTCCGGACGGGTGGGAAACCGACATCGCCAAAGCAAAAAGACGTGCCGCCGCCGAAAACAAACCGATTCTGGTGCTGATTTCCGGTCCGGAGTGGTGCGGTCCGTGTCAGGCGTTGGAAAAGAATGTGATAAACAAACCGGATTTCAGCCGGGTCGCCCGGAAAAATGCGGTCTGTCTCTTTATCCACAGTCCGAAAACTCCCACACCGGAAAGCAGAGCCAGAGAGCAGGTGTTCAAAAAAGTCTTCAAAACCGGCGGCGTTCCCCGTTATGCGCTGGTCGATGCAAAATTGAATCTGATAAATATTCCGGAAGGAAGAACCGTCTATCAGTTTGTCAAAGCGATCTCTGATGCCAGGGTGAAAAACGGTGCGGAACCGGTCACCGGATTGAAAAAAATGCAGAGAGAGTACGAAAAAGAAAAACGGATACTTGAGAAAAAGGCGAAAAAAAGCGCCCGCAAAAGCAAGAAAAGCAGGAAGGACAAATAATTATTCCATGAAAGCTGTCGGTATAGATCTGGGAACGACCAAAGTTGCCGTTACCGTTTACGATAAAAACAGCGGTCCGGTCACCGCACTCAATGCGCCGCATCACGCGGCGCTTGCCAATGAAAATCCGGCGATCCGCGAACAGGATACAGAAAAAATATTCGCCTGTGTGCTGGATTTGATCGGAAAAATTCCGGAAACACTGCGCAAAGAGGTCTCCGCCATCGGCATAACCGGGCAGATGCACTCGCTGCTGCTCACCGGCAGTGACGGCGGATACTCCCCCCTTGTCACCTGGCAGGATCACCGCTGCGGCGGAGAGATGATAAGCCGTTTCAACCGGAAAGGCAAAGTTGTTCTGCGTGAAGGTTTCGGCGGCACGACCCTTGCCCGTATGGCGGAAGAAAAAACTCTTTCTCAATGGAAAAGTGCCTTGACGATCAGTGATGCACTCAATCTGCTTTTACGCGGCGGCGGCAAAGCGGTCACCGATCCCACCCATGCGGCGAGCTGGGGACTTTACGATATGGCAGGCGGGAACTGGAATTTCAACGCTCTTGAAGCATTGGATATTCCGCAGGAAATACTTCCGGAAATACTCCCTTCCGGAGCTGTCACCGGAACCGTTTCCAAGGAGTTTGCCGCGCGTTTTTCCATCCCGTCAACGGCGAAGGTCGTCAACGCCATCGGCGACAATCAGGCATCCATTCTCGGAACCGGCAAAGATTTTGCTTCTGAAATATATCTGACCCTGGGAACCGGTGCCCAGCTTTCGATGGTGACGGAAAAGAAACCGGAAAATCTTCCGGAAAATCTGGAAATCCGCCCCTTCCCGGCTGACCGTTACCTTCTGGTATCCGCCCCGTTGTGCGGCGGAGCGGCATTTGCATGGCTTGCCGATACGGTAAATGCGTTCAGAACGGAACTCGGTGAAGAACCCGTTGCCCGCGGTGAACTGCTGGATAAACTTGATGATGCCGGATTCCGTTTCATGCAGGAACACGGTGAAAGCGATATAAAAATCGCGCCGCACTTTCTCGGTGAGCGCCATGCACCTGAGCTGCGGGCGCAAATTTCGGGAGTGACCCTTGACAATGCAACTCCGGGAGCATTGGCAAGCGCACTGGCACTGGGGATAATCCGGAACTTGAAATCCGGTTTTCCTGCGGAACAGCTGGCGAACCGGAGAAAGGTGATCGGTTCCGGCAATGCCGTCCGTCTGGTAAAAAGCATCTGCCTTGCCATAGAAAGGGAGTTCGCATTGCCGCTGGAACTTGCCGACGGCAGTGAGGAGGCCGCCTGCGGAGCGGCGGAACTGGCGCTGGAATCTGCATCAGTGTAACACTTTTTCCCTTGCGGCAAATCAAATTGCGTGCTATATTATAAACATTGCAAACTCAACAGAGAAAGAAATAAAAATGAGCGAATCACACATCGTCCGTCCCGCCAAGGGAGAGTACATTGTCAACGGTGCCAACGGTCTTCAGGTTCCGGATAATCCGATCGTCAGTTTTATCGAAGGTGACGGAATCGGTCCGGATATCATGAAAGCGTCGATGCACATGTGGAACAGTGCCGTCAAAAAGGCTTACAACGGCAAAAAAGAGATCGCATGGCAGGAAATCTATGCGGGCGAAAAAGCCAACGCCGTCTACAATGACACCGTCTGGCTCCCGCAGGAAACCATCGACGAGATCCGCCGCTGTCTCATCGCCATCAAAGGCCCCCTGACCACTCCCGTCGGCGGCGGTTTCCGCTCACTGAACGTGGCACTGCGTCAGGAACTCGACCTTTACGCCTGTGTCCGTCCGGTGCGTTACTTCACCGGAGTTCCTTCACCGGTCAAAGCTCCGGAAAAGACCGATATGATCGTCTTCCGTGAAAACACCGAAGATATCTATGCGGGTATCGAATGGATGTCCGGAACTGCCGAAGCTGCCAAAGTCATCGACTTTTTGCAGAAGGAAATGGGCGTTAAAAAAATCCGTTTCCCCGAAACTTCCAGCATCGGTATCAAACCGGTTTCCGTCGACGGCAGTGAACGTCTCATCCGTGCCGCGCTGGACTACGCGGTTGCCAACAAGCGCCGCAGTGTCACCCTTGTCCACAAGGGCAATATCATGAAATTCACCGAAGGCGGATTCAAAAACTGGGGTTATGAACTTGTCAAACGCGAATACTCCGACGTCGCGGTGGCTTATGCCGATTGCGACGGAGTTGCTCCGGAAGGCAAAATCCTTGTCAAAGACTGCATCTGCGACGCATTTTTGCAGCAGATCCTCACCCGTCCGGATGAATACGACGTCATCGCCACACTCAACCTCAACGGCGACTATGTTTCCGATGCGCTTGCCGCCTGTGTCGGCGGTATCGGTATCGCTCCGGGAGCAAATATCAACTACACCACCGGTCACGCGGTCTTTGAAGCGACCCACGGAACCGCCCCGAAATATGCGGGAATGGACAAAGTCAATCCCTGCAGTCTGGCGCTTTCCGGCGAAATGCTGCTCCGTCACCTCAACTGGCACGAAGCCGCCGATCTGCTCATTTCCGGTATCAGCAAAGCTATCGCCGACCGCATGATGACCTACGACCTTGCGCGTCTGACTGAAGGCGCCACCGAACTGAGCTGTTCCGGTTTTGCCAACGCAGTTGTTGAAAGGATGTAATTGCTCTTATGTCCGCGTCTGCCGCGTTCCGTCTGCTTTTTTACACTGCCGATGCTTCAGGTTCCCCTGCGGCACCGGCGGATCGTATTTTGCGCCTTGCCGGCGGATTGCTCGACGGAACTCAGACGGCGGATAAACTCAACACACTTGCAAGGGAGATCACTGCTGCGGATATGCCGGAAAAACTTCACGGCGAAATATTTGAAGCACTGGTGTCCCGCAATATCCTGCCGGAGGATTTTCTGGCAAATGAGCTTTCACCTGACGCGGAGTTCCTGCTGAATAAGGCGCTGATATTGATCGACACGCTGAAAAAAATCCCTTCGGCACTTTCCGCAAAGGAAGTTGACAATGTTCTTCCCGGAGCGCGGGAACTCTTTTCCCGGCTGCCGGATTACAACGGGGATATCAGGGCGCTTGCCGCCAATCTTGCTCAGGCTGACCCCTTCCGGGCGCACCGGGTATTCGGGTACAGCAACGGCATGTTCAAAATGGTCAATCCCTCATCGGTAAAGCCGGTGAGCAAATTCTTCGGTTATCCGGGAGTCCGGCTTGCTTTAAGCGAACACTTCAAAGATTTTTCTGCGGGCAGGACCAGTCTGCCGCTGTTGATAAACAGTCTGCCGGGTTACGGCAAAACCAGCATGGTCATATCTTTTGCACTTTCAGTTCCGGGAACGGTGGTGATACTGCCGGAACCGGATACGCTGGAAAATTCATGGCAGCAGCTTATAAACCGCCTTTCCGCCCGTCAGGATCACCGTTTTGTCATATTTTTTGACGATATCGACCCGCGGAGCGTGAATTGGTACAACTTCCGCACCAACGTCGGCGGCGCCTTCACTCCTCCGGGGAATATCATGCCGGTACTGACGGCGAATTACGAGTTTCCGCCGAGTATCCTTTCGCGCGGCAGACGGATATCCTATCCGGTCTTCGACGAGGAGCGCTGTCTGGAAATGATCGAAGATTTCCTTGCGACTTTCGGCATGAAAAAACCGCCGCGCAACATTGTTTCACTGATGGGTGCAGAGTACACTGAGGAGTTCGGACAGAAGAAGTTCACGGAACTTTCCCCCCGTACCCTGATGCGCCATCTGGCACTTTATGAAAGTGATCAGCGCAAACGCAAACAGATCGTCGAACTTTCCGGCGGCGGCATGATAACCCGTCCTGATGCGGAACTTTTCTATGAGTTCAATATCGAACTGATGCGCTCACTTTACGGTGAGGAGTACATTCAACGGCTGCTGAAAGAAAGACTCCGCTCACTATGAAAGAGTATTCGCGTAAAAAGAGAAGTTCCACCCGTCCGGCAGTATTCACCGCGATCGTCATACTGCTGGTGCTTATCGTGCTGACTTCGGTATTCAGCGTGGCAAGATTTGCCTTCAGCCGTTTTGCCGACGGATTTTTTTATCCCTACTTGCGCCTGATGACTCCGGCGGACAGACTGACCGATACCTCATTGCTTATGGAAGATAAAAGCGCACTTGCGGCAAAGGTCGAAAAATTATCCAACGTCAACCGCTCACTTGCGTTGCAGGGGCAGGCGGCGACTGAACTTATGGAAGAAAACCGTCAGCTGCGCAGTATGCTCCGGCTCCGCCGGAAACAGCAGCTTGACTTTATCGTGGCGGAAATAATGCTCCGTGACCCGCTGAACTTCCGCTCCGGCTTCACCATCGGCAAAGGCAGCCGTGACGGAGTGAAAAAAGGTTCTGCCGCAGTCGATGTTTCGCCGGAAGGCAAACTGCTTCTGGTCGGTGTGATCACTGAAGTCGGTGCAAGAACGAGCAAAGTCACGACCATTGCCAATCCGGCGCTCCACGTTTCCGGACGTGTCGCATCGAATAAAGAGATCGGCTTTACCAATACCGGAACTCCCTCCTCCGCCAGAGAGAGGATAAGTTTCGGAATGCTCCCGGTGAGGTTCGATTACAACCACAGCGATCTGGTCACGACCACCGGATTTGAACAGGGTATCCCCGCCGGGATCAAAATCGGCGAACTCCACACGATAAACACGGCAACTGCCGGATTTCAACAGGAGTACGAGTGTGAACTGATCCCTGCGGTACGTTTTTCGTCTCTGCGTTTTGTCGCGATATTCCGCAACACGCACGGAGATGAGCAATTATGAAAACTTTTCTGACGGTAACACTCACCCTGATGCTGATGGTGCCGGAATTTTTTGCCGGCAATCTCGGTCTGGCTCCGGCATTACCGCTTTACGGAGCAGTCTGCATCTTCATCGCCTTCGGTACGGCTTACGGCGTCAGTGCCGCAGGATTTGCCGCTTTGACGGCGGATATCATCTACGACCGTCCCTTTCCGGCATGGACCATTGCGGCGGTGATAATACTCTTTTGCAGTGCGTCCGCCGCAAAAAGGATGCAGCGCAAACAGCCGGGTGCTGCGCTCGTTTCCGGAGCGGTATGCGGAACACTGACCGCATTGTATAATATATTCATCGTATATTTCACCGGCGGAACTCTTGCCGGACCGAATCCGTACAGTCTGCTGATCTTTCATCTTGCCGGCGGAATGCTTTTCATGTTTCTGCTGGTACTGATCTTTGATGCATTGAATCTGCGCAGTGACCTGCCCCGCTTCGGGATTTACGACTCACGCGGAATGAGAGGAGCCGGCTCATGAAACACGACCGCTACCGTGACGGCATCGACGGCGGAATACTCGATGATGACCGCATAAGAGTGATTCTCTGCGGAGTCGTTTTTCTTGCGGCATTCATGCTCATCGCCGCAAGACTTTACTTTCTTCAGCTCCACAAAGGCGAGGAACACCGCAAACTTATCGCGCGCCAGTCGGAGCGTTTTGTGCGTATTCCCGGAATGCGCGGCTGCATATACTCATCCGACGGTATGCTGCTTGCGGGCAACCGTCAGTCATACGATCTGCTCTTTTTTCCTCCGGAAATGCACCAGGGCAGACGCAAACGCACCGTTGCGCACATGCACAAATGCGCCGCTTCGCTTGCCGGTGCCATCGGCAGGGATAATTTTCCTGCGGAAAAGGAGTTCAACCGCCATCTGCGCAACGATCCGGGAATACCGATGACCATATTCCGCGATCTCACTCCGGCGGAGCTTGCCCGCGCCATGGAGTGCGCCCGCGATATCCGCGGTGTGGATATCCAATACTCCCCGGTACGCTACTACCCCGGCGGCGACATTGCCGGACACATTATCGGCTACACGAGAAAAATCGACTTTTCCACCGCCAGCGACCGGAAAGATTTCCGTTATTACAATCATGATATCGAAGGCAAAAGCGGCATTGAACTTGCTTTTGACACCTTTGACTCCTTCGACCGCACATATTCATCCATCGGTCTGCGGGCGATGCCGGGCAGAGCAGTGATCCAGGTGAACAATATCGGTTACGCCCACAAGGAACTTCTGGGCAGAACCGAACCTGTCCACGGCAACGACATTATCCTGACCCTCAACGCCCGCGCCCAGAAAATCGCAGAAAAACTGCTGGAAAATTACACCGGCGCACTGGTGGCAGTCGATGCATCAAACGGCGATATCATCTGCGCCGCCACCTCACCGCGCATCGACCTGAATGAGTTTTCTCCGCGGCTCGACCCCAAACGTTACAACGAACTGCTCAACGATCCGCGCAAACCGCTGATAAACCGTGCATTTCAGGCGATATATCCGCCGGGATCAACGATCAAACCGCTGATGTGTCTGGCGTTTCTCAAAGCGGGGGTAAATCCGGATGAAGAAATTTACTGTCCGGGTGAAAGCGCGGTCGGCAACACAACGATCGGCTGTTCGGCACACCGCTATCACGGTGATGATATGACGATGATCAAAGCGCTGGAAAAATCGTGCAACAACTACATGATACACAATGCGCTCAATACCGGAATGGAGGCGCTGGCGGATATGATGGAGCTTGCCGGATTCGGCAGAAAAACCGGTCTGCCCGTACCGGAATCCGCCGGAGACCTGCCTTCACGTGAATTGAAGTTGAAACGGTATAAAACCCGCTGGAACAACTACGATACCGCCCTGCTGAGCATCGGTCAGGGAATCATTTCCGTTACGCCGCTCCAGCTGGCGGTCTACACTGCCGCCATTGCCAACGGCGGTGATGTCTGGCAGCCGCAGATAGTTGACAGAATGGTTGACCGCCGGGGAATAACGCGCTACGAGCCGCTTCCGGTCAAAAAACGCAGACTTCCGGTAACTCCGGAACAGCTTGAAGTTGTCCGTCAGGGAATGTTTCAGGTTGTCAACTCCTCCGGCGGTTCCGGCAGACGCGCCAAAGCCGACGGTCTGACTATCTACGGCAAAACCGGAACTGCGGAGATCGGTCCGCGCGATAAGCGCCGCAATATCACCCATTTTATCGCATTTGTCGATTTTCAGGATAAGACTTACGCACTGGCACTGACCATTGAAGACGGTCACTCCGGCGGACGCACCTGCGCCCCCATTGCCGCAGAATTTTTCAGACAGTTCCTGCTGAAGTGACTTAGCGGAACTTGTTTGCGGCAACGACCTTATCCATAATGACTTTGAGCAGCCAGCCGACTCCGGCGGCGTTCAGCACCCATGTCACCGGATAGCTTATCAGCAAACCTTCAAGCGTCGGATAAATGCGGAATATGGTATATATCCATATCACGCGCATGATGCAGACGAAGAAAACCGTTATCACTGTCGGTGAAACGGAGTGTCCCAGACCGCGGAGCGCTCCGGTAAACACCTCCATAAGTGAACAGGTGAAAATCAGCGGCAGTGTGATGCAGAATTTCCTCATTCCGTAATCTATCACAGCCGGATCAGTGTTGAATATTCCCAGAAGCGGTCTGCCGAAAGAAAAGATGAATATCGCGGAAACAATGGAGCATGACACCGCCAGTATCGCACAAATTTTTATGGAATCCCTGACGCGGGAAAACTTTTTGCCGCCGTGATTCTGTCCGACAAAACTCACCACCGCCTGACCGATGGAACCCATGCAGATAAAACAGATCATTTCCAGCGTATTCGCCGCAGTTATTCCGGCGATAGCGGCACTGCCGAAGGTGTTTATCGACGATTGGATAAGAATGTTCGACAGAGAAAAACATGACGATTGAAATCCCGCAGGCAGACCTATCCAGAGCATTTCGCGGATATTTTCCCACCGGAAACGGAAATTCTGCCACTTGAAACGGCACGGCCCGCGCGTGTTCTGCAACACCCGCAGCACCAGAAATCCGGAAATCGCCTGTGAAATCACCGTCGCCGCCGCAACACCGGCAACATCCCAGTGAAAAACAATAACGAAAAACAAGTTGAATAACACGTTGACGATACCGCTGAAAAGCAGAAAATAAAACGGACGGGTCGTGTCCCCCATCGCCCGCAATACGGCACTGCCGAAGTTGTAGAGCATCAAACACGGCATTCCCGCGAAGCATATACGCATATAAAGTACGGACATATCAATGATATCTTCCGGCGTTCCCATCAGCGCAAGCATCGGACGGGAAAGGAATATTCCGATAAAAGCAAGCACCGTTCCGCCGATGACACTGGTAAAAATCGCCGTATGAACAGTACGCGAAATTTTTTTACGGTTGTTTTCCCCGAGATAACGGGCGGCAAGGACATTCGTTCCTATGGAAAGTCCGAAAAATATATTCACCAGCAGCATGGTCAGCGATGCCGTCGCCCCCACCGCCGCAAGCGCACGGTGCGAAGCAAACCTGCCGATAACGATCAAATCCGCTGAGTGAAAGCAGAGCTGAAGCGCTCCGGAAATTATCAGCGGTATGGTAAAACGGATGATCTGGCTCAACAGCGGGCCGTGACACATATCGACTTCAAAAGATTTTTTGCGGCTTATTCCGCTGATTACAGCCATTTTTTGCATTCTCCGGAAATAGGGGTTTGAACTTCGTCTTAAAATACACCCGACTGGCAGGCAAATCAAGTAAAAGTTGAGAAATTAAACTGTTTTGAGGAGTTTTGAAATTGCCTCTAATACTCAAAAAAGGCTGTTGCAAAACCAAATTTGCAACAGCCTCTTTGAAGAAACCGGAATAATTGCAGCTCAGTCGAGTTTGCAATCTTTCAGGCTCATGAACTTCTTGGAAAGCAGTTCGCAGCCGTCGGCGGTGATGATACAGCCGCGTTCCCAGCGCAGACCATATCCGTCACCGGTGAAGAAGGTGTCGATCTGATAGGTCATGTTTTCCTGAAGTTTGTAGTTGCTGGTCAGCTCGATCCACGGGGATTCGGTTTCCATCAGCCCCAGACCGTGAACCGGACCGTAAAGCATGTAATCTTTCCAGCCTTCGGCGCATCCCCAATCATAGTAATCC
>SUWE01000034.1 GCA_015061615.1 Lentisphaerota bacterium
CTTGAGAATTTGTAAAATAAGCCATGATTTTCTCCTATCATGACTTATTATACCTCCAACTTTCTGCTCAAACAATAGAAAAAGGCTGTTGCTCACCTTTTTTGAGGTTTTGCAACAGCCCCTTTTTGTTGATTGCCTTAAACTCAGAGAGTCTGGCAGACGGTGATAACGATCTCACCATAGATATCTTCAGCACTGCATCCGCGTGACAGGTCGTTCAGCGGAATCGCAAGTCCCTGAAGCACCGGACCGTAAGCCTGTGCGTGAGCGAGGCGCTGGACCAGTTTGTAAGCAATGTTTCCGGCATTCAGATCGGGGAAGATCAGAATGTTCGCAGCACCGCCGAGCGGACTGTCCGGAGCCTTGGATTTTGCAACGGAAGGAACGATCGCGGCATCAGCCTGGATTTCTCCGTCGCAGAGGATATCCAAACCTTCAGCGGCGACTTTATCCGCAAATTTCTTGGAAGCCTCAGTGATCTTTTCCAGAATCTCATTCTGGGCGCTGCCCTTGGTGGAGAAGGAAAGGAACGCAACTTTCGGCTGTTTGCCGATCAGCGCGCGGTAAGTCGTGCTGGTCGCCATCGCGATATCCACGAGCATATCGGCATCGGGATTCGGGTTCACGCCGCAGTCGGCGAACATCAGAACATCATCACCGGCAGGGCTGGGAGTGGCAAGGTCCATGACAAAGCAGCTGCTGGCACTTTTGATTCCGGGAGCGGTTCCGATGCAGTGGAACGCGGCGCGGAGCATGTCGGCGGTGGAAGCGATACTGCCGGCGACCAGACCGTCCGCCAGTTTGTTTTTGCACATCATCGCGGCAAAGTAGATGCGGCTGGAGACCATCGCCAGCGCTTTTTCCGGAGTGACACCTTTGGCTTTGCGCATTTCATACATCTGATCGGCGAATTTCGCGAGCAGATCGCTTGCCATGTAGTCAAGGCACTCAAATTTGCGTTCGGTGATACCCGCTTCGGCACAGGCGGCGGAAATTTCCGCTTCAGTACCCAGAACGATGATGTTTTTGACAACTTTTTCTTCGATCGCTTTGTTGGCGGCGATCACGACACGGTAATCCTGACCTTCGGGCAGGACGATGGTGCGCTCGACACTGCGGGCGCGCTCTGCGAATCTGTCAATAGCGGACATGATTTTTCTTCCTTATATATTATTTGTCAAAGACGATTTTTTTGGTGGTAAGCGCGATCATTTTTTCTTCATCGGTCGGCATGACGATAGCTTTCAGAGCGCTGTCAGCGGTGGAAATGACTCCTTTTTTGCCGAAACACGCTTTGTTCGCTTCTTCATCAAGTTTGATGCCGATGGGACCGAGCTGTTCAAGGATATTTTTACGGGTGGAAACGGAAAATTCACCGATACCGCCGGTGAAGACGATCGCATCAGTGTTGCCGACCATCAGGAAGTAGCTGCCGATATATTTGACGATACGACGGACAAACATTTTGATCGCCAGCTCGGCGCGTTCGTTGCCGGCTTCAGCGGCGGCTTCCATATCACGCATATCGCCGGTACCGATGCCGCCGACACCGAAAAGACCGGATTTTTTGTTGAGAATGTTGTCAACGTCGCGCGGAGTTGAACCCAGTTCGATCATGCGGATGACCGCGGCAGGGTCCATGTCACCGGAACGGGTTCCCATCATCAGACCTTCAAGCGGGGTCAGACCCATGGTGGTATCGACAACTTTGCCGTTTTTGATCGCCGCCATGCTGCATCCGTTGCCCAGATGGCAGGTGATGATATTGGTATCTTCGACCTTTTTGCCGAGAAATTCAGCAGTGGCAAGGGTCACATAGTGGTGGCTGGTGCCGTGGAAACCGTATTTGCGGATGCCGTGTTCCTTGTAGTATTCGTAAGGAATGGGATAAAGATATGCTTCAGGCGGCATGGTCTGGTGGAACTGGGTGTCGAAGACTGCCACGTTGGGAACTCCCGGAATGGCTTTTTCACAAGCTTCAATACCGGCAAGGTTGGCGGGGTTGTGCAGGGGGCCGAGGGGGAAGCACTTGCGGATGATCGCTTTCACATTCTCATCGACCTGCATCGGCATAGTGATCTCTTCGCCGCCATGCAGCACGCGGTGACCGACAGCGCCGATTTCGGAAAGGGATTTGATGACTCCGACTTCGGGATCGACCAGTTTTTTGCAGATTTCAGTGAAGGCACCGACGTGGTCGGTAACCGGAATTTCCTGAGAAAGCTGGAACCCATCCGGGCGCTTGTAGACCAGATTGGGGTTGCTGCTGCCCAGACGTTCAAAAACGCCTTTGGCGAGAACGGCTTCGTTCTCCATTTCAAACAGCGTGAATTTCATCGAGCTGCTGCCTGCATTTACGACCAAAATTTTCATTGCTTCAAATCCTCCTTTTGTGGGTTGGTTTCGTAATCTTATTAATATACACCGTCATTTGTGAAATTTCCACAACATTCATGCAGATATCTTGCAATTTTATAACATGCACTCTCTGCCGTCTTTGCGATGCTCTCTGCCGGTAACGCATCCGGCGGCCCCGGCTGTTTTGACAAAATACGGAAATTTTCATAAAAAATGAGAAAAAAAGTGAAAAAACAGTTGACAAAAGGTGCTTTTGGTTGTATAATAGGTGCGAATAGGAGTGAATAGGAGCAAATAGGAATGCAATCGACGTCAATAGGAAATCTTTTCCCCGGGCTTTTTGTCGGGAATTACGACCATGTGCTGGATGCACAGGGGCGTGTTACTCTGCCCAGTGATTGGCGTAACAAGGATCAGGATACCGAAATGGTGATGATCCCGACCCGCGATCAGGCGCTTTTGCTTCTGCCGATGGCGACTTTTATGGAGTTTGTCAGCAAGGCGGGCAAACTGGCGATTGCAAATCCTGAAATGCAGATGGCGCTTGCCTACCTCGGTTCGGCTTCGCGCCGGTGCCGCTGTGACAAACAGGGACGTATGGCGCTTGACCGGGAAAAACTTGACTCGATCGGTGTGAAGAAGAATCTGAAACTCATCGGTGCGATCACCCACATCCGTATCTGCGCTCCGGAAAACTGGAAACAGCCGGATTCACCGGATGGCTATCTCAATGCCATTCAGAAGGTCAGTGACAGTTCTGACGGTTTGGGCGCGTTGGGGAATTTGCTCGGAGGGCTCGGATAATGAACACTTCGACAGAAGGTTTCCAACATATTCCTGTTCTGAAAAATGCGGTATTGGAAAATCTGACCTTTGATCCGGAGCGTCCGGCACGTCTTATCGACGGAACTGTCGGCGGCGGCGGACACAGTGCGCTTTTGCTTGAAAAGTACAGCAAACTTGAACTTCTGGGTATCGACCGCGATGATATGGCGCTGAATGCCGCTTCAAAACGGCTTGAGTTTGCCGGAAACCGGGTGACTCTGGTGCGCGGATGCTATGCCGATCTGGCGGCGCTTGCCGTGGAACACGGCTGGGATGAGGTCGACGGTGTGCTTCTGGATATAGGAGTGTCTTCGCCGCAGCTGGATATTGCCGAGCGGGGATTTTCATGGAGAAACGATGCCGTTCTGGATATGCGTATGGACCGCCGCAGTGAACTGACTGCCGGCAGATGGCTGAACCGCACAAGCGAAGCGGAAATGGCGCGGGTCTTCCGGGAATACGGAGAGATCCGGCAGGCGGGCAAACTGGCGAGAAAAGCGGTGGAGTTCCGTGAGAAAAAGCCGTTTGCCATGACATCAGACCTTGTGGCGCTGTGCGATGCGGTCTTGGGCAGGGCAAAGCCGGGAACTTTGCCGCATCCGACACTGGTTTTTCAGGCGGTGCGCATAGCGGTGAATGACGAATTGAAACAGTTGGAAACAGGTTTGAGATCGGCGGTCGGGATACTGGTTCCCGGCGGCAGGGTCGCGGTGATAAGTTTCCATTCGCTTGAGGACAGAATAGTGAAAAACTATTTCCGGCAGGAAAGCACTGAGTGTATCTGTCCTCCGGGATTGCCGGTCTGCTGCTGCGGTCATAAGGCGCAGCTGCGTCTGGTGACCCGCAGAGCGGTAACGGCAGAAAAGGAAGAAGTTGCAGAAAACAGCCGCAGCGCTTGCGCGAAGTTGCGGGCGGCAGAAAAAATCTAACGGGAGCAGGGAAGATAATGGGAAAAAATTTCAGAGGAGAGATGGGGATGATGAACATCCAGCCCGGGGGGCAGGGGCGTAAGAAAAGTGCTGCCAACAGAAATTCTCAACCGAAAGAGTCCGGCAATGCCGCGGTCTGCGGATTGATTTCAAGTGTCATCAACGCGGCACTGGTCATCCTCGTTGTCGGTGCATTTTTGCACACATATATAAAACTTGATCAGGAAATAAACGTCACGGCGGCAGAGATCCGCCGTGTCGATGAGGCTATTGCATCGGCTGAACGCGACCTTGAAGGATTGAAGGGACGTTATGCCCGTTGCAGTTCCCGTCAATTCATCCGTCAGCAGATAGTCCGCTTCAAACTGCCGCTGGAACAGGTGCGTTACGACCAGCAGCAAATTATCCGTATTTTCAGCAACGAACAGCTTGCGCGTATGCGCTTCCCTGCCATGCCGCCGCGCCGTGAAGTTGCCATGGATAACCGCCGCGCTGTTAAAAACTCCAAACGCTGAACCGGGTTTTGACTTATGAATCCTCTGCTCTCACAAGTCAAAATCCGAATCCTCGTCCTTGCCGGAGTCTGTCTGCTTTTTGCCGTTGCGCTCGGATGGCGTTTTTATCATGTGCAGATAACCCGTCACGCAGAATTGCTGCAAAAGGCGAAAAAGGGATATACTGCACGCAGAACTGAGATCAAACAGCGGGGCAAAATCTACGATGCCGACGGATATCTCCTCGTTGGAAATCTGCCCAAAGTCTATGTCAGCTGCTCACCGTATTCTGTTGTTATCGAACCTTTTGCACACATGGAAAAATCTCTGCGTCCCGGAGTGCGTGAAAGAGTTCCCGCTTTGCGCAAACGGCGCCGTCACATGGTATCACTTCTGCTTGCCCGTCACTTCGGCGGCAGTGCGCAGGAGCATTATGCCGCACTTGAACCGATAGTTCCCTGCAAAGATATCCACGGCAAACCCTTGCTGGATAAAGAGGGCAAAGTCACCACCCGCCGCAATCAGCATTATGTCGTTATCAAAGCTGCCGATCCGTCGGCGGTGAAAGATTTCAAGGCGGATATGAAAAAGGCGGATCTTCATCTCGGCGGATTTGCATTTTCCAATATCTTTGCCCGCCACTATCCCAAAGGCAGGATGCTTGCCAACGTGATCGGTTACGCCAATACCGGAAAAGATGTCAACGCTGAACTCGGCGGTCTGGAACTGACCATCGGCAAACAGCTCCGTGCCGAACCGGGACAGGCGGTTTATCAGCATGCGCGCGGCGGCAGCACTCTCGCTTACGGCGACAGCAAAGTGCTTGCCGAAGGGTATGACGGCGACGATGTTTATCTGACGATCAAAGAACCGGTGCAGTCGATCCTTGAGGAAGAACTTGATGCGGCGTTTGCTGAGCATTCTGTTGATGCGGTATATGCGGTCATTGTCGATCCGCGTACCGGAAACATTCTGGCGATGAGTCAGCGCCCGAACTTCGATCCTGATGATACCAAAACGCTTGACAACAGCAACATGAGCAACAAAATCGCCGTCAACGCATACGAACCCGGATCGGTCATGAAACCGTTTGCGGTAGCCAAAGCGCTTGACAGCGGAATAATAACTCCGGAGACGATCGTTGACTGCGGATCATCTCCCAAATGGTCTTACGGCGGACACTCCCTGCACGATCCGCGCGGTTACGGAGAGATGACTCCGGGGGGAGTATTGAAAAAATCCAGCAATATCGGAACGGGTAAAATTGCCCTGATGATGGGGGATGAACTTGTTTACAATATGCTCAAAACTTTCAAGTTCGGCACCAGGACCCGTCTGCCTTTTGCATCGGAATCCCCCGGAATATTGCCGCGTTATCCTTTCCCCGACAAAGTTACCGTTACCCGCGCACCGATAGGTTACACAGTTCAGGTTACTGCATTGCAGCTTGCACGCGGATATTGTGCATTGGCAAACGGCGGGATGATGCCTGCTTTGCGTCTGCTTGACCGCCGCCGCAAATCATCGACGGGTGAGTTCATTGAGTATCCTTATGAGAAGATGGAAAATATTTTTACCAATCCGTCAACAGCTTCTGCAATCGTTGAAATGCTTGTTTCGGTGACCGCTCCGGATGGAACCGGCAAGCGGGCGGCGATCGAAGGTTACGAAGTTGCAGGCAAGACGGGAACAGCTCAGAAACTTGTGTTTGATCCGGTTGCAAAAAAGCGGCGTTATGGCAATAAATACTGTGCATCATTCTGCGGATTTGTTCCTGCACGCAATCCGGCACTGGTCATGGTGATTTCCTTTGACGGTGTCACCGGAGCGGTTCACGGCGGCGGCGGTGTTGCCGCACCGGTGTTCAAAAAAACGTTGAGCAGAGTTTTGCGGCTGTTGAATGTGCCGCCGGATTTTCCGGAAAAACTTGAAAAAAATGCAAAGAGGCAATTTCAAAACTGATTCAAAAAGAGGAGGTAATTTCAAAACTGATTCAAAAAGAGATTGAAAAATCAGCGTTGATGAGATCAAAGCGGCAGTTTGAGCGTGGCTATTGAATAAATAACCACCGAAAACGCTCCGCTTTAAGATCGCAGCGATGATTTTCAAGAATTTTTGAGGAGCTTTGAAATTGCCTCCAAAAAAAATAATTGCTGTTGGGAGTGAATAAAATGCCGAAAATTTATCTGTGGGATGATGAGTCTGTGAAGACCGCCGTTGACCGGCCTTCTATAACACCGATGCTCTGCGATGACGGAAAAATCCATCCTGCTGTGCTGGTCATTCCCGGCGGCGGTTACGGTAATGTGTGTGAATCCACCGAAGGTTCTCCCATTGCAGAAGGATTCAATGAATCGGGATTCCATGCCTTCGTTCTGGATTACCGTACCGCTCCCGCCCGCTGGCCCGAACCTCAGCTTGATGCGATGCGGGCGATGAAAATCATCCGGAAAATGGCGGATGAGTGGCGCGTTGACTGTGAAAAAGTTTCGGTTTGCGGATTTTCTGCCGGAGCGCACCTCGCCGGATCACTGGGGATTTTGTGCAATGAGCTTGATTGCGGCAGTGACCTTGAAAAATTCAGCCACCTGCCTTACGCGATGATACTCTGTTACGGAGTGCTTTGCTTTGAATCATGGAGCCATCAGGGAACCTGCCGCAACCTTCTGGGAGAAGATTTTACCGGAGATTTGAAAAAATATTCCCTTATTGATAATGTCACCCCTTCCACGCCTCCGGCATTTCTGATGCACACCGTTTGCGATCAGGCGGTCTCTTACCGCAACAGTATGCTGTTTGCCGAAGCGATGGCGGCGGCAAAGGTTCCGTGCGAACTGGCGCTCAATTACTGGGGACAGCACGGTATGCTTCTGGGTAAAAATACACTCGATGTCAGCTGTTGGCAGCACTCTGCGGTCAGTTTTATCCGCACTCTGGAAGCTCTGGAGTCTGACCCCGGTTATATCAATCGCTATACAAACGCATATCAAAGTTCCATGCTCTGAGATAAGAGGCAATCTCAAAGCGGAGCGTTTTCGGTGGTTATTTATTCAATAGCCACGCTCAAACTACCGCTTTGATCTCCTCAACGGTCTCTTTTCAATCTTTTTTTGATTGACTTTTGCAATGACCTCATAAAAAAAAGATTTTTTCAGGGAAATGCTGAAATAAAACTGCTTTTTTTCCGTTAAAGGGTTGGGTCAATCTTTTTTTGATTGTGTTTGCAATTATTTCCAGATGTTAAATCAGGGTGTGTTTATGAAAAAAGTATTATTTGTATTTCTGCTTTTTGCCGGAATGGTCGCTTTTTCAGCTGAAAATAATGGAAACTCCCGCGGGTTTGAACGCGGCGGCAGACGCGGATGGAACGGCGGTCAGGGCAGGGGGCAGAACCGCGGTCCCGGCGGCAGAGGCGGAATGATGATGCGCAGTCAGATTTTCAGCGAAATCGAAATCGCCAAAAAATTTCCTGCGGAATATGCTGAAATCGACAAACTCCGCACTGAATACGAAGCCAAACTTGCTGAACTTGCCAAAAAAGCAGAAGTTGAACTGCCGGTTTCCATGGAAAGCAATATGCGTAAAGTGTACAATGCTTACCCTGCTGAATTTACAGCGGCGGTGGAAAAGATGAAGACCTCTCCGCGTGAAGGTTTTGCGGAACTGTCGAAACTTGCTGAAAAAGCCGGTGTCACGCTTTTCGGCGGAATGCGCGGCAGAACTCCCGGAATGGGCGGCGCTCAGGCAGCTCCTCCGGCTTCCGGCAGGACATTCTCCCGTCCTGATCTGCCGGCGCTCCGTAAAAAATATCCGGAAAAGATGAAAGAGTATGATGCACTGCGCAAAACTGATCCAGCCAAAGCGCGGCAGATGCTGTTGCAGATAATCGAAGCAGACAAGGGTGCCGGAAAGTGAGTAAATTTTTAAGTAAACTGCATTTCGGCAGATGTTTTACCGTGATATCTGCCGAAGAAACAGTTATCAGGGGCGGCAGATTCCAGCGCAAGGGGAAAGTCTGGCGCCTGACGTCATTCGTTACAGAAAGTATAGATCCGGATAATCCGTCAGCGGCGTGGAAGAAAGTTTCGCGTGCGCTTGGGAAATCCGAGTATTGTGCTGTTACCGGCAGATTGCCGGGGGCGGCATTTTTCCGTTTCGTTTCTGCGGATATGGACAGCCGCGCCCAGCGCGGAGCGGTTGAGTTTGAACTTTCACGTCAGCTGTTGAAGGTTCCGGAAAAGTATGCGTTGCAGTTTTCCCCTTCCGGCAAAGTCGAAGGTGAAGCTGATGCGGTGTGGGTCAATGCGGTCGTTCTGCCGGAAAATCCGCTGAATAAATTTGCCGCAGTCATGCGTAAAGCCGGAGTCTTTGCCGACGAGTATATCCACCCGCTTATGGCGCTTGATGAGCAGGCGGATACCATTTATCTGCCTGAACTTGATCCGGATTTCGGTTATGTGAAAGACTCCTGGATGCCTATGCCGTCAGAGGATGTTTGTGAGGAAAATGTTGAGTTCTGGCGCGAGCATTTGCGTAAAATATTTGTCCTGCCGCGCAGAGAGGAGTTCAACGTCAGGGAGTATATTCTTTTACTGCTTGCGGCAAAAGTTATCATGGTCGGCTCGTTGCGGGAATCCCCCGATGCCTTCCGGGTACTGCCCGACACGGTGCGTCCGGTACGTTTCCGCAGTCATATCATCACTTCGGTGATACTGGTGATCGCTCTTATCGCTTCTCTGGTGTGGCGGTTCACTCTTACCTACGGTCAGAGCATCAGCGAATACCGCCGGATAACAGCCGAAACCAAACGGCTCAAACAGCGCACGACCGAACTCAAACGTTCGGTGAAACGCAACAGCAAAGAGCTTAAAGAGATGACCCGTCTGGTAAGTATGGCAGTCGGTGAACCCGATGCAGTTGCGGAGTTTGCACTGCTGTCGGATACTCTGCCCAAAGATGTGCTTGTTTCCAGTATACGCTGGAATGAAACCGATATCGACGTCGTTATGCAGTGTGAAAACTCCCAGCTTGATCTGCCGGCACTTATCATGCCGCTGAAATACTGGAAGGTCGGCTCGCTTCAGCAGCGGCAGACCGGAGACAGTGCGGTGGCGACGATCAATTTGAAACTGATCCCTTATGATGCGAAGGTGCTGAAATGAATCTGAAACAATTATCCTCCTCCAAAAAAGGGCAGTTGTGGCTTTGCTGCGGTATTCTGGCGGTCGTGTGGATCGTTCTGATTGTCCGTTTCGGTTCAGCGTGGCTGGGTGATCTGCCGGATAAGAAAAAGATCGCCAATGCGCAGAAGGAGTTTGAAAAAATTTCCCGCGAATATGAAAAAATCCGTGTCGAAGATGCAGAGGCACGCAGTGTGCGCAAACGTTACCGCAATCTTGCTGCTTCAGCATGGCTGGTGTCGGTCGATGGCGGAGTAGAGACGGCTCTGCGCCGTAAAATAAGTGATATTTCTGAAAAACTTGACTTCAAACTTTCAAGCATCGGTTCGGTGCGTGTCGGCAGGATAAATCCGGAATTTATCTATGCGGATATAGATATCCAGGGAGCAGGGGAACTCGATGACCTTATCCGTTTCCTTGCCGGACTGGCGGATATCGAACCGAAACTTGCGTGGAGAAGACTTGATTTGCGTCCGGATAACCGTTTCCGCCGTTCCACCGGTGCCGGCAGTGCCAATTTGGCGGCGCAGTTGAACAACGTTCCGGTCACGCGGCTGAATTTCAGCGGAACGCTCAGAGTCCTTGTTTACGAAGGCAAACTTACTGCCAAAGATTTGAATATCACCCGCACTCCGGTGGAAAATGTTCCGGTCGCGGTTGAAGAAAAAGAAAGTGTTCCGGCGGAAAAAGCTCCGGAAGCACCGCAGCAGCCGACTGTGACAAAGGGGGCGGAAAAATGAAAAAAGCACTTGTTACACTCAATTTGATTCTTGCAGTTGCGGTCGCAATTATTGTACTCGGCAATATTTCCACCGGCAGAAAACCTGATACAGCAAAGAAAAAAACTCCGGCAAAGAGTGCGGCGGTTCAGGGAAGTTCCAAAAAGAATGCCGATAAGAAAGATAGTGTTGATACTGCTCCGGCAGTCAAACTCCTTGCCCCGTCGGATGCGGCGGCAAAGATCGTGGAAAAAGATGTTTTCAATCAGATACGCAGTCCTTTGGCGTTCTCCCGCGTCGGCAGAAATGAGATGACTCTGGTCGGTGTCATTGACGGCAAAGCCGCGATCATCAAAAGCAATATCCGTCAGCGCCAGTTCAATCCGTTTCTGGCTCAGGCGATGCGGTTGAATGCCAATATGCGCGGCGGTGGAGGAGGCGGCAGATTCACCCAGTGGAGTCAGATGTCCAACAACCGCCGCAATAACGCTCCGGTACAGCAGTATGTCCGGGTCGGCGAAACGATGAACAGCGGATATGTCCTTGTCGAAGTGACCCGCAGCAGAGCGGTGCTTGAGCGCGGAAATGATAAACTTGAACTTGAACTTCAGGATCCATCCAAAAACCGTACTGCTTCCAACCGGAATCAGACTCCGCGGCTCAACGCCACTCAGCAGTTCCAGCAGGCGCAGATGTTTATGCAGTCGCAGATGATCCGCACCATGCGCGAGATCCAGCAGAACAGCCGCAGCGGTTCCCAGCAGGGCAACCGCAACCGGCGGTAAAGAGTATTTTTCAATATTGTATATATAAGGAAAGAAAAAATGATCAAATCTGTCAAATCAGCCGGATTGCTGCGTTTTGCGGCAGGTGTACTGGCAACGGTGCTTCTGGTATCGTGTGCCGGAATGAAAAACGAGGACAAAAAAGCGGATGAGAAAAAGTCTGACCGCTTTGCATTCCTGCGTAAAAATGAGCGGGAAAAGATCGTTGATAAAAAAGAGACACTTGAGCAGGAAAAAGTCTCCCCTGAAAAGAAACCCAAACCGGTCATCTCTCCTGAAGATATGAAAAAGCTCGGTGTCACGGCGGCTCCGGAAATATCCGCCGCTGAACTTTCCGCCGGAAAACCGGCTTTTTACGAAGACCTTATCGCACTCAATGCCGATGAAAAACTTGATGTTTCTCTGGTATTCAACAGCGCTCCGCTTCTGGATGTGCTTTCGGCATTCGGTGATCTGCTTGAGTTCAATTTCTCAGCAGACAGCTCATTGAACAGTACTGTTACATTGAATCTCAACAGCAAAATGACCCGCCGTGAATTGTGGAACACCTTTGACCGGATGCTTTCCATCAGCGGAGCGGGAGTCAAAGTTGACGGTTCTCTCCTCCGCGTTATGCCGCGTTGGAAACTGGCTCAGCAGCCGGATTCCAAACCGGGACACACTGCGGAAATTTACTACCGTCAGCTGCATAATGCCACTGCCAATGAGGTTATCCGTCAGGTAAGATCATTTGTCAGTTCCGGTGCGACCTGTGTGGAACTTACCCGTCCCAACGCGGTGATGGTGTGCGATTCACCTGAAAATATGCCCAAAGTGCGTCAGATCATCGAATATCTCGATACCAGCGGCAAAAACGGCTGGCCGCGCAAGGTGATTCCCTGCAACAATGTATTGCCCAACAAAGTTGCCAATGAACTTCAGGAAATTCTTCCTGTTCTCGGATTGAATATCTATAAAACCACCGACCGTACTGTCGCTCCGGGCGCGGTGCAGATCGTCGGACTTGACCGTATGCGTCTGCTGGTGATTTCCGCTGCCACGCAGGAGGCGATCGACCTTGTTTCCGAATGGATACAGCTGCTTGACACCGCCGGCAGCGACGATCAGGAAAATGTCTTCGTCTACAAAGTGCGTCACAACAAAGCCGCTCACCTGGCGCGTGCGCTTGCCGTAGTTTTTGAAACTCAGGGAACCTCGCTTACCACCGATGCGACTACCGGAAGAACGAAGATCGAAACGATCAACTCCCCTGTCACCCGTAATCCGGCGCGCGTCAACAGCCGTGCCGCCAGCCGTTCCGATGCGGTCAACGTCGGAACCAATATCCAGACCGATCAGGATTCAAAGATTTTCGGAACCTACATCCGCGTTTTTGCCGACGGCGTTCTCAACCGCCTTGTTCTGCGCTGTACTCCGCGAACCTACGCTTCAGTCAAAGCTCTGCTTGATAAACTGGATGTCGTTCCTGCTCAGGTGCTTTTGCAGGTGTTGATGGTGGAAGTCACTCTGACTGAATCCACCCAGTTCGGTCTGGAATTTTCCGGAGTTGCCAAACACGGCAATACCGGAGCGGTTTTCGGAACAAATTACAGCGGCAACGCCTCTGCCGGCAATCAGCTTACACCCTTTATCACCAACTCCGACGGTTCAACAAGTTTCCGCACTGCGGGCAACCGTCAGGATGGCTTCACTCTCGGCATCGGCGACAAAAACGATCCGCAGAAACAGTTCGGTTATATCCGCGCCCAGGCGGGCAACGGTCAGGTCAAAGTTATTTCCAGTCCGCAGCTGCTTGTTTCCAGCCATACTGAAGCGAAGATAAACGTCGGTCAGTCGGTTCCGACTATTTCCGGAACACTTTCCAGTACCGACGGCGGTGTTTCCGATTCACTGGAGTATAAGGATACCGGTGTCGGCTTGACGGTCACACCGTATGTCACCAGTACCAATCTGATCTCTCTGGATATTGTTCAGACCATGTCGCAGGCGACTGCGAATATCATCACTCCGGAAATCAAGTCACCGGTCATCACCAAACGGGAGATCGAAACCAGCATGACTATTGCCAACGGTCAGACGATGGTGCTGGGCGGATTGATTCAGGAGCGTTCCAATGATTCACTGGATTCCATTCCGATCATCAACAAGATACCGTTCCTCAAGAGACTGCTCGGTTCGACCAACGCTTCTGTTGAGCGTACCGAAGTGCTGGTGCTTATCACCGGATATATCGTCAATGAACACAGTGAAGTCGATGCGCTTATCCGCCGTTACAACGATGCGGTCAAGGCGCTGAATGAATATGACTCCCGTCTGGGCGACCGTAAAGATGCGGATAAGCACCGCGGAGTGCTGTTTCAGGATAAGGAATTCTGGCTGTGAGCAGTGAAAAGTTTGATCTTAACGGTGCATTGACACGCGTGGAAGCAGAGATCGTCCGGCGCTTCCCTGACTTTGCCGGAGTTCCCGGCAAGGTTGCTGAACGCAGACTTGTTCAGGAAGGGAAAATAACCGAAGCCGCGCTGGTCGAACTCTACTCCAAAGCATTTGATGTGCCGGTTCCGGAAGAAGATGAGATCGTCCTGCCGGAAATGCAGGAGGAGTTCTCTTTATCCTTCTTCAATGCGCATGACTGTATCGTACTTGATTTCAACGGCGATATGGCAACGCTTCTGGTGGCATCACCGTACACGCTTGGTGAAGTTGCTTTCCAGATGAAACGTATGTGGGATTGCGATATAACGGTGCGTTTTGTGCGCCGCCCCTTCCTTGAACGGCTGTTGAGCAAATTGCAGAATGCAGAGGACGAAGCTGAGGAGGAGGAATCCGCCGACGATGAAGATACCCTGCGTTCTCTTGCCGGTGAAGCGAGGATCGTCCGTCTGGTCAACGATATATTCACGCGCGCGCTTGAACTCGGCGCCAGTGATATCCATATCGAACCGGGTGAAGATGCGGTTTCCGTCCGCTGCCGTGTTGACGGTGTGCTTACGGAAATAATCTCGGTTCCGCTCAATCAGTTCCCGGCGATCGCATCCAGAATCAAACTGCTCGGCGGACTCAATATCGCCGAAAGCCGTCTGCCGCAGGATGGCAGAACGAATGTATCTCTGGGCAGAATGCAGCTGGATATGCGTATAAGCACCATTCCGATTCTGACCGGTGAAAGTATCGTACTGCGTCTTTTGAATAAAGAAAGTGTCAGCTTTGACCTTGCCCAGCTGGGAATGTCCGAAGCGCATTTGAAACAGTTTGAAAGACTTATCCGTATCCCCCACGGTATCATTCTGGTCGTCGGTCCCACCGGAAGCGGTAAGACCACCACACTTTACAGTGTTATCAGCCAGCTTAATGATTCCCGGAAAAAGATCATCACTATTGAAGACCCCGTAGAGTACCGCACTCCCGGACTTTGTCAGGTGCAGGTAAATCCGAAAATCGGTGTTACCTTCGCCGCAGGGTTGCGTTCGATCGTCCGCCAGGACCCGGATATCATCCTCGTCGGTGAGATCCGCGACCGTGAAACGGCGGATATCGCCATCAATGCGGCATTGACCGGACACCTTGTGTTGAGTACACTGCATACCAATGATGCTGTCGGTGCCGTTACCCGTCTGCTGGATATGGGGTTGGAAAACTTCCTCGTTTCCAGTGCGCTTTTCGGAGTCCTTTCCCAGCGCCTTGTCCGCAAGATATGCCCCGTCTGTCAGGGGAAAAAGCAGGAAACCAAGTGCCGCAAATGCAATGGAACCGGTTTCAAAGGACGCAGCGGTATCTTTGAACTGCTTATCCTTGACGACGAAATACGCAATGCGGTCAACCGCAACGCATCAAGCGGTGAACTGCAAAAGATCGCTGTCAGCCACGGAATGATAACCCTTGCCGAAGACGGAGCGGCAAAGGTCGCCGCCGGAATAACGACTCAGGAAGAATTGAACCGTTCTACTGCGGAGCTGTAAACTATGGCGCTTTACAAATACATTGCTGCCCATCCGGGGAAAGCTCCGGAAGAGATCGTCATCGAGGGCGATAACGAAAAAGAGTCACTGGCAAAACTCCGCCGCAGGGGGATGATCCCTGTTCGTTTTCTCGGCGTTGATGATGCCGGCAGCAAGCGTTTATGGCGGGGGAAAAAGCCCGATGTCTTTGAGTTTACCCGTCAGCTTACGCCGCTTCTGACTGCCAATATCCAGCTTGAACAGGCGTTGGGTATCATCAGCGAAGGTGCGGTGGATTCCACGCAGAAAGATTTTGTCAATTCTCTGCGGCAGGGGTTGCATGAAGGTAAGAAATTTTCTGAAATGGTGCGCTCCTACGGCGGACTTTTTCCCGATTATTACGCCAATCTGATCGAAAGCGGCGAAGAGACCGGCTGTCTGCCGGAAGTGACCAGCGAATTGTATAAATTCATGCGGGAAAGCAGGGAGTTGAAAAACTTCATCGTTTCCAGCTCCATTTATCCGATCGTGATTTTTGCGGTGGTGCTGGTGGTTTCAGTGGTGCTGTTTACGGTATTTGTTCCGCACTTTTCGCAGATTTTTGCCGACATGGGCAGAGAGCTGCCCAACTCAATGCGGATTTTGAACTCCATCGGCGGAGTATTCAAGTGGACATGGTGGTCACTGCCGCTTATCTGTATCGGCGGTTGGTTCTTTTTCAAGCATCAGCTCGGCGCGGCGGAGTGGAAACGGCGGGTGGGAGCTTTCCTCATCCGCATTCCCGTTGCCGGCAGGATCATGATCGACCTTGAGATCTGCCGCTATCTGCGTACGCTGGCGATCCTTATCGGCAATCATGTGGAAATAATCAAAACGGTGAAAATCGCCGGCAGAGTCGTATCCAACCCGGTTATTGCTTCCGGCTTTGACGGTGTCGACCGCCGTTTGAAAAGCGGTGAAAAACTTTCGGCAACGTTGAAAGACAATCAGTTCGTTCCGCGCAGTACCGCAAGTATGCTCAAAGTCGGTGAGGAATCCGGACAGGTCGGTGAAATGCTCGACAATATCGCCGGAAATCTCGAAGCCGACACCCGGCAGAAGATCAAACGTGCGTTAAGTCTTTTTGAACCGCTGGTGATTATTTTACTGGCAGTTATAGTTCTTGGGGTTGTCGTGGCGATATTCATTGCCATGATGGAAATAAATTCTGTAAGTGGAGGTCAAAAAATATGAAAAAATTGCAGAAAAAACGTTTTACCCTTATCGAAGTCGTTATTGTTATCGTGATTCTGGTCACGCTGGCATCCATTGCAACGCCAATGTATCTCAATTACATCAGCAATGCGAACATCGGAGCCGCCAAATCACAGGTCAAACTGCTTGCCGATGCGCTTACCGGTTACAAGACCGACAACAAGGACTTCCCCAGCGAAGAATCCGGACTTCAGGCGCTTGTTGAAAACGTCGATGATCTGGAAACCTGGCGCGGACCCTATCTTCAGGGATCACTGCCCAAAGATCCCTGGGGCAATGAGTATGTCTACCGCTGTCCGGGCGAAGACAACCGTCCTTTTGAAGTCATCAGCTACGGTGCTGACGGAGAAATCGGCGGCGAAGGTGAAAACGCCGATATTTCCAGCTGGCAGTAAGTTGTTGTGCAATGCTCCGCAGAAGTGTATTCACCCTTGTTGAAATAATCGTAGTGCTGGTTATCATCATGATGATAACCGGTATTGCGGTCGCATCTCTGCGCGGTGAATCACCTGCGGTGACTCTGAACCGTACTTCGCTTGAATTTGAAGCATTTCTGGCGCGGGTGCGGTTTTTGTGTGCTGAAAGCGGCAGGGATTACCTTGTTCACTTTTATCCGGATAAGAAACTGGTCGCCGCCCATGTCGAATTTTCTGAAGAGGAAAAGGAAAATATGGAGTATGAAATCACTGAACACCCTGAAGTACAGCGTTTTTCATTTGGTGATGAGATAGAATTATTTACCGTTGAAGCCGCTGAAGAAAGCGGTATGGAAGAAGATTTTATCGAACTTTTCCGATTTTATCCCACCGGCGGAGCAAGCTGTATAAACCGCCTGGGGCTCCGGGTGGAAAATCTTTCGGCATTTTTCGATATATCATTTTTCAACGGTCAGCTCATCCGCAGTGACGGAGATGGTGTCGGAGTGGAAAAAAGATGAAATTTACCCTTATTGAAGTCGTCATTTCCCTGATGATACTCTCTTTGTCTCTTGCCGGAATGCTCCGTCTTCTGACCCATTCTCAGAGCCGGATAAGTGTCGCAGAAGAGCGTTGGCGCGAAATGCACATGCTCACTCAGGGGGCGGAGTATATCCTGCTTGCCGGAACCGAGTCGGATTTGAATGTTCCGGATGATGTTTTCCCGTACGATGATTATCTTATCGACTGTACCGTAGATGATAACGATGATATTCCGGAAGATTTCACCGGGCAGGAAAATCAGCTGCTTTTGAAAAAGTGGACGATCAAACTCATCAAGGCATCCGACCGCTCCGAGCGGTTGAAGGTCATCATTGACCGCTTTGATTATTCAGATGCGGGGGCGGAAGATGAGACGAAGTAACTTCACACTTATCGAACTTGTCGTTGCCATTGCGATATTGATCGTTATCGCCGGGATCGTCGGCGTTTCCGGAGCCGCATTCTACAACGGTTACGAACGCGCCCAGCGGGTGACCAACCGCTTGAAAATGTTTATGGCAATAGACAATCTCATGGATACCCATATCCGCAATATGATACCGTTCAAGTGGAAAGATGAAGAAGGCAACTCCCGTTTTACCTTTGACGGTGAGGAAAACCGCATATTTTTCACCACGCTGCGCCGCAGTTACGGTGACCGTCCCGGGGCGCTGATATTTGTGCGGGTTTATGTGGAAGATGAAAAACTGATCGCTGAATACTCCCCGTATCCCCGTCTGCCGTGGCTTGAGGAGGATGATGAGAGTATGCCGATGACGAAAGAGGTTCTTGCGGAAAATGTTTTGCAGGTGACCTTCAATTACGCCGAAAAATCCACTGAAAACGATGATTCCGTGGAGTTTCTTGAGGAGTTCCGCGAAGAGGATAATACCGCACTGCCGCTGGCGGTGCTTATGAAAGTTGAGTTTACCGACGGCACGACCGAACAGTGGCTCAGAAGAGTTGCCGGAGTATCCAAAAACAGCACCTTCGGTCTCCGTGAAAATAAAAAGGATAACTCCGGTACGCAGAACAGTTCTTCCGGTACGTCCGCAGCTCAGCGCAGCGGCAATTCCGGCAGTTCTCAGGTCAATCCGCCGCGCTTCCGTTCCGGCGGCGGTGGAGGGTTCAGACGATGACAAAACGCAGGATATTCCGTCACAATGCGGCGCTGATTTCGGTTTTGTGCCTGATATTTACCGCAGGAATACTTACTGCGGCAACGCTGGCGATATCCCAGAGCGGAACATTCAGCATTGCCGCGCACGTTGAGCTTCAGCGTTCGATGCTGGTTGCCGAAGGTGTCGCCAACCGTATACAGTTTCTGCTTGCGGCTGACCGGGATATGAATCCCAATGATAAACCCGGAGAAGTCGATTATACCACATTTGAGCATGACCGCTACATGGCAGACGGAGTGAAACACACCATTGAATATCATGGCGAAGAGGTGAGTTTTACCGTGCATGACACGGTAAAAGGCTGGGATATGAGCCGGACAAATTTCCAGAAAGTTCTGGATATGATCGCCAATCAGGATGATGCCGGCGATGATGTCGTCGATCTGGTCAATCAGGTGTCGCACCGTCTGGGCGATTACCTTGACACTGACGATGATATCAAAGAGTATGGTCAGGAGGCAACTGATTACGAAGATCAGCTGAAAAAGCCGCTTCCCCGCAACGCAGATATGCAGTTCCGCGAGGAGTTGCTTTACATTGAAGGATTTACCGAACTGTTTCCGCTGGATAAAAACGGCAGATTGAGTTCGATACGGCTTATTCCGCCGGAAAATACCAGTTCTTTGAGCGGTACTCCCGGACTTTTTGCCGCCACAAGGGAGATGATCGAACTTGAGTGCGATTTGTCTGAAGATGAGCTTGATACTGTTATGGATGCGCTTGACCGCTGGAAAAATGAGCAGGAACTTCTCAGTGATACGCTTGATGAAGAACTGCTTGCCAAAATCAAGAGCAAATTCAGCACGGTAGAAAGCGGGGCGTATACGGTGGAAATTTCTTCGCCGTCAGATAAGCCGCGTCCCTTCCGCAAGCTGATATTCAGCTATGCCGGTTTTGAAGTTTCCGGACCCGAAGATCAGAATCTGCGTTATATGGAGTGGAATTTCCTGTGAAAAAATTTCTGCTTATCCTTCTGCTTGCCGCCGGGATATTTCTGCCCCGTACAGCCAAAGCCGAGCCGGTCACGATGATATTGCTTGCTCCGGTGGCGCTTGAGGCGGCGAAAATAGCTTCTCCTTATGCGATAAGTGCCTTGCGCAGCGGCGGACTTCAGCTTTACGAAGTCGGCAAAGATGCGGGAAATATACTGCTTTTGCCGCTGGGGATATTGCAGATCACTGCCGGAGCGCCCTTCGGTCTTTTCGGGCAGGGGGTGGAAAATATCGCCATGGGGCTGGCGGCGCCGTTCCAGCTTGTCGGCGATCTGCTTCTGGTTCCCTGGTGTTTTATCGGCGGTGCGATGGGAACATAGCATATTTCTGCGCTGAAAATCACATTTTTCTGTTGTATAAATCACGTCCGCGTATTATATTATACGGTGGACATTTTTTTATTTATAAATAAACAGGATTTTTTAACTATGAAAATGAGTAAAATGGCAGGCCGCCGCCTGCGCGAAGTTCCGAAAGATGCAAAGACGATCAGCCATCAGTTCCTGATGCGCGGCGGTTATATCCGTCCCGTTTCCGCAGGTATCTATTCTCTGCTCCCTGCTGGTAAGAAAATCGTTGCCAAAATCGAAAATATCATCCGTGAAGAGATGGATCGTATCGACGGTCAGGAAATTCTGATGCCGGTGGCACTTCCCGCCGCTTTGTGGCAGGAATCCGGACGTTATGAATCCGTCGGTGCCGAACTGCTCCGTTTCAATGACCGCAATGATAAACCCATGCTTCTGGCAATGACCCATGAAGAGTGTGTTACTGCTCTTATCCGTACCGAAGTCAACAGCTACAAACAGCTGCCGGTGATGGTCTATCAGATCCAGACCAAATACCGTGATGAGGCGCGTCCCCGTGCCGGTCTCATCCGTACCCGTGAATTTACGATGAAAGATGCGTACAGCTTCCACACCGATCAGGCGGATCTTGAAGCGTACTACATGCGCGCTCATGAAGCATACGAGCGCATATTCCGCCGTATCGGTCTTAACAATGTGTTGAGCATTGAATCTAACAGCGGAATGATGGGCGGTAAAGTTTCCCACGAATTTATGGCACTTTCAGAGTGCGGTGAAGATACGATCTTTGTTTCACCCGACCGCAAATACCGTGCCAACCGTGAAATCGCGGTGGCGGACTGGAAATTTGTGAAGGAAGAGGCAAAAGAGCTTGAAAAGGTCGCCACTCCTGATTGCAAAACTATTGACGAGGTCGCCGGATTTCTCAACGTTTCCGCCGAAAATACCGGTAAAGCGGTCTTTTATCAGGATGCGCGCACCGGTGAATTGATTTTTGCCCTTATCCGCGGTGATTTTGAAGTCAACGAAAGCAAACTTTCCAACACTGCACTGGTGGCGGAACTCAAGTTCGCCGATGATGAATCCATCCTTGCCGCCGGAGCTGTCCCCGGCTATGCAAGCCCGCTGAATCTCAAAGGTAAAAAAGCGAAGATCATCGTTGACCGTTCCGCGTTTGAGTCCTCAAATCTGGTGGTCGGCGCCAATGAACCCGGATTCCATTATCTCAACTTCAATGCGGAACGCGACCTTGAAGGTGTGGAATATGTTGTCGCTGATATTGCAACTGTCCGCGAAGGCGACCCTGCTCCCGGTTCCGGCGAACCGCTTCAGATGCTCCGCGGTATCGAAGTCGGCAATATCTTCCAGCTTGGAACGAAATACTCTGAATCCATGAACTGCACTTATCTGGATAAAGACGGCAAGAGCCACCCGATGATCATGGGCTGTTACGGAATCGGTGTCGGCAGAGCAATGGCATCGGTTATCGAGTATTCCCATGATGATTACGGTCCCATTTGGCCGATGTCCATCGCGCCGTGGCAGGTTCAGCTGTGTGCCATTGACCCGCATAAAGCCGGTGTCGGTGAGGCGGCGGATAAACTCTGTGCCGAACTTGAAGCGCTGGGAGTGGAAGTCCTTTACGATGACCGCGGTGAAAAAGCCGGCAGCATGTTCAGCGATGCTGATTTGCTGGGTATTCCGCTGCGGCTGGTGATTTCTCCCAAGACTCTGGCGGAAAATGAGGCGGAGTTCCGCACCCGTGCCTGCCGCGACAGTGTGAGATTCAAACTTGATGAAGCGGCGCAGATCATTGCGGACAAGGTCAAAGCCGCGCTTGCTGAATTTGAGTGCTGAAAGGGAATTTGATCATGTGGAATTATACGGATAAAGTTATCGATCACTTTATGAATCCCCGCAACGTCGGCGAAGTTGAAAATCCCGACGGAGTCGGTCAGGTCGGCAATGCCGCCTGCGGCGATGCGTTGAAACTTACTTTCAAACTTGATGAAGAAGGCAAAATCGCCGAAGTCAAATTCAAGACCTTCGGCTGTGCCAGTGCGATCGCTTCAAGTTCGGCGCTTACCGAACTTATCAAAGGTATGACGCTTGAAGAGGCGGCGGCGGTCACCAATCAGGATATCGTTCAGCTTCTTGGGGAACTCCCCGAAGCAAAAATGCACTGTTCCGTTATGGGTATGGAAGCGCTTCAGGCGGCGATAGCCGACTATAAAGGTGAACCGAACCCCTTTGAAAAACTTGATGACCACGACGGCAAATTGATTTGCAAATGTTTCGGTGTCACCGATTTGAAAATTTTGCATGTTGCTAAAGAAAACAATCTGCACCGTGCCGAGGAGATCACCAATTATTGTAAAGCCGGCGGCGCCTGCGGCTCCTGCCTGGGGGCGATACAGAGATTGCTTGACGATATGTGGAAACTGGAGAGTATCAAAAAATGCTGACGATCGAAGAATTGCGCCAGAAAGAAAACGAATATAAAAAGCGTCTTGAACAGGTCGAGGGATTTCTTAAAATCGAAGAAAAAGAGAGTGAACTTGCCGAGCTTGAAGCGAAGATGAACGCTCCTGATTTCTGGAATGATAAAGAAGGGGCGCAGAGTATCATTGCCGCAGTTTCATCCTGCCGCAACATAATCACACCGTTCCGCAAGATGGAAAGTTCCATTTCCGACTTCGGTACTGCGCTGGAGTTTGCCGCTGAGGATGAGGCGTTTGCCGCTGAAGCCGAGGCACTTCTGCCCGGACTGGAACATGATCTGGATAAACTTGAGATCGTGAGTTTTCTTTCCGGAAGATTTGACAAAAACAACTTTTATCTCACCATCCACGCCGGAGCCGGCGGCACCGAGTCATGTGACTGGGGCAGTATGCTTTTCCGCATGTACCGCCGTTATGCCGAGCGTCGCGGCTGGAAAGAGGAACTTATCGACTATCAGCCCGGTGATGAAGCGGGTATCCGCAGTGCAACACTGCATATCATGGGTGAATTTGCTTATGGATATTGCAAAGGTGAGAACGGAGTCCACCGTCTGGTGCGTATTTCGCCTTTTGACAGTAATGCCAGACGTCATACAAGTTTTTGTTCCGTTGATGTGTTTCCGGAAATCGACGATGATATAGATATCGAGATCAATGAGGCAGATCTGCGTGTAGATACCTACCGTTCAAGCGGTGCCGGCGGTCAGCACGTCAACACTACTGACTCCGCGGTGCGTATCACCCACTTGCCAAGCGGAATCGTGGTGAGCTGTCAGAATGAGCGCAGTCAGCACAAGAACCGTGCAACTGCAATGAAAATGCTCAAAGCCCGTCTCTTTGAAATCGAAGAGCGCAAGCGCCGTGAAGCCGCCGCCGCGCTCCGTGGTGAGCAGATGGAGAACGGCTGGGGCAGTCAGATACGCAGTTATGTACTTCAGCCCTATCAGATGGTGAAAGATTTGCGTACCGATGTTGAAACCAGCGACACTTCCGGTGTGCTGGATGGCGATATCGACCGCTTTATTGAGGCGTATTTGAAACAGCAATGAGTCACTTGAGTAATTTGAAAACGCGTTCCGCACTGCTTCAGGCATTGCGGGAGGCGTTTTATTTTGAAGGATTTCTGGAAGTTGCAACAGCAACGAAAATTCCTGCTCCGGCACCGGAGGAGTACATTGAATCGGTTCCGTGTGCAGGGGGATTTCTCAGAACGAGTCCGGAACTTGCCATGAAACGGATGCTCTGTGCGGGAATGGAACGGATTTTTCAGATAGGTCCGGCTTTCCGCGCGGAGGAACTTGGCAGAAAGCACCGTGAAGAGTTCACGATCATGGAGTATTACGCGGTCAAGTGGAGTTATCGTGAGCTTGCGGAGTTCACCGCGCAGATGATAAAGAGTGCGGCGGAAAAACTTTTCGGAAAAACCGTGATATCCTATCAGGGTAATACCGTTGATCTTGGCAGACACAGTTTTATCACCGTGGATGAAGCGTTTCGCAAATATGCCGGAGTATCTGCGTTTGAGGCGGATTCTGACGGCAGTTTCGATGAGTTGATGGTGCTGAAAGTCGAGCCTGAACTGGGGAAGGAGTGTCCTGAATTTCTTATCGACTATCCGGCGGCAAGAGCGTCGCTTTCACGTTTGAGTTCTGCTGATAAACGTGTGGCGGAGCGGTGGGAGCTTTACATACGCGGCATGGAGCTGGGCAATGCTTTCGGGGAATTGACCGATGCCGCCGAACAGCGCCGCCGTTTTGCCGAAGCGCTCAAGTTCCGTGCGGAACAGGGGATGCTTGCTTATCCTGAAGCGACAGATTTTCTTGAGGCACTGGAAAAGGGAATGCCTGAAAGTTCCGGCTGTGCCATCGGCTTTGACCGTCTGTGTATGATCTTCTGCGACAGTTACGACATTGCCGAAGTAATTTTTGAGTAGTTCAGGTGCTGTTTGCCCCGGTTATTTCTTCAAATTCTCAAAATACCATTTGGCAGTCTGCTGTAAACCTGTTTTTACCGAGTATTCAGGTTTATAGCCGAGCAGGGCGGATATGCGGGATATATCCGCTTTGCTGTGCGGAATATCTCCCGCACGCACCGGACCGTGTTCCGCTTCGATTTGCGATATATCTCTGTCAAATCTGCTCAATTCAACTTTTAGATAAGCAAAAAGTTCGTTGAGCGTAGTTTCATCACCGCAGGCAACATTGTAAACCGTATTGACTGCATCGGCGTTTCCGGTATTCAATGCCCGGATATTTGCCTGAACGACATCGTCGATATAGGTGAAATCCCGGCTGTATGAACCGTCACCGTTGATGACCGGGGCGGTGTGCGTCAGAAGTGCCGCTGAAAATTTTGGTATGACCGCCGCATAAGCGCCGTTGGGGTCCTGCCGTCTGCCGAAAACGTTGAAATAGCGCAAGCCGATGCATTCCATGCCGTAAACTTGTGAGAAGTTCATCGCAAACTGTTCGTTGACACTTTTGGTCAGTGCGTAAGGTGACAGCGGCGTGCCGGTGCGCGATTCGACTTTCGGGGAATCGGTACAGTCTCCGTAAACGGAACTGCTTGAAGCGTAAATAAATCTTTTCACCCCAGCATCTTTCGCGGCAGTAAGCATGTTGACAAAGCCGCCGACATTGACCGCAGTTGTCAACTCCGGAGTTTTTATCGAGCGGGGAACGCTCCCCAGTGCCGCTTCGTGAAATACTGCGGATACATTTTCCACTGCTTTGCGGCAATCATCCATATTGCGGATATCGCCTTCAATAAGAGTGAAACGGGGATTTCCGGTCAAATGGGCAAGGTTTTCCCGTTTGCCGGTGGAAAAATTATCCAGCACGACAACGTCAAAACCTTTTGCAATCAGTGCATCGGTCAGATTTGAACCGATGAAACCGGCGCCGCCGGTGACCAGAATGCGTTCCATAAAAATCACTCTTCTCCCCGGCAGAATTCCGGATCGCTCTTGAGCAATCCGTCAAAATATTCGATCGTCCTGGTCAAACCTTCGCGCAGCGGGGTGGTCGGATGCCAGTTCAGCACCTTTTCCGCCTTGGTGATATCCGGTTTGCGCTGTTTCGGGTCATCCGAAGGCAGCGGCATACGGATTATTTTTGATTTGGAGTTGGTGAGGTCGATCACATTTTCCGCCAGCTGCAAAATGGTGAACTCTCCGGGATTGCCGACATTGATGGGACCGGTGACATCATCCCCGGTCGCCATGAGGCGCATCATTCCGTCGATAAGGTCGTCGCGGTAGCAGAAACTGCGGGTCTGGGAACCGTCGCCGTAGATAGTGATATCCTGATTCTGAAGTGCCTGCAAAATAAAGTTGCTCACCACCCTGCCGTCATGCGGGTGCATCCGCGGACCGTAGGTGTTGAAAATGCGGATGATCTTGATACGGGTATTGTTCTGCATGTGATAGCAGTTGAAAAGCGTTTCCGCACACCGTTTGCCCTCATCGTAGCAGGAGCGCATGCCGATGGGGTTCACATTGCCCCAGTATTCTTCGACCTGCGGATGAACTGCGGGGTCGCCGTAGACTTCGCTGGTCGATGCCTGCAGAATTTTAGCATTGACTCTCTTGGCAAGTCCGAGCATGTTGATCGCACCGTGGACGCAGGTTTTCACCGTCTGCGCCGGGTCACGCTGATAGTGGATGGGACTGGCGGGGCAGGCAAGATTGTATATTTCATCGCACTCCACATAAAGCGGGAATGTTACATCGTGGCGGATAAGTTCAAACCGCGGATGATCGAGCAGATGGTAAATGTTGCGTTTGGCTCCGGTATAGAAGTTGTCGACACAGATGACTTCGTTACCTTTTTCCAATAATTTTTCGCAGAGCCAGCTGCCGAGAAATCCGCTGCCTCCGGTGACCAGAATCCGTTTCATAAATTACCTGCTTTCTGAAAATTTGTATTCTTGCATAACTTACACCAAAACACCGCAAATTGCAAGCTGTTCTGAAAAATAATATTGTTTTATTGCATTTGCAAATGTAAAAGTGCAATAGGTATTTGCCCTATTTGAATTGGTTGTTTTGCTTTTTGAAAAGATGATATCACTTGATGATATCTGTTTTTTTGTGTCTCGGAAATTATTTTATTTTTTTAGTATGCAATAAGTTGAAAAAAATCATATTTATGCTAAATTATGAAAGTGTTAGATTTTTTATGTGATTTTTGGGGTGCTTGAAAAGTATTGGGGGTTAAGATGCTTTTTTGTTCGTATATTTTTGTCTTGTTATTTCTGCCGTTGACCGTGGCAGGATATTTTTTGCTGAATAAGTGGAATAACTGTGCAAGCCGCTGCTGGCTGCTTGCGGCTTCGCTCTATTTTTACGCATATTTCAATGTATCCTACCTTTTTCTGCTTCTGGGGTCGCTGGCAGTCAATTACTCTATCGGCTATTTTCTCTGGTCATACCGGAAACGGTGGCTGCTGATCCTCGGTGTGACGCTCAACCTTGTTCTGCTTGGCTATTGTAAATATTATGACTTTTTTGTCACCAATCTCAACGCTCTTTTCGGAACCGACTGGGTGTTGAAAAACATGCTTCTGCCGCTGGGAATAAGTTTTTTCACCTTTCAGCAGATATCTTACTTGAGCGACGTGTTCAACGGCGAACTTAAAGAGCGTTATTCACCGCTTACCTATTCGCTTTTTGTGACATTCTTCCCCCAGCTTGTCGCCGGACCCATCGTGCTTGCCAACGAGATGATGCCGCAGTTTGCCGATAAGAAAAACTCCTATGAGAGACTAAAAATCAAGTGTTTTTTGAAAAAAAGTGGAAAAAAAGTGTGATAATCAGCGGAAGATGATTACAAAATACTGCTTTTGTCTTACTCCTATTCGCGTTCAATAATGCTTCT
>SUWE01000104.1 GCA_015061615.1 Lentisphaerota bacterium
TCGCGGCGGCGTGCAACGCTCGCCGCAACTCTTACTGAGGACTGCTATACTTTTTACTTGAAATCTGCCATTGCTCAAACATCAGTTTTGAGCAATGGATTTTTTTGCCTGCCAATCCTTCCAAGTGAATTTATTTTACGCTGAAAAGAAACCGCCGCAAAACATCAGGTTTTGCAACAGCCCATTTTGCTTATAAGCAGCATAAATCCGGTGATGAGTGCCAGCCAGACGGCGGCAAAGAGCATCAGTGCGCAGGAAACGGTCATAAATTTTCCGCAGAAGCGGATAAGGAGTTCTGCCGGAACGTACCGGAACGAGAGTATGAATGATATCAGCACTATTCCGGCGGCAAGTGCGGCGACTCCGGCTTTCATTCCCTTGAAGTCGGCGGCGCTCAGGGTGATTTGTGAACCGGTAAGCAGAATAAGTATCAGGTGTACCCAGCTTTGCCAGCGGAAAAAGTTTTCAGGATCGGCGACGTTGCGTACCATCCGCCAGCAGAGTTTCAGCGCTTGCACAAGCACGTCGGCAAGGCAGTGGAACTCCTCATTGCCGATACTCCGGTGAGCCGCAGGATAGAAGATGAAAGTTATCAGACAGATGACTGCCGTTCCGGTGACAACAGGAGCGATCCCGATAAAAAAATTGCCTGCACACTGGTAAAAACTGCGTTTATCCCACGAGTGATCGACGTAACCGAGAGTTCCTTTGCCGTCGGGGGCAAAAAGTTTCATTTCTTTGATCTTGTGGCGGAAGATCAGGCAGAAAAGTGCGTGTGACGCTTCATGCAGAACTGTTCCCGGTGCGGCAAGGATGGTCCAGAGTTTTTCTCCGGCGATCCGGAAAGAGTACTTTCTCAGCAGCATTGAAATGAATTGCAGTACACCGGCAAGCATAAAAAACGGCAGCAGTACGATAATGATTTCGCAGCTGTTCCATAAAACTTTCAGCAGAAAGTTTAAGCATATATGAACTGTTTCCATTGTTTCCTCCGTAAGCCGGATAATATAATTGCAGTAATGTGTTTTGTCAAGGCAGATATGATTTTCCCATTTTTTTTGCTGAAATGTACATTGTAAAAACGTCATCTCAGGTATATAGTAGATGGACGACCTGAAATATAAACTTTACCGGAGGAAATTATGAGTAAAATTGTAAAACTTGCCATTCTCGGTGCCGGCGCCAGAGGAAGATGTTATGCCGCATTTGCAAAACAGTTCCCCGACCGTCTGCAAATCGCCGCCGTTGCCGAACCCAACGATTATTACCGCGAAAAAGTTGCCCGCGAATACAATGTGGCTCCGGAAAACTGCTTCCGGTCATGGGAAGATTTTGTCAAAAAAGAGAAAATGTGCGATGCCGTGGCGATCTGTACTCAGGATAATATGCACGAAGCGCCCGCGATCGCATGTGCGGAACTCGGTTATCATATCCTGCTTGAAAAGCCGATGGCGCCCACGCCTGAAGCGTGCAAACGCATCGTTGCCGCAGTCAAAAAAGCCAACGTCATGTTTGCCGTCTGCCATGTTCTGCGTTATACGGCGTACACCAAAGCGCTCAAAGAGATCATCAAATCCGGTGAGATCGGTGAGATCGTATCCATCCAGCATCTTGAACCGGTCGGTTACTGGCATCAGGCGCACTCCTTTGTGCGCGGATTCTGGAGAAATGAGGCGGAGTCAAGTTTCATGCTCCTTGCCAAAAGCTGTCACGATGTCGACTGGCTGCGCGGCGTGATGGATAAAAAATGTGTTGCAGTGCAGTCATTCGGTTCACTGCGCCACTTCCGCGCTTCAGAGAAACCTGAAGGTGCCGCCGACCGCTGCTGCGACTGTCCGGTGCGGATCGAATCGAATTGTCCTTATTCTGCGAATAAAATCTATTTCCGCGACCGTTTGTGCAAAGGAACCAAGTGCTGGCCGGTCAACGTGCTTACTCCTGACCCGACTCCCGAAACGCTGGAAAAAGCGCTTGCAGAAGGTCCTTACGGACGCTGTGTCTATGCCTGTGACAACGACGTTGTCGATAATCAGGTGGTGAATATGAGTTTTGTTGACGGTTCCACTGCCAGCATGACGATGACTGCGTTCAACTTCTGCGGCGGCAGAAAGACCCGCATTTTCGGAACCAAAGGTGAAATCGACACTGACAGCACTGTTATCACCATCAAAAACTTCCTCACCGACACCGTCAGAACTGTCGATACCGATCAGCTCAACGACGGCGGGATAAACTCCGGTCACGGCGGCGGCGATACCGGTATCATGCACAATTTTGTGCAGGCGGTTGCCGAAGATGATCCTTCGCTTATCCTGACCGGGATCGACGAAACGCTTGAAAGTCATTTGATGGTATTTGCAGCGGAAAAATCCCGCAGAGAAAATATCGTATGCACGCTGTAAAGAGATTTTTCCCTGCACTGATTTGTGCGGTTGTGTTTGCCGGTGCCGGATGTTTTTGGCAGCAGAAAAAGGCTGCGCCCCCGGCACCGGTGCAGGGGGATATCCTCAAATCGCTGAATTTGAATATCCAAAGTGAGCAGAACAACAAACTTATTCTGCGCCGCGGAGTTGATTCCGTATCACTTTTCAAAGAGAGCAGGGGAATGATCTTCAACGGTGTTGCCGTTTCCCTGCCGGACCCGGTGACGGTTTCGTCGGAGAACCGGTGGGAAATTTCTGACAAAAGTGCAAAAATGTTTCTGGAACCGCTTCTGGGAAAGCGGAAATTCCCCATCCGCACCATAGTTATCGACCCCGGTCACGGCGGGCATGATTCCGGAGCGGTATCGGTTCACGGAGCCGCAGAAAAAAATCTCAATCTGCTTCTGGCGCTGAATGTTGCTGCTGAATTGCGGAAAAAGGGATTCAAAGTGGTTATGACCAGGGAAAAGGATAAGTTTATTTCTCTGGATAAGCGTCCGGAAATTGCGGAAAAGTGCAAGGCGGACCTTTTTATTTCCATCCACCACAATTCGGCACCGAATATCAACGCCGCAGGATTTGAGATATTTCTGCACACTCCGCAGAGTGAAAAGGATATCGACCGCGCGGCAAAGGGAGCAAATCTTGCATTGCAGATCTGCCGGAGAGTTTCACCGCTGAATACCTTTCCCGGCAGAGGAGTGAAACATGCCAATTTCAAGGTATTGCGCCTTGCCAAATGTCCGGCGATATTGATTGAGGCAGGATTTCTCAGTCATCCGGCAGAATCGGCATATATGGCGACAAATCACTTCCGCAAAAATTTTTCCACTGCTTTGGCGGAGGAGATCGCCGGATTCGTTTCAGTTGATGCGCAGGATAAACTTCTGCAAGCCGCGCGGTGACCGCAAGCCGTTGGGGGTCAGTTTGCAAACAACCCACTTTCTGCGGTCTCTTGGGTAGAGCTTTGCCCGACTGGGAATACTCCTATGAGAGACTAAAAATCAAGTGTTTTTTGAAAAAAAGTGGAAAAAAAGTGTGATAATCAGCGGAAGATGATTACAAAATACTGCTTTTGTCTTACTCCTATTCGCGTTCAATAATGC
>SUWE01000035.1 GCA_015061615.1 Lentisphaerota bacterium
ATCTGTGCCATACTTTTACGAGTCGCCTCTTTCGGGGAAAGTTTTTCTTCTTCAATAATACGCATGGTATTTTCCACCACCACGATCGCATTATCAACCAGAGAACCGATCACCAGAATAAGACCGAACATTGTCAACACATTGATGCTGTATCCCAATATCGACATAAAGAAAAATGTGCCCAGAAGCGATACCGGGATCGCCAGAGCCGGAACCAGTGTTGCCCGGAAATCCTGCAGGAAAATGTAGGTAATGCCAACAACCAGCAGTAATGTAATAATCAATGTCATTGCAATTTCTTTGACATTGACCATAATGTAATGGGTCGGGTCATAAGAAAGGTGGGCTGTTACACCTTTCGGGAAGCGGGTTTTCAAATCTTCCAGTGTTTTATTGGCTCTTTTGACCAAATCGACTGCATTTGCACCATCCTGACGGTAAATGGCAAGGGCAATACAACTTTCACCATTGAAGAACCCTTCATCGGTATAGCGTTCTGCACCAAGTTCCAACCGGGCAATATCGCCGAGCTTAATTTGTTCTCCGCGTTCACCGGTGGCAATAATGATAGATGCAAACTCTTCAACGGTTTTCAGCCGCCCGGTAAGGTCAAGTTTCAACTGCAGATAGTCGTTGGATTTTTCCGCACCGAGACTTCCGGCTGCCACCGGAATATTCTGACTGGCAAGTTTCCCCATAACCACTTCCGGAGCAAGTTTCAAAGCCGCCATTTTTATGGGATCAAGCCAGATACGCATACTGTAATTCCGTTCACCGAGAATTTCCACATATCCCATCCCCGGCAGACGGGCAAAGGTATCCTTAACACTCATACGGACATAGTTGGCAAGATCAAGATGATTCAACTCCTCGCCGGTGGTGCGGAATACATACACACCGATCATATCGGTGGATTGCTTTTTGGTGGTCACGCCGATCTGCTTTACAATATCCGGCAACTGTGCTTCTGCACGCTGGACAGCGTTCTGCACATTGACCTGGGCGATATCAGAATCAATTCCCGGTTTAAAGGTCAAAGTGAGCGTGTAGTTACCGTTATTGTCGCTTTCGCTTTTGAAGTAAAGCAAGTCTTCAATACCGTTGACCTGTTCTTCAATGACCCCGGCAACAGTTTCGGCAATAACCTGCGATGTCGCTCCAGGATACATTGCGGTAACTTTGACCGTCGGCGGAGCAATTTCCGGATATTCTGCAATCGGCAACTGCCAAAGACAGATAACACCGATCAAAGCGGTTACAATACTTATGACAAACGCAAATTTAGGTCGGTCAATAAAAAACGCAGCAAACATCGGTTATCTGTCTCCCCGGGTAAATACCTTTTCGGCATCAACAGGTACAACAGGTGCATTGGGGCGGATTTTGTGGGTACCGTCCACAACAACCGTTTCGCCGTTTCTCACTCCGTCAAGAATGATGAGTCTGCCGGCAACCGTTTCTCCGATTCTGACCTCTTTTCGTACCGGAATATTGTCTTGAGTATTCAGAACCCATACAAAGTATTTGCCGTTTTCCATAATCAACGCAGAGGGAAGCACGGTCGTCTGCCCATCGGGGGCGTTGGCAGCAAAGAGCTGAACAGTAACAAAACTTCCCGGCAGCAGTTCAAGATTTTTATTTGGAAATGTTGCCCACATCGTTACGGTATTGCTTTTCTGATTGATCTTGTTATCCACCAAAGTTACCTGTGCTGTTTCTGTCAACACCTTGCCATCAGCAAGAACTACCCGGACTTTGGCGTTTTTCTTTATGTTTTCAATTCCTCCGAAATCCCGGCGCAGGGCTTTTTCGCTGATACTGAATTTTACATAAATCGGGGCAAGCTGCTGAACATCTGTCAATGCTCCCATCTGCGGAGCAAGAAGATTGCCGACTGAAACCATACTTTTTCCAATCCGTCCGGAAATGGGAGAGGTAATCCGTGTATAGGAAAAAGTATTTTTAGCATCAATCAAAGCAGCTTCAAGCCGTTTGATATTAGCTCTTGCCACATTGATTTCCATAACAGCCAGGTCGTGAGAAGATGCCGATACGGCATTGCTTTTCAGAAGTTGGCTTTTCCGGGCGTGTTCGCTGGTTGCATAAGCCAAAGTTGCCCGTTGGGCTTCAAGTTGGGCTTCAAGTCCCTGAACTGCGGCTTTGTAGGTGGTATCTTCAACTTCATAAAGCAACTGACCGGCCTCAACTAAAGCACCTTCAGTAAAATGGATTTTACGCAACTCACCATTGATACGCGGCATAATTTGCACGCTGTTGATAGCTTCAACCATACCAACATAACGGCGAAATGCCTTTGATGCTGCTGGAACGGCTTTTTCAACAACGACAGTTGGTACTGGCATTCCCGGTTGTTCATTTGCCGATAAAATTCCGGTATTCAATGCTCCGAAAATTACCGTACCGACTAATGCAAAAGTTCTTCTCACGATACATCTCCTATGATATTTTATTTTGCATTTTTTATTGTTAAAATATGTATAATATAGCACGCAAATACAGCATTTTCAAACACTTGTATATATACGGCAGTGATGTAAAAAGTTGTAACCCGTTCAAAAAGTCGTATAGTTACAACTTGAAAAAAAATTTGATTTTTTTATACACACCACCCAAAAGTATGTTATGAACAACATTGAAACGCCTGTTGCCACTGTCAAAAAATGATAGGTTACACATCGCATAAATTATGAAAAACATTCCAGAGGACTGGAACGAACAACGCAAACACAAAAAACAATCATCAAGCATACAGATATCCAATGTAGAATTGGTTGCACCTATTTTATGGTACACCAATGAAAAAATGTCCGACTTTCAGTACCGAGCCTTCTAAAAAACCTTTGATTCAAGCAGAAAAAAGCCCGGTGGGTGCTCTACGCATACCAACCGGGCAATTTTGATTTTTGTTCACTTTTATCTGCGGTATCTACTGTACTTTACTATCGGCGACAGTAGACAATGCCAGTTTTCCGAAACTTTTTCCGACAGATTGCCGATGCTGTACCGAGATGGATTGTCGAAATAAAAATATCTGCCGTCCTGATGACTTGGAACGATTTTCACTCAAACAAAGCTTTTTCAGGAATGGCAGAGTGCCTTCAGGCATACTGCCATGAAACACATTTTCCTTGGGGTGTGGTCCAGTTTGTGGTCCACTTCAAGGCAGAATTCAAGACAGGTGAAGATGTTAAGAAAAAAACTTCGTTTTTTAAGAGAAGAGCGGCTGTCGCCGCACGAAGTGAAGCCTGACGGCTTCGTTGACCATTTTTTTGCAAAAAATGGTCGGGGTGAGAGGATTCGAACCTCCGGCCTCTGCGTCCCGAACGCAGCGCTCTAGCCAGACTGAGCCACACCCCGACAAAGAATCGGTTCAAGCCGATTTTATCAGCTTGTTTACATAATATATCATACTTTTTTTCTTTTACAAGCTGAACAAAAGAAAATATTACACTTTTTTTCAACTTTTGCAGATTCTTTCACGCTTTTTACCATCTGAAACTTGACTTTCCACCCTGCTCCGGTTATCTTATATCAGTTTCAAAATTAAATTCAGGATAAAAATTATGCTCAAATGGCTCATCGGTTTTGATATCGGCGGTACAAAATGTGCCGCAATTCTCGGTAAAGTTGAAGATGGAAACTTTTTTATCGTTCAAAAAACTGTTTTCGCTACCAAAGAGTATCCCGCTCCGGCAGATTGTATCGAAAAATTTTCCGCTGAAATAAAAAAAATCCTGGAACTTCACCCCGAAGCCGCTCCTGAAGCTATCGGAATAAGCTGCGGCGGTCCTTTGGACAGCAAAAAAGGTATCATTATGTCTCCGCCAAATCTGCCCGGTTGGGATGATGTCCATATCTGTAAAATCCTCGAAGCAAAATTTCATCTGCCGGTAAAACTTTGCAACGACGCTGATGCGTGCGCTCTGGCAGAATGGAAGTTCGGTGCAGGTAAAGGTGCAGAAAATATGGCATTCCTCACCTTCGGTACCGGACTCGGCGCCGGATTGATCCTCAACGGCAGACTTTACAGCGGCAGCTGCGGTATGGCAGGTGAATGCGGACATATCCGTCTCGACGACTCCGGTCCGACAGGATATGGCAAAACCGGATCTTTTGAGGGATTCTGTTCCGGCGGCGGCATTGCCCAGCTGGGAAAACTCTACGCCGAAAAAAACCTTCCCTTACCGTGGTGCCGAACCGTCGGCGATTTGCCGTCTGTCACCGCAAAATCCATCGCCGATGCAGCCAATGCCGGCGATCCGGTCGCGATTGCCGTTTATGAAGAATCCGGCCGCCGCCTTGGATATGGATTATCTATCCTGATAGACTTGCTCAACCTCGAAAAAATCGTCATCGGCAGTGTTTTTCAGCGCAGTGAAAATCTTTTGCGCCCGGCAATGGAAGAAATCATACGCAAAGAGGCATTGCCCCAAAGTCGTGAAATCTGCAAGATCCTGCCCGCCGAACTCGGCGAAAACATCGGTGATATCGCAGCATTAAGTGTTGCGTTGCTGTGATTCAAATAAGTTTTTTCACACTTTCACGCTCTACAAGGATATACGGGACCCGGATATTTTTAACCGGAGAATGTTTTTCTATTGCTTGAGAGAGGACCTTGACCGTGGATTCTGCCAACTTTTCAAAATCCTGTCTGATTGCAGTTATCGCCGGTTCAAAAGAGGTATTCAATTCTTCAGCTTCAAGTCCCATAAGGGAAATATCCTGAGGAATTGCGATACCATGTTTCTGCATGGCTTTGCCGATACGGAACGCATAAGTTTCACTGGCACAGAAAACTCCATCGGCTTCAGCGGCGAGGATATCCGGCAGAACCGACTCTACATCAACAGCACACACTGAGCGGTGCATGCGATCAAAATTCAGGGAATTATCCAGACAGAATTTCCGGAAACACTCCAAACGTTCCGATTCTATCGGATTTTTATCGGTCAGAGTCCCGACAAAAAATATTCTGCGGCATCCGTGTTGTTTCAAATAATTCAATGCCTGCCAAATACCGCCTTTTTCCGAAGCGACCAGAGAAATATTTTCCAGAACACTGAATGCGGCATTCAATGATACAATGGGAATGTCATACTCGCGGGGCAATGTCAACACCGCTCCTTCAAGCCATACCATCGTGATAATTCCGTCAAACATGTGATCCCCAAGTACAGCAAGATCGGATTCCGGAATAAGCTGGATGCGGTAATTTTCTGCATGCAACGCCTTTTCCAGATGGGCAAGCATGTTGCCGAGATAACCGTAAAATCTGAAGTGCGGCACCAGTATCGCAATGTTTCGGCAGGAGTGTCCCGGCAACGTATAATTATTGGCGTAAGCACAGGCAATTATCTTGCGTCGGGTTGCCATCGAAACACTGCTGCTGCCGGAAAGAGCCCGGTAAACCGTTGCCGGAGATACTCCGGTCAGACCGGCTATTTTTCTGATTGTGGTCGATGCCATATTCTGCTCCTTTCAAAGTTAATGAGCCAATTTCAAAAGTAATTCAAAAAGAGATTAAAAAATCAGCGTTGATGAGATTAAAGCGGTAGTTTGAGCATGGCTATTGAATAAATAACCACCGAAAACGCCCCGCTTTAAGATCGCAGCGATGAATTTTAAGAATTTTTGAGGACTTTGGAAATTGGCTCTTAATATATAACACAAAGACAACTTTTGCAAATTCAGTTTCAAATGTCTCATAATTATCCGCTGGTAAAAACATTTTTCAAATGCTATATTCTATTCAACAATTCAACCCAGGAGCTTCAACATGAATAAAGTGATCTCTGTATCGGTCTTATTGCTGACAATACTTACCATCAACGCAAAAGAGATGCGCCGGCATGATTCATCCGGGAAACAAAATCTCCGGAAAAACATAAAACTTCAGAGTGAACATGAAATGCCGACTCAGTGGAACTTCGCCCGTACTGCAACAGAAGTTTGGAATTGGCAGAAAAACAGTTTTTTTTTGATATTGTTCCAAATGTTTCATAAATATCGGTTGGCAATCGCATTTTTACGTACTATATTATATACAGATGAAAAGTATTTACTTGAAAAATGTATTTTTACGGGAATAATTAAAGAAAGGTCAAAGATATGGCGAAATTTTTACCGGGTGTATCCGATTTTTGCGTCGGAGTTAATTACTGGGCATCACATGCAGGTACCAGAATGTGGAGCAAATTTTCTGCGGAAGAAGTCGATGCTGACTTCGCAGCTCTGCATGATGCCGGAGTCAATACCGTCCGCATTTTTCCTCTCTGGTCAGATTTCCAGCCGATCATGGAAATTGCAGAATGCGGCAACTGGTGCCGTGAACTTGGTTTTCTTGACGGTTCCCCGCTCCCTGCAACAGGGCTGAAAAGTTACGGTCTTGATCCAGTGATGATAGACAGATTCCGAACAGTTGCTGATCTGGCTGTCAAACATGAACTCAAATTGGTTGTTGGATTGCTTACTGGATGGATGTCTGGAGGAATGTTCGTCCCCCCTGCCCTCTCTGGAAAAAATCTTATTGAAGACTTCAAAGCCATCCGCGTTGCCAATATGTTCCTTCAGGGCTTCATCCCTGCTGTTAAAGATCACCCTGCTATCGTGGCATGGGAACCTGGCAATGAGTGCAACTGCTTATCTTACAGCAAGGCCGATTGTGCATGGAACTGGCTCAATATGGTTACATCGACCATCCGTCTTGCCGATCCGACCAGACCAGTCTACTCGGGTATGCACGGCGGAAAAACCTCGCTCCACCAATCCTATGATCTGATGACTCAGGGCAAACTCTGCGATGCTCTGACAACTCACCCGTATCCGGCATTTACTCCTCACTGCGGCAAAAGTGCGCTTAATACGATTCCGGCGATCTACCACGCAACAGCAGAAACTATCTTCTACCGCGGAGTTTCCGGAAAACCGGCATTTATTGAAGAAATCGGCGCATTCGGCCCCGGATATCTTTCAGAGGAACGCACAGAAAAGTATCTTTACACTCAGCTTTATTCAGCTTTGGTGCATGATCTCGGATCAGTTCTGTGGTGGTGCGGATTCACCTTTGACCGCTGTGCCAATGAAATGCCCTACCGCTGGGGTGCTATGGAGCGTGAACTCGGTGCGCTCAAAGCCGACCGTACACTTGACGGTGCCGGCAAAGCAATGAAACGCTTCAAAGCGGAAAAAATGCAGCTGCCGGAAATTCCATCTCGAGAGGTTGATGCAGTTGTCGTGCTTTCCACCCTTGAAGAATCATGGAAAACTGCTTATGGTTCATTCATTTTGAGTAAACAGGCTGGTTTTGAAATCGAATATTGCAATATTGCTTCGATCGATGCCTTGCCTGAAAGTAAGTTCTATATAGTTCCTTCCGTTTCCGGTTTTGAAGTAATGGATGTTCACAAATACCATTTACTGCTTGATGCTGCACGAAACGGTGCAACAGTTGTATTTACCGCTGACAGCGGATTTTTACAGCCCTTTGATGCCCACTTCGGCGCAACTGTCGATTACCGAACGGAAGTACCTGAAGTCACTACTTTCACTCTTGACGGGAAGAGTCATTCTACCGATCAGAAGATCACCCGCCGCATGAAAGTTATCGATTGCGAAGTTCTCGCTTCTGATACAAACGGCTACCCTGTCATTCTGACAAAAGATTACGGAAAAGGTAAACTTGTTTTCGTCAATGCCGCGTTGGAAAACAGCGCCCTCAACCCCGAAAATGAACTTTATCTGGTTTACCGTAAACTGGCAGAGATCGCAGGTTTGGAACTGCCGGAAAAATCCAAAGAGATCGGCATAACCCGCCATATCATGGATGATGGTAAAGTTTTGAAATTTTACATCAACTATTCCGATAAAACTGTTGACGGAATGCCTGGCAACAGTGTTAAATATGAGATCCAGTAACAACTAACAAAAGGAATCTTGTGCTATGAAAACATTTTCACTTCCCCTCAGGAAAGTGAAGCCCATGGGCTTCACTTTGATCGAACTTCTGGTCGTTATCGCTATTATTGCGATTCTTGCCGCAATTCTGCTTCCGGCACTCAACAGTGCCCGTGAACGCGGCAGAAGTGCCTCATGTGTCAACAATCTTGGTCAGGTCGTAAAAGCCGCAATCTTTTATGCGGATGACAGCAACGGTTACTTTGTCCATGGCAGAACCCAGGTCAAATGGGCAGAGGATTACAGAAAAAATGCCCACATGCTGTTGTCAACTTATCTCGGCGGACCGACCGGAGAACAGCTTATGGCAATGACCGCTGACAATCGCGTGAAAAATCTTCCGGAATCATTCTACTGCCCGTCAAGAGATCTGACTGTGCTGGAAAATAAAACGCTCCATGTTTATGCAGTACCTTACAGCTACAACGGTTATCCCCCGTTCCGTCTTTTCGGACCGACAAAATTTCCGAACAACGACACCAACAACAAGTCTGCATCCAGTTTTTCCAACACAGTTTTCTCGGCTGATACTTACGCGGCGGCCACCTCGGAAAACAATACTTGCCTCTACATGTCTTCAAGCAGCAACTTTGCGGCACTGCATGCGATTCACGGCGGAACGATAAATATTGCCTGCCTCGGCGGCAATGTTCAGGGTGCCCGTACTGCAGAACTCGGTAACAGTTTGGAAAAATCCAAATACTTTTACGTCGGCAGTTCTCTTACTTCTATGAATTTTGTTGAATTATTCGACCAGAACCTCAAAAAAGTAAGTCTCTGATATATAAAAGGAGAAATCCATGAAAAAGTTCTGTTTCCTTTTAACATCAGTTGCGGCGCTGCTCTGCGTCAATGCCGCTGAACTCTGGGAAAATGATCTGCCTGCCGCGCTGGCGATGTATTCCGCCGGCGGTGCAGCTTCCGCTCCCGTTATCGAAGAAGACTCCTACACTTTTGCAACCAAAAACGGACTGGCGATCATCGTCCGCAAAAATGTGGATTTTTCTGCTGAAAACTCGTCACTTTCTCTCAGGATCAAAGCTCCCGTCGGCAGCCGTGCCATCCAGTGCTATTTCACGACCGATACCGACCCGAAATTTGCAGAAAATAAAAAAATTTCCATTTACTATTCTGGAAACGGCAAATGGCAGACTGTGACTGCTGAATGTGCGAAAAATCCGAATTGGAAAGGCAAAATCACCGGTATGCGTTTTGATTTCAGCGCTCCTGCCGGACAGAAATTTTACTTCAAAGAGGCAAAGTTTTCAAGCAAATTTGATCTGCCTGCCCAGTGGCACTTCGGTGCAGAAGATGCAAGAGCATGGAACTGGCGCGCAGCATTGAGTGCGCCCGCCAAAATCGTCAATGGAGCAATGCAGTTGAACTTTGCCAAAAGTTACAGCATGGCGCCCGCAATCCCGGTTTACATGGATTGTGCAAAATACACGACTCTCACTATCAGGGTAAAAACAAACAAACCCGGCAGAGTCGGCGGAGTGCTTTATTTCAAAACCGAAGCCGATCCCAAGCTCAGTGAAAAACAAAAAGTAATATTCGCTTTCAATGCAGGTACAGAGTATCAGGAAGTCCGGATAAATCTTGCCGGAAGTGCTTCATGGAAGGGTGTCGTTACGGAAATCCGCATGGATCTTTCCGCATCCGCCGCCCCCTGCACTCTTGAAATCAGCGATATAATTTTTTCTGCAAAAAATAATCTTGCCGGTTTGACCAATTACGGCAAATCCTTCGGCCCCTTCCGCGACCTTGCTCCGGAAGGCGGCTTTGAATATTCTTTCTATTGCAATTCCCCTGCTCAGGGGGAGTTGCGCATTGAGGATGCTTTCGGGAAAAACATTCTTAACACGCCGCTCCGCCTGACCGGCGGAAAAAACTCCGGTACTTTCAATGTTCCTGATAACGGCGCTGCCGTTTTTTTTTCATTTGACGCTCCGGTTCAGCAATTTACCATATCACCTCTGCCGCAGGAAAAACAGGATAACTGGAGCGCCTCATGGATCGCCGATGAGCTGAATTTCAAACTCAAAAGTCATCAGTATTTCCAGAAAGAAATCATCCTTTCCGATACTCCGCTGGACTGCCGTTTTCAGGGTACTGCCGATGACCGGCTCGATCTTTATATCAACGGTAAAAAAGTTATCCTGCCGGAAAATACCTGGCAGAAGCCGCGTTCAGCAGATGTGACAAACTTTTTCCGCAAAGGCAGCAACCTCATCGCTTTTCATCTGGAAAACAATGGTGAAGCCAGCGGTCTGCTCGCCAATTTCGCAATCCTTACCGCCGACGGCAAAATCACCAAAGTCGATACCGACAGTTCTTTCCGCAATATCCGCGACCCCAAAGAGGATTGGAAAGACCGGGTTTATTCTCTGAATGAAACTTTCGCTCCGAAAGTTGTCGGTCCTTACGACGTCCCCCCCTGGGGCAACTGGTGTTTGATGCCGTATGAGATTTTCGCGGAACGTGACCAGTTTTCTGCAAAAAATATCACCCTTGTACCGATCAAAGGCGGCGTTCAGTTCGAAGCGGAATTGACCGCCGAAACGCTCCGCAAACCACTTGATAAGATCACTGCCCGTGCCGTTGCCGCCAATGTGGTCATCGCTGAAGAAGATATCATCCTGCCCCGTACCGTCAATAAGGGCGATACGGTCAAAATCAAACAGAACCTTTTTGCCGGAAAACTCCTCAAAGACACTTATACCCTGCAACTTTCCGGTGATGATACTCATACCATCACGGAAAAAGATCTGGATTTTACCGTTACCGAAAATCCCGATTTACGCCCCAATATCACTTCGGAAGTCCGTCAGACCGCCTGCGGGCCGGTGATCTATATCAACGGCAAAGCCTTTGATGACATGATTTTTTACAGCGCGATCCTCGACCGCATGAAAGAACATTACGACGCAGGATACCGTTTCTTCATGGTCGGTATCGGCACCAATGTCGGCAAAGGGTTGACTACTGCGGCGTGGAAAGAAAGCGGTTACGACTTTACCACCGTTACCCGCAATCTCAACCGGATCACCGCGGCTTTTCCGGAAATAAAAATAATCCTCAGTTTCGGTATTGATGCTCCTTACTGGTGGCATAAAAAGTATCCCGGCGAAGCAATCTACCTGGATGGCAAAAGTACTCACGAAAATCTCGCCTCCCCCGCCTCAGAACAGTGGAAAAAAGACGGTGCTGATTTCATCCGTGCAACGATCCGCCATTTTGAAAACTCCCCACTCCGGCACCATATCGCCGGATACCGTCTTTCATCCATGTGCGACGGCGGCGAATGGCAATACCCCGGAGTCTGGGCGAATCCGCAGCGTCATGCAGATTTCAGTCCGGTGATGCGGAAATATTTCCGGGAATTCCTCAAGAAAAAACATGGTGACTCCTACGATACATCAAATGTAAAAGTTCCTTCCGGCAAAGAACGCCGTCTGCCAAGTGCGACCTGGTTCCGTGACCCGGCGAAGGAACAGCTCGTGATCGACTATATTGAGTGCCAGAGTGATGCAGTTGCCACTGCGGCAATCCATTTTCTCAAAGCGGCAAAAGCTGAAGCTAAGAACAAAATCGTCGGTATCTACGGCGGTTATCTGCTCTTTTATTCCGGTTTTCCGGTTCAGACGATCGGTCATCTTGCATTCCGCAAAGTCTATGAATCCGGTGCCGCCGACTTTTTCTCCGGTCCCATCGACTACCACCTGCGTAAACTCGGTCTTCCCGGCGGAAACATGGCGTCAATCAGCAGTCTGAAACTTCACGGAGCAACCTATTTCCAGGAAAATGACACCAGAACTTTTCTCAACCGTTCACCCAGCCACCGCCACGTGAACAACCTCTATGAAAGTGCATCGGTGCTTTTGCGCGATTCTGCTATCGGACTGGTCACCAGCACACCGATCTACACCTGTGACCTGACAGGTAACTCATACCGTAATCAGGGGTTGCTCGATACCGGAAAAATCCTGCTCGATGCGTTCAAAAAGGATTTTGCCCCCGCTGAAGTCCGAAAACCGGAAGTTGCCCTGCTCTACTCCATCGACTCCCTGCCCTTTCTGATCGAAAAGAATCAGGAGATCACCAATGCAAGCAGTTATCTTCTGCGTATAAGCACCGGGAAATCCGGAGCGATGACCGATGCCTATCTGCTTGAAGATATCCAGCTGGATAAATTCCCGGTCAGTCAATACAAGTGTTTTGTTATCGTCAACGGATTTTATTTGAAACCGGAAATACGTAAAGCGATCGAAGAAAAAATCTGTAAAAACGGAGCAACAGTTGTTTTCACTCCGGGAGCAGGAATTTTCAAAGACAATAAACTTTCCGCTGAAAACATGAAGGCTTTGACCGGATTTGACTTCCAGCCAACCGGCAAAAAGATGCCGTTTGCTCCGGTTGATATGGGCAATAAACCTTATGTGGAAAAGAAATACCCTGATTGCCGGAAAATCTATCTGAGTACAACCGAACTCACCCCTGCACTCTATCGGGAAATTTTCCGCTCTGCCGGAGTCCATATCTGGATGGGAAGCGATGATACGATCAACACCAACGGCGTGACCGCCTTCATCCACGCCGATCAGGGCGGAGAAAAAACCGTCAACCTGCCCTTTGCGGCATCGTCGGTGACCGATATCATTTCCGGAAAAAAAATCCCGCTTTCAAACAATGGCAAATCGTTCAAGGTCAACTTGAAAAAATATGAAACCAGACTTTATAAATTTGAGAAGTAAAAATGAATGAAAGAACCTGCTGGATAAATATCGATGGCGAAGGCATCAGCTGGCTTCCAGATGAAACGATCGCACCGCTCCTGCGTAAAAATTTCACACTTGAGCAGCTTCCCCGCAATGCGTTTGTCCGTTTCGCCGCACCCGGATGGGCAGAGATCACTGTCAACGGGAAACTCATTTCTGAAGATCTGCTGATTCCTGCGGTAACTCAGCTGGATAGACACACCGGCATGTGCGAATATGATATAACCGCACTTTTGAAAAAGGGAAAAAACGTTGTCTGTGCCGAACTTGGCAACGGCTGGTACAATGCCGCCACCAAACAGGACTGGCACTTTGACAAGGCGACGTGGCGCAATTATCCCCGGCTTTTTCTGGAAATTTACGCGGACGATAAAAAAATAGTAAAGACAGATGAGAGCTGGAAAGGGACTCCGGGAGCGATAATATCCAGCCAGCTCCGCTGCGGAGAAATTTTCGACGCAAGCAGGGTCATCAGAAATTGGAACACGCCGAATTTTGACGACTCCAAATGGAAAAATGCGGTGATCGTCACCCCTCCGGCAGGTGAACTGATTCTGGAAACGGCTCCCCAATGCCGTATCATCAAAGAGCTCCCGGTCAAAAGCATCAATAAAATACAGGACAATGCCGTTATATATGACTTCGGTCAGAATCTTACCGGAGTCTGCCGTATCACATTTTCCGGCAAATCCGGCGCCAAAGCGACGATGCTGTACAGTGAACTGCTCGCGGAAGACGGGGATGTGAACAGAAGCAATATTGATTGTTATATCCACTCCGGTGATGTTGCCCAGCGTGACACCTATATACACGGCAGAAAAAGTCCTTTCATCTGGCAGCCGAAATTTGTGTACCACGGCTTCCGCTATCTGAAAATAGTTTTTGAAGGGGAATTGGAAGTTACCGATATCACAGCCTGCTGCATTGCCAGCGGTTTTGATACAGCAGGCGAAGTGACTTTTTCCCATCCGGTAGCGGCGAAATTGCAGGAGTGTACGATAAACAGTTATCTCGGCAACTTCACAGGCATTCCGACAGATTGCCCGCACCGGGAAAAAAATGGGTGGACCGGCGATGCCCAGCTTGCCTGCCAAACCGGTTTGTGGTCATTCGATTCAGCAGAAAATTATCTTCATTTTGTCCGTATTCTGGCAGATTCCCAGCGTCCTTCCGGTCAGCTGCCGGGCATTGCCCCCTGTGCAGGCTGGGGATTCAACTGGGGCAACGGTCCGGTATGGGATGCGGCGCTTTTTGAAATACCATATCAGGTTTGGAAATTCACCGGAAACACCAAAGCGGTAACAGAATTTTACCCGAACATGAAATCATATGTGCAATTCTGTCTGAACAGCTCATCGGGCGGAATAATCAGTTTCGGCCTCGGCGACTGGTGCCACTGGGATCAAAAACGGATGGTTGATATCAGATTGACATCTACGGCTTATTTCTATTACATACTCAAAATAACAGAGGAAGTTTCCCGCATTGCCTCCCCTGAAGATACCGCATATCTGAATCAGATCAGAAATGAGGTAAAAGAAGCCTTTGTTAAAACGTTCCGCAATGCCGACGGAACTTATGCAAAAGATGAGTGGACCGCAAACGCCTGTGCAATATATTTCGGATTCGACAACACTCCGGCACTGGTGAAACATCTGCTCACTCAAGTCCGTGCCAATGAACATAAAGCGGACTTCGGTATTGTCGGAGCAAAAATCGTTCCGCGCGTACTGGCAGATCACGGATATGGTACAGATGCATTCAAACTTTATACTCAAACCAGATTCCCCGGCTGGGGACACTGGATCGAACAGGGAGCCACCACACTCTGGGAAACCTGGAGCGGTTCCGGTTCACAATTCCACATTATGTACGGCGACTTCACGGCATGGAGCTTTGAATATGTTGCGGGAATAAAACTGCTTGCTCCCGGATTCAGAAAAATTGCCATTGTTCCTGCGGATATACCCGAAGCCGGTGATTTCAGATTTTCATACAAAACTCCATTCGGAAAAATCATTTGCGAAAAGAAGGGCAAATGTTTCCGTTACCATATTCCCGAAGGCATTGATGCGGAAACTGTTTTCCCTGCCGCTTGGAACGTGGAACAATTCTGAAAGGATCATAACAAAATGGGTAACTGGAAAAAGGGCGCTCTGCATATCCACACGCTCTGGTCCGACGGTCACGCCCTGCCGGAAATGGCACTTCATACCTACCGGGACAAATTGGATTACGATTTTGTCTGCATGACAGATCATAATATTTTTCCCGGAGATGAACTGCTTTTTCCGGTTACCCCTGCCTATCCGCAAGCTGTATGGCCCAACGGATTTCACTACGATGATTTGAAAAAATCGTTGAGTATTCTCGGAGAAAAAATCGACAGCAGAAAAATCGGGATACGTCAGTTTGTCCGCCTGAAAAATTTTGACGAACTGCGCGAGGAGTGGGAAATTCCCGGCAAATTCATCATCCTTCCCGGTTGTGAAAACACCGCCTGCCACTATTCCGGCGAAGACCAGGCTTATTGTGAATTTCATTTGAATCTGCTGAATCTGCCCCGGACAGTTACTCCGGCTGAATACGCTGCCACACCCGCAGAAACGCTGAAAAGCAATGTTCAAAAGTGTGTTGCGGCAATAAAAGAAGCAGGAGCCGAAGCACTGTTGATGCTCAATCACCCTTTCTGGCGTTACTGGGATGTCGATCCGCGCTGGGTGACAGAAAATCCTGAAATCAACCTTCTGGAAGTTTGCAATAACACTGCCGCTCCGGAAACCGGCGCAACAGAGGCGATCAATACTCCGGAAAAGTTCTGGGATTTTGTTCTTGCCCACCGGATCATACGCGGCGACGGTTTGCTCTATGCTGCGGCGACTGATGACTCCCACTATTATTCACCTGAAAAAATACACGGCTTTTGCGGGTGTGATCACGGTTGGATAATGGTAAATATTTCCGGTGAAATGAATGCAGAAAAAATCGTGACCGCTCTCAGAAACGGTGATTTTTATGCGACGACCGGAGTCGAATTTGAAAAAATCTCCTTCGATCACCGGAGCCGCACACTCTGTGTGGAAGTGAAAAATCAGGATAACGGAAACTGCATTATCAGTTTTATCGTGACCAAACGGAATTTCTCACAGGAAGTTAAAGAGTTTGAGTACAAAGGTTCATTGCCGAAATTCAACCGCAATATACCTTTGATAAATGATTCTATCGGCATGTGTGTAAAGAAAGTACAGGGCGTTAACGCCTCTTACACAATGAGCGCCGATGATCTTTATGTACGCGCCGAAGTTGTCATCAATGGCAAACGCAATGAGATGCAGGGGCTATGTTACCCTGAGAATCTCAAAGCATGGACACAACCTTTTATTTGATTGAGACATTATGAATAAAGCTGTAATTTTTGATTTGGATGGAACTTTGATCGACTCCATGGGCGGAATCGCCGATGCGGTCAATGAAACGAGAAAACTCTACAATCTGCCCCCGCAGGAAAAAGAGCTGATAAAAAGTTTTATCGGCAATGGAGTCAGAAAACTTATAGAGCGTTCTTTTGCACTTGATAATTCTGATATTCCGCTTGATGATGCCGTTGATGCAATGGTAAAAATTTACGGAGCCGATCCGGTTGCCGGAACATTCCTCTATGAAGGAGTCAAAGAGACTCTCACTGAATTGAAGAAAAACAACTGGCTTTTGGCAGTAGTCAGCAATAAGCCGCAAACAGCAAGTGAAAAAATCCTCACTGCGCTGGATATAAGAAAATTTTTTGCAGAAAATATCGGCGGCGGCGGCAATTTTCCGCTGAAACCTGCTCCGGATGCAATGAATCATCTCTTGGAAAAATACCATATCCGGAAAGAAAATTGTTTTGTTGCCGGTGATAATTATACCGATATTGATTTCGCCGCCAATAGCGGTACTAAAAGTATATTCTGTTCCTGGGGATTCGGTTATGTCGGGAATAATCCGGCAACATTTACGGCAAAAAATTTTCCGGAAATTCGGAAAATCGTTTCAGAAAATTGATATCATGGTAAAAATAATCTCTCTATTACTTGTATTTCTTTCTGCCGCAATACTCTGCGGCAGAGAATATTATATTTCTTTTGCTGAAGGCAAATGGAACCCTGAAGATTTTCAAATCGTAAAAGCTCCGGGAAATACCACCGTCGGGGCAATGCTGCAAAACAAAGACCATATTGCCAATCAGGTTCCGGCAGGGATGAGTGCAGATAAACTCCTCAGCAGTAAAGAAACATACTGCGCGCTGGTGTGCAAAAAGAAATTTCACGGTGATATAACAGTATCAAGCAAAATGAGTTTTGACCACCGGATGGCACCTTTGATCGTTATCGCTCCGGAATTAGGCAAAAGTGCAGACGGGAAATATCCTGAATTCCGTGAACATTTTGAAATCGTACTTTACGATCAGGGAATAAATCTCTGGCATCATCAATATGAAAACGGCAGACAGGTATGGTACAAACTTGCATATCTGGCAGGTAAATTTTCGCCGGAAAAAATTTATGATTTAGCTGTTTCACTCCGCCATACAGCCAAAGGAATACAAATGGTTATCCGCTGTGACGGCAAAGAGTTCGGCTGTACTTTGCCTGCCGGATTCAAAACTGACGGATATTTTGCAGGGATCACCGGTTGTGAGGGAGTCAACCGCTTTTACGATTTCAAAGTAACCCAGACGGTTCCGGGAAAGTGAAAATTTTTCAAAAAAATCTATTGCCTGCAACAGTTCCAGCCATAATTTTCACAGCAACTTATTTTATTCTGACACAAATTTACGACACATCACTGTGTGTTGTCCGTTCTATGACAGGATACCCCTGCCCCGGCTGCGGTTTGACTTCTGCCGGCGTTGAATTGCTGAAAGGCAATTTTGTTTCCGCATGGAATTTCAATGCAATGATTTATCTTCTGCCGCTTGCGGTTGCCGTTTTTTTGCTGGATAAAAAATTCATCCGTCCGAAATTTCCCCGTTTTGCCCTTTACTTCTATCTCAGCTGTGCGGCAATCATGGTGATTTACTTTATTGTCCGCCTGTGGTTGTATTTTCCTGACGGAGTTCACCCGATGAATATCTCACCGGATACGCTCCCGGAAAAAATAATGAGCCGCCCGTTTCCGGACGGCTCAAAGACAAGATAACTTACCGTTTCTTCACACGGATCGTTCCGGCTCTGCCGTGAGCATCAAGCATTTCCATTGCACCGAAACGGGCAATGATTTCCGCATCACGTTTAAGCGCCGCCGGAGAATATTTCACCAGACTTGTACGGCGGAAGAAACTTGAAGTTTCCAACCCGTTGAACTTCTTCGCACTGCCGGCTGTCGGCAGAACGTGTGAAGGTCCGGCGCAGAAATCTCCGCAGGATTCCGGTGTCCACTGTCCGAGAAAGATCGCTCCTGCGGCGTTTATCATTTTGGCAACACGCTCAGGATTTTCCGTCTGTATCTCAAGATGTTCAGGTGCGTAATTATTAGCTATCTGAGCAGCAATTTCTTCATTTGGTGCTTCAATGAGGAAAACACCGTTTTCCAGCACCCGGTCGATAGTTTCCTGCCGCGAAAGCGTATCGCGCTGGCGAAGTACCGCCGCTTCAACTTTGTTGATAAGAGCGCGGTCAGTCGAAACAAGCACCGCCTGTTCAAGACCGCTGCCGTGTTCAGCCTGACTGAGCAAATCAGCAGCGACAAATTCCGGATTGGCACTCTTATCAGCAATAATGAGGATTTCAGAAGGTCCGGCAACAAGGTCGATACCGACTTCACCGTAAAGCAGCTTCTTTGCCGCAGTGACATAAGCATTGCCGGGACCGCAGATCTTTTCGACCTTGCGGATCGACTGAGTTCCGAGCGCAAGCGCGGCAACACCGTAAACGCCGCCGAGGCGCCAGATTTCAGTGACCCCGGCACGGAGCATAGCATACAACACCGCCGGATGGGTATTTCCGGGAGGAGTGATGGCAACGATTTCTCTGACTCCTGCGGCGCTGGCGATCCCGGCAGTGTGCAAAACGGTTGAAACCAATGGAGCCGTACCGCCGGGAATATACACACCGACACGCTCCATCGGAGAAAATTTCTCCCCGACTTTCACACCGTTGCGTACTGTTTTCATCCAATCCTGCGGACAGGTCAACTTTGCGAACTGCTGTATTTGCTCCAACGCACGCCGGATAGCCAATTTATCGGCTTTGTGCAGTTTTGAAGCGATCTTTCTCGCCTTATCCAGAGGCATCTGAAATTCTTCAGGAGAAAGTTTCACATGGTCGAATTTCTCAGCGAACTCCGCCACAGCGGCATCACCGTTCTGACGGATGGCATCGATCATTTTCTTTGCGGCGTCTTCCGCTTCAGGGGGGAATGCCGGACGCTCATAAAGCGCCTTCACAGCTTTTTCAAATCCCTGTTTACCGTAGCAAAGTTTTCGCATAACAAAAATCCTTACAACTCAAAAATCTCGTTGTCAATCAAACGGGTAGTTCCGAAAAATGCCGCTGCCGCAACGATGACCTGTGATGTTTTTTCAGTGGGATACTCCATCGTATCACAATCGAGAATATCCACATAATCGACTCTGCCGCCGGATGCAGTTATGACCTCTCTTGCCCGTTCAAGTGCTGAATCCATCAAACTCCTGTCCGCCACGATTTCACACTTGGCGGCAAGCAGCGACTGGTGGATGGATAACGCTCTGGAACGCTCATCGGCAGAAAGATAACGGTTTCTGGAACTCAATGCCAATCCGTCATCATCACGGACAAGCGGAGCGGGAATGATTTCAATGGGGAAATCAAGATCCCGGACCATCTTCCGGATAACGAAACACTGCTGTGCATCTTTCAAGCCGAAAACTGCATAATCCGGTTGAGCAAGAAGAAAAAGTTTGGCAACAACGGTCGTGACTCCGCGGTAGAATGTAGGACGGCTCCTGCCGCAAAGCGGCTTGGACAAACGGACTTCCTCCACCCAAACCGAAGCATCAGCATCGTACATTTCATCCGGTTCCGGAGCAAAAATAACATCTGCTCCATGATCGATGCACTTGGCAACATCTCCATCGAAATCGCGGGGATAGCGGTCAAAATCCTCATTGGGGGCAAACTGAGTTGGGTTCACAAAAATAGAAACCATCACCACATCTGCCTTGCTCCGGGCAATGTCGATAAGCGACATGTGCCCGTCATGCAGAAATCCCATAGTCGGAACAAGAGCGATACTCTTACCGCTTCTTTTCAACTCCAGCGCATAATCCTGAAATTCACGCCGTTTTTTGAAAATTTTCATTTTTCAGCTCAGCACTCCACCAGCCAGTTGTGAGTATCAGGATATTCAGCATACTGGATACCGGTCATACGGTCATAAAGTTTTTTGAGCTGCGGTCCGATTTCAGTCCAACCGTAATCAATGGTCTTATCGCCGTAAACGATTTTGCCGACAGGAGTGACCACAACAGCAGTACCGCAGGCGGCAACTTCGGCAAAATCGGCAAGCTCATTGACATTGACTTTGCGGCGTTCGACCGGCATTCCGAGGTCGGCGGCGACAGTCAGCAGTGAATCATTGGTGACTGAAGGCAGAATGGAATCTGAAAGAGTGGTGACATATTTGCCGTCTTTGGTGATCGCCAGAAAGTTGCTGGTGCTGAACTCATCGACGTATGTATGTGACGCCGGATCAAGGAAAAGCACGATCGGGAAGTGCTGTTCTTTGGCTTTTTTGCTTGAAAGCAGACTGGCGGCATAGTTTCCGGCAGCTTTGATGTGACCGGTTCCTTTGGGGGCGGCACGGTCAAAATCAACGGAGATCATCGCATCAACAGGTTTGATACCGTCTTTGTAGTAAGGACCTACCGGCATAACCATGATGACCAGTTCATACTCCATTGAAGCATTGACACCGATCTGGGGAGAAGTACCGAACATTACCGGACGGATATAAAGAGAACCGCCGGTTCCGTAGGGCGGAACAAAGTCGATATTGTCGCGGACAACAGTGCGCACAGCTTCGACGAAACGGTCTTCCGGGAACTCCGGCATGACAAGCTGACGGGCTGAAGAGTTCAAACGTTTGGCATTGGCATGCGGACGGAACACGCGAACTTTGCCGTCTTTGCCGCAAAAAGCCTTCATTCCTTCAAAAATCGCCTGACCGTAGTGAAGCACGTTGGCGGCAACGGAAAGAGAAATGTTGTAATCTCCGGTAAGTCTGCCTTCATCCCACTGTCCGTTGGCATAATGGAAACGGATGTTGCTGCGAGTCGGCATAAACTCAAATTTCAATTTGTCCCACTGAATGTTCTGCATCTTTTATTCCTCCTTGTAAGGTTGTTAAAAAATCAAAAAATGTTCACGATAAAATATAACTCCAAACTCTCATCAAGTCAAGCATTATTCAAAGATGAATTGCAAAAGTCGCTCAAAAAAGCGGGCAAAAACAGCCGTGTTGCGCCCCGGCAAACGCGGCAAGAGATTCCGCTGTTTTCCGCATCAATGCACCGCACTCAAAAAAATTTGAAAAAATAACGGTTTTTGGAAAAAATCAATGGATTTTTCCGGATTTGCATGTTATATTGTATAATGTTCAATAGGCAACCGGACTTTAACTGAAAAAACAAGGAGAAAAAAGATGTTCAAAGCCCTCAATGCATTTTTCGCAGCAGCAATGCTTTTCGCAGTCGTCGGATGTTCTTCCGTCGATGTCGATGAAGATACCACCGACCCCGCCGTTCCTGAAGCCAATCCCGATCCGTTCGGTGCTGTCGGCGGTTCAGGATACGGTGCTGACGGTAACGGTCCCGGAGCATGGACCGATCCCAACGCCCTTGCCAATTCAGGAGCCGGAGCCGATGCTGACGGCTGGGTTCCTGTCGATCCGCAGAACCGTCTCGGAATGCCGGTGATCTACTTCGCCTACGACTCCGACGTGCTTGTTCCCAGTGAAACTGCGAATCTGGATAAAATCGCGGCTTATTTGCAGCAGCACGCCCAGCTTGGTCTGGTCATTGAAGGTCACTGCGACAATCGCGGTACCGACGAATACAACCGCGCTCTGGGTGAACGCCGTGCCAATGCCATCCGCGCTTATCTTGCCGGTCGCGGAGTTGATGACAGCCGCATGAAAACAATGAGTTACGGCAAAGACAAACCGGCTGTTGAAGGTTCCGGCGAAAGCATTTGGCGTCAGAACCGCCGCGGCGTACCTGTTCCGATGCAGATCCCGGCACGCTGAATCTGAGCTTTATACGGATCCCGCCGAGGAACATGCCGCAACGGGGTCCGTTTTTGTTTTTTTGATAAAACTTCAAATCAAAGGTTTATTGAGTTATGAGTAAGATCAAATCAAATCACGTTTTCACTTCGGAGTCTGTATCCGAAGGACACCCTGACAAAGTCTGTGACAGAATATCTGATGCAATACTCGATGCCTGTCTCATGCAGGATCCCAACAGCCGTGTTGCCTGTGAATCTCTGACGACGACCAATTTGATCGTTATATCCGGAGAGATCACAACAAACGCTCAGGTCAACTGGCAGCAGGTCGCACTTGATGCAGTCAAAGATATCGGTTACAATCAGTCCGGAATCGGTTTTTCTGCTGATGATGCCAAAGTCATGGTTGCCATACACAAGCAGTCAGAAGATATCAGCATGGGTGTCAGCCGTGCCGATCAGGGTGCGGGCGATCAGGGAATGATGTTCGGTTATGCGACAAATGAAACTCCGGAACTGATGCCGGCAACACTTCTTTACTCGCATAAGATCGTGCAGGAATTTGCCCGTTTGCGTAAAACTGATCCGGAAGTGGCAAAATTTCTCCGCCCCGATGCAAAAAGTCAGGTTTCCATCCGTTATGAAAACGGAAAACCTGTGGCGGTAGAGTCGATAGTTGTTTCCCATCAGCATGCTCCGGAAATGCAGATCAGCTACCTTGAAAATCTGGTCAAAGAGGTTGTAAAAAAGGTGATTCCCGCAGAATTGCTCAATGATGACATAACCTATTTCGTCAATCCGACCGGCAGATTTGAGATCGGCGGTCCGCATGGTGATACCGGTTTGACCGGCAGAAAGATCATCGTCGATACTTACGGCGGAGTCGGTTCCCACGGCGGCGGAGCGTTTTCCGGTAAAGACCCCTCAAAGGTCGACCGCTCAGCAGCGTATTTCTGCCGTTACATTGCCAAAAACATTGTTGCGGCAAAACTGGCGGATAAGTGTGAAATCCAGGTCGCTTATGCGATCGGCGTGGCACAGCCGCTGAGTATCAACGTCGATACCTACGGAACCGGCAAGCTGACTTCCGATGCGGATTTGGAAAAAGTTGTCCGCAAAGTCTTCGATCTGCGTCCGGCGAAAATCGTCGAAACTCTCGGTCTCAAGTACCCCGGCAACGGTTGGTGCTACGCCGATACCGCCGCATACGGTCACTTCGGCAGAGATATATTCCCGTGGGAAAAATGCGACAAAACACAGGAACTGCTTGAAGCGGCAGCTGAGTTTGACTGCGAATAAAATCTGTCAGTGTAATGAGTTTCAAACTTCTGGGTGCCGGTTCACCTCTGGTGGATTATTCACTGGAAACAACCGACACGATACTGGAACAGACCGTGCCCGGCGGGAAAGGCTGTACCCGCAACATTTCCCATCAGGAGCGTGATGAGATCATCCGGTATGGAAAAAACATTTGCCGGACACCGGGCGGCAGTGCGGCGAACACTGTCCGTGCGTTGTCGTATCTCGGCGGCGAAGCGGCACTTTTCGGAAAAACCGGATGTGATGAGGATGGGGATTTTTTCCGTTCCCGTATGCGTGCATCCGGAGCGGATGACTCATTGCTGCTGACAACAAAGAACAATGATACCGGCTACTGCCTGAGCCTTGTAACTCCGGATGCGGAACGCACGATGCTTTCCAATCTCGGAGCATCACTTGACATTACTGAAGATGAGCTGCAAATCCCCTTTGGCGATTTTGATCATCTGCTTTTGGAAGGGTATCTTGCCTGCGAAACGTGGAGCATTCCGCTTTTGCAGAAGGCAAAAGCGGCGGGGATCCCGGTTGCGTTGGATTTGAACAATTTTGAACTTGTCCGTAAAAAGCGGGAACACTTTCAATATCTTGTCGATAACTATGTTGATCTGCTGTTTGCCAATGAGGCAGAAATAAAAGCTCTGCTCGGCACCGCAGATATTGACGGCATTGAAAAAAAGCTCAACTTACAGCAAGCAGTCATAAAACTTGGCAAAAACGGTTCTCTTTTGATAATTCCGCCGCTTGGAAAAGTGACGTTGATCCCCCCTGCCCCGGCGGAAAGCGTAAAAGATACCACTGGTGCCGGAGATTTTTATGCCGCAGGATATTTTTTCGGTCAAAGCAAAGGATTACCTCCGGAAAAAAGCTGTAAGCTCGGGGCGATGTGCGCTTCGGAGATCATCAGCTGTACCGGAACGGAATTGAATGAAGCTCAATGGAACAATTTGAAAATAAAAACAGATAAAGAGGTCAGAGAATGAATTACAAAGTTCGTGACATATCCCTTGCCGGCTTCGGCAGAAAAGAGATCGCCATTGCCGAACATGAAATGCCGGGTTTGATGGCAACGAGAAAAAAATACGGTCCGGAAAAACCGTTGGCGGGAGTCAAAATCGCCGGCAGTCTGCACATGACGATCCAGACGGCAGTATTGATCGAAACACTGGTTGAACTCGGAGCTGATGTCCGCTGGGCAAGCTGCAACATATTTTCCACACAGGATCATGCCGCCGCCGCGATCGCGCAGGCGGGAGTTCCGGTTTTTGCGTGGAAAGGTGAAACCCTTGAAGAATATTGGGAATGCACCCTTGCCGCGTTGACGTGGGATGACGGAAGTGGTCCGGATCAGATCGTTGACGACGGCGGAGATGCGACACTGCTTATCCATCGCGGAGTTGCGGCGGAAGCGAATCCGGCGATCCTTGATGAGCCGACGGAAGTGGAAGAATTGAAGATCATCAACGCCCTGCTCAAAAGGGAGTTGAAAAACAATCCGGGCAAATGGACGAAAATCGCCGCCAATATCAAGGGAGTATCCGAAGAAACGACTACCGGAGTCCACCGCCTTGAACAGATGATGAAACGCGGAGAACTGCTGTTCCCTGCTGTGAATGTCAACGATTCAGTCACCAAAAGCAAATTCGACAACATTTACGGATGCCGTCACAGCCTTACCGACGGAATCAAACGCGCGCTGGATGTGATGCTGTCAGGCAAAACGGTCATGGTCTGCGGCTATGGAGATGTCGGCAAAGGTTGTGCCGAAGCAATGCGCAACGAAAGAGCAAGAGTATTGGTCAGTGAAGTTGATCCGATTTGTGCGCTTCAGGCGTGTATGGCGGGCTTTCAGGTCTGTACTGTTGAAGATGCTCTGCCGCAGGCGGATGTTTATGTCACCTGCACCGGCAACTGCCATATTATCACCATTGATCAGATGAGCAAAATGAAAGATCAGGCGATAGTCTGTAATATTGGTCACTTTGACAATGAAATCGAAGTGGCGGAACTGGAAAACTATCCCGGAGTCAAAAAGACGGTCATCAAAGACAGCTCCTGTCCGGTCAGTGCCTACACCTTCCCCGACGGACACACCATCTATCTGCTTGCGGAAGGACGGTTGGTCAATCTCGGCTGTGCAACCGGTCACCCCTCGTTTGTGATGTCGAACAGTTTCACGAATCAGGTTCTGGCGCAGATCGATATAGCGCGCAATGCGGATAGAAAAGTCGGCGTTTACCTTATCAGCAAAAAACTGGATGAAGAGGTTGCCCGTCTGCACCTTGACAAACTGGGAGCAAAACTTACCACATTGACCCAAGTGCAGGCAGATTATATCGGAGTATCTGTAGATGGTCCCTTCAAAAACGAGACTTACCGTTACTGAAAAATCTTAATCAGCCGAGGGCTGCTGCAAAACCTGATGTTTTGCGGCAGCCCCATTTTGCATAGCACAAGCAAAGGACATAACAGTGGTGCTACCGAAATTGTCCATTCAAAGCACCGCTCCCAAGAAACAGCAAGCCACAGCGGGCATTTTTCCTCTGCCTGAAAAAAACCGCAACTTTCCAGACGCAACTGCTTGAAAAAAAAAAACTTATGATAAATTATACTCAAAAGTGTATTTTTTAGCAAATTTTATCATAAGGAAAGTTTCCATGGCACGTTACGATATCTACGACGGCATTATCAGCAGCGGAATAACACTACTACTTTACGACAATATGATTATCGACTCTGGCGGAGTGGCGAACAACACCACAGTTAATTCCGGGGGCTTCATGGACATCGCCTCCGGAGGGGTGGCTAACAGTACCACTGTTAATTCCTGGGGCTACATGTACATCTCCTCTGGCGGAGTGGCAAACAGCACCACTGTTAATGACATGGGCGTCATGGTCATCTCCTCCGGCGGTACGGCAAACAGCACCACCGTTAATGACTGGGGCCAGATAGGCATCTACTCCGGCGGGGTGGCGAACAACACCACAGTGAATTCCGATGGCGCCATGTACATCTTCTCCGGCGGAACAGCTAACAACACAACTGTTAATAAGGGCGCCATGTACATCTCCTCCGGCGGAACAGCGACGAATGTTATTTGGACTCCATGTGTTGGCCATGTAAATGCCGCAGATGGAGCTTATGTAACCTATGCCAGTAAATATTCCGGAGTCTACTTCGGATCAGGTGATCAACTGCTTTCTCATACTCAATCAATGAGCAGGAAAGTTGTTTCAGGTTCAATGTACG
>SUWE01000036.1 GCA_015061615.1 Lentisphaerota bacterium
CGACACATGAGTCGAACCACCACCACACACGCATACCACTTGCCAGTACAAAATCCCGCATGCGCGGGCGCCAGGGGTGCAGGGGGCGGCGTTAGCACCCCTGCAAAAAAAACACAGGTTTTGCTTCAATAAGAGAACTCTTACTTTTCGGCAAACAGAGTCAATGTTCCGCAGGGCGGGATTTTCACAGTGAATTTTGCTGAAGACCAGCTCTTTTTGCTGAACTCATCGACCCACACTTTCCCGGCGGGGTTGTCAAAGTTGACGGTGATCTCCTTTGAACCGTGATTGAGTACGAGCATGAACTCCTCATTTCCAACTTTTGAAGTGAAGAACGAGCCGCGCGCCTTATTCAGTATCTCAGCTTTGAGCGAAACGGGGGTCTCTTTATTGAGGAAGAATTTTTCATACTTGCCGACGATCGTTGAAGCGGTCACCAGTTCACGGTAAAACTCACCGTCAAAGGGACCCCACCACCAGAAGGTCACACCGTCCATTCCGGAAGCGAATGAGCGGAGAACCTTGAGTTTCACCAGTTCCGCAGTCGGTTTTATGGAGGAGTTGCGTTCATAACCGGGGGTGAGAGTCGCCCACACTTCCAGAGAATCGTTGCCTGCTTTTTTGGCGGCACTGCGCAAGTTGGCGATATGTTCTTTCATCTTGCTGTTGAATGTATCATCCAATGCGATGAAGCTGTTGGTGTAATAGCTCAAAAGAGCCAGATCGATATCGCCGATGGCATCAGCCCAGTCGGCGCGGTAGCTTTCCATCGTATCGAAAGATGGCAGACCGGAGTAGAAGCCGAACTTTGCCTTCGGATTGATTTTTTTTATGCTGTTCCGCAGGATGCGGCAGATTTCCGTACTCTGGCGGCAGCAGTATTTTATCCACTGAGCGTTGTAATTTTCGCGGATGATTTTAGGAGTAAGACTCTTATCCTGCGCGATCGAAGCGAATTTGCGGAAGTTTTCGATACACTCCTTGCAGAAACAGATATTCCAGCAGTACGGTCCTTCGAGGTCCCAGACGATACCATTGCTGCCTTCGGCAATATCGGTAAGCTGTTTGGAGCGGTTCTGCAAGAGCAGTTTGCTGTTATCTGCCAGCATTTTTGAGGGGCAGAGGTGCTTGTTATCCACCGAACCGTCGAATTTGACCGCCTGTGCGCCGTCGGCAGTACCGTGAAACTCCCACCACATATTGTTGACAAGGGGGAATCCGTATTTGGCAAATGCTTCACGTCTGCCGGGGAAGAACTGACCGCCGCTGGCTTCAAGGGAGTTGAATCCTACCTGCTTCATGGTACGCAGAGTGCCTTCGAGTGAGCCGATGCAGGGATTCCATGTCCACAGCCAGTTGTGGATAACCAGTTTTTCCGGAGTCTGAGCCGTGACCGGCGGCAGGATCTCCACGGTTGTCACGTTTTCTTCTTCCTGAATATCACCGGCTCTGATAGAGGTGTATATGGAAAGTTTTTTACCGATAAATGCCGGACTTTCACACTCAAAAAAGAGCGTTATTCCCTGAAAGAAACGCAAATTGCGCAGGTTGTTCACTCCCAGACCGCCTTCAATGGCGATAGTGTGACGGGTATGGGGAGTATTGTTTCTGGTGATTTTTTCCGTTTTGATGAGTTTGCATTTGCGGAAAAAGTCGTATTTGACATCGCTGGTCGGGTCAAGGAGTTTGAGACCTTCGGGAACGGTGACGACCGCTTCGAGATTTTCAACTTTGTTCTGCGTATGATTGGCGAAGATCCAGAATGCGTGCTGGGCGGTTCCGTAGAGCAGCGGCAGACGGTTCCCGCGATCTTCACACGGCCAGAGAACAGAGAAGAGACCGTCGCGGTAGTTGCGGACATCGACGGCGAAAGTGGTGGATTTTTCCGGTGAAGCTACTTTCACATCGACAGTGTATTTGCGCGATTTGCTGTGGGTTTTCAGCGCGATGGAGTGTGCTTTGCCGGAGGTCATATTTTCCGATGTGTTTGCGGAAATATTTTCATCTCTGACCGTTCCCTGAGCGCTGATTTTTTCCGTTTTCTGCGGAGCAAAGTTGAGTTTCAGGGTGCCGTTTTGTGAATCCATTGCCACACTCTGAAGATTTCCGGGAGCCTGACCGAAGTGCATCACCGCAAAACGGTCGGGTTTGAAAAAATATCCGCCGGTATTGTTCCAGTAGCTTTTTTCACCGCAGGGTATTTCTGAACGGCAGAAGTTCATGCCCCAGACGGTTCCCTCTTTCACTTCAAGAAAAGAGAGGAGCTTGAGGGGGATCGCCGCTTCAACTGTCCAGTAATTATCAGCGATACGGGTCTTGACCTGCCATGAAAGTTTCATATCGGAAAATCCCGCTTCGTCGATACGTCTTTTCAGTGAAACATCCTGCTTTGCTCCGTTGGGGTTGACCACCAGCTGAAACGCCTGAGTACGGGTGTGACCGGGGTCGAAGTACATTTCAAAACAGTCATCAGTCCATACAGAGTCATTGTCTTTATTGCGGAGTTTGCGCAGAAGTCCCATTTTGGATTCATAAAGTTTGGCGGCAATGTAGATTGTATCCTTGTGCCATACCGCCTTGACTTCGGTCTGCTGAGAAGCAAATGATTTGCCGCCGAGCAGGATAAAATCAGCGGCTTTCGGAGCATTCCGATAAGCCGCATCGTTGATATCGCCGTCGATTACCGGCGCTTTGTCAACGTGAATCAGACTGTAAAACCTCTGAACTTCAGTGAGGGCGGAAAGTTTTTCCGCCGAAGCACTGTCCATTTTGACTGGAACGGTTTTCAGACTTTCCTGAAAAAGCCGCTCCGCCTCTTTGGCATCGGGAGTTTCGCTGAATACCACCGCATCAGCGGCGCCGTCGGTCGTCTGAGCGGTCGAACCGACAGGTTTCTGCATGAATACCTGCGGCATAATGCCTTTATTGGAATCTTTTTTCATAAATTTACCCAGATTGACCCAAACCCACTTTTCATCGCCGGGAGTCTGGAACCAGCCGAAAGGTTTTCTGGTATCGTAAGCAAGGAACCATTGGGCTTTGAGTGAGGAACGCACACGGACAAAGCAGTAAAGTCCGTTTTCCGATTCCGGAATCGGAACATTCTTCAACAGCACATACCACGTTTTGCCGGTGACGATCTTTTTGCCGGAAGCGCTTGCATCGCTGACAATATAACCGTTGCCGTTAAATGATTCAGCTTCAAGATAATAGGATTTGCCAGCCGTTTTGCATGAGGTGTAATCGGCAAAGGCTTTTTCCACAGCGGCAACATTGTTCTGCGGTGAAAAGATGAGCAAGTCGACCATTCCCTGAACTTTGGCATTGCTGCTTTTCTGCAGGAACACCGTCGGCATAACGCCTTTGTTGGAATCATTTTTTTCATATCTGCCCAGATTGACCCAGACCCACTTATCTTCGCCGGAAGTTTTGAACCAGCCGAAAGGTTTCGCGGTGGTATAAGCGCAGAACCAGTTCACCGGTGCAGTGCTTTTCACGCGGGCAAAGCAGTAGTTTTTACCTGCGGGAATGGGAACATTTTTGACCATTTCGTACCACTGACCGCCGGCAACGATTTTGCCGCCGGAAGCATCAGCATCATCTTTGACAACGCTGTTGCCCTTGAAGTTTTCCGCTTCAAAGATCATTTTTTCAGCGGCATAAGCGGAAAAAACAACCGAAGCGCAAAGAATCGAAGTAAAAAATTTCTTCATTTTACAGTCACCCCTTCACCGCAAATCACTGAAACCATCCGCTGTACCAATAGGGAATATCAGTTGTGCTGACTTTCGTATTCATTTCAGTCGGAGTTCTGGTCTGAACGTTGCCTGCGACGGCAACGAAATTGATTTTGCCGCTGTGACGGTGGGAAGGTGACTGGAAGGAACTGTCTTTGAAATAACGGATATGGGTCATGCTATTACCGTTGTGGGTACTCATTTGTGAGTCGGCTTCCACATTATAAGCAAGGGTGTAATCGCCGTAATAGGGGCCGTCGGCAACGTGGATGATATCGGTGGCTTTTTTGATTTTGGTGACTTTTACGGGAGTCTTTTTGTCGCCGCGGGCATTGTCGAGCCAGTAGTCAAATCCGCTGGTGTAAATGCTTGTTCCGTAGCCAAGACCGTATTTGGAGCGGCTTGGACAATGCCAGACCGTGGAGTTATTGACTTCGCCGACATACGGTTCATAAAAGAGATGAACCTGAAGATTGTTCCACACGTCGCTCCGGTTGAAGGGGAAGAAGTCTTCATTATCGCTCTGATACATGGCGGCGGCGTTTCCGATCTGTTTGAGGTTGTTGATACACGCCGCACTGCGTCCGCGCTCACGGGCGCTGTTGAGCGCCGGCAGCAGGATCGCCGCCAGAATCGCGATGATCGCGATGACCACGAGGAGTTCGATCAGCGTGAAGCAGTACTGCTTCCTTACGCTTGCAGCGTAAGGATTAAAAGATCCTCTTGAGCATAAATTTTCAACCATTTTTTTCGTCCTTTCCTTTTTTGTTGACGTATTCAAGGATTGTAAATAACCCGTGTTATCTTTAAGAGGCAATTTCAAAAGTTCTTAAAAACTCTCGAAAATTCCAGTTGCGATCTGAAACAGGAGCGTTTTCATCCCATCAACGGTATCTTTTCGTTTTTTTGATCGACTTTTCAATTACCTCATCAGATATGCAATGTATGTTACAAAAAATATGTTTTGAATCTAATATATCATAACCTTTTTTTTTCAAGCAGTTACAAATGGATTCTTTCAGTTTTTTGAATTTTGCGTATGCAAGACGGGCAAAAAACAACCACCGGGGCAATTTCAAAAGTTTTCAAAAATTCTTGAAAATTCCCGTTGCGATCTGAAACAGGAGCGTTTTCATCCCATCAACGGTATCTTTTCAATCTCTTTTTGATCGACTTTTGCAATTACCTATTTAAGTATACGCAAAAGTACGTTGAAATGCAAATATTTTATCCGGATTTTTCAGAAAAAAGCTCTTTTATTCGGCAACAACGGTCACGTTGCGCATCTGCACCTGCCAGTTGCGGCTGAGCAGACGGAGCGCGACTTTGATCTGCCGGGTTCCGGTATAGAAACTTTTGAATGTGGTGGAAAATTTCACCCACTGTCCGGCTTTGTCACCGAATCCGACATAGGGGAACATATTTCCGGAGCGGTGCTGACGGACAAGAGTTCCAGCCGGATAATCTTTGGCAATTCCCTTTTTGAAAAAGACTTTCACGGTTCCGTCGCTGTTCTTTTCAGTTTTGGCAACGATGAAGAAGTCCGAAAGTTCAAAGTTCGGCAGGTCACTGCGGTCTTTTTTGGCGTTGAAAGCGAGTCTGCCGTGCGGCAGGAATTTCCAGTCGGCGGCTCCTTTGATAAGCGCGGATTTATCCCCCGCTTTCACATCAGAGGCAAGTTCAGCCACAGAGTAGGGATTTGCCCACGCGATCGCCGCATGAGAGATCTCCTCACCTTTTGCAGTGTACGGAATGACGCCGAAATAGAGGAAGGTCCTGGCAGGAGGATTGCCGGTGATGAAAAATTCACCGGAAACAGTGTACTTTTTACCGGGAACGACCGGAATGAACTCTTTGGAAAGTTTGATACCGTAGTTGAGATCCATCGTCACGATACCGTCTTTGATTTCCGCCTCAGACTCCCAGGCTCCTGCTTTGGCTCCGTCAAAGAGTATCTCCGCCGCTCCGAGCAGTGATGCCGCTGAAAGAATTGCCGCTGTAAAAAGTTTTTTAAGCATGGTGGTAAACTCCTTTATGTTATTTATCAAAACCTGAAATTCCGTCAATAATACGGATATACTCGTCGATACTCATCATATCTGCCTTCTTCGCGGCGATTTTCCTGCCCTTTTCCGCACCGTTGATAAGCAGGTCGATCGCCAGACGGGCATTGATCAGGGCAGGTGAGACACAGGCACTTTCATAATCTTCAATGAAGTAATCTTTGCCGTGTGAAGTTCCGATCTGTCCGGGAACATATCCGTGGACAGCGGGCATCACCGTTGCCACATCACCCATATCGGTACAGCTTGCCATGAAGAAGTTGTTGAAATCGAAATTTTTGCCCGGATAAAGTTCCGCAACCACGTCGCGCATTGCCGCACCGAGATCCATATCATCGTAAAGCGGCATACTGTAATGCATCGTTTTGATTTCGCAACCGCACTCAGCAGCGGCGGCGGCATGGGTCACGGCATTGTCGAAACGCTCGTGGACTTCGACCAGTTTTTCCACCGTTTCCGCGCGGAGCATGTAATCCATTTCGATATGGTCGGGCAGGATATTCACCGACTGTCCGCCGTCGGAAACGATTCCGTGGAAACGGACAAAACTTGAGTTGCTGTACGATTCACGCAAAAGCGCTATCGCATGAAGCGCAAGATTCATCGCATTGAGCGCATTGATCCCGTTCTGCGGTGAAGCGGCATGACAGCTTTTTCCGGTGAAAATGATCTTTTTGCAGACCGAACCGTTGTGGTCGTTGAATCCGAAACGGCTGGATGCGTGGTGCATATATGCAAGATCGACGTCATCCAGAACGCGCTCTCTTATCAGCTGTGCCTTGCCGGCGACAAATTTGATTTTGCCCTCATCGACCAGATTCTGACGGTATTCAAGTTCGATACCTTCTTCCGCCGGAGTACCGATAAAGGCGATTTTTCCGCACAGTTCGCCGCTTTCAACGGCGGCTTTGAGTCCGATCGCCGTTCCGATCAATCCGGCGGCGCTGGTATTGTGTCCGCAGGAGTGGACAACACCGTTGACCGCTTCGGGGTGACTGGGGATTATCAGCGCATCAAACTCACCCATCACTGCGATGGTGGGACCGGGTTTGCCGGTATCCAGATCGGCACGGAATCCGGTGATCGCCAGACCGGTCTTCACCTTGAATCCCAATTTTTCCAGTTCGCTGACCAGCAGGGCGGAACTTGCAGTTTCTTTGTATCCGGTCTCCGGATTTTTCCATAACTCTTTGCCGATACTGATAATATGTTCCGCCTGACTTTTTATTGCGGAATCACTCAGTTGAATAACTTCTTCTCTGGTCATCGCCAAACCCTTTCATCGCGGTTTCAATTATTTTTTGCGGAACACGATCCTGCCTTTGGTCAGGTCGTAGGGTGACATTTCCATAGTCACACTGTCGCCGGGAAGAATACGGATGAAATTCATACGCATTTTTCCTGAGATATGGGCATTGACCACATGGCCTCCCTGAATTTCAACTCTGAACATGGTGTTGGGCAGAAGTTCTTTCACCACACCTTCCACTTTTATCACATCGTCTTTTGCCACGTTAAAACCTCCGGTTCATTTTCTGTTATAAGTATCATGTGTTCAAAATGTGCGCTCAATGAGCCGTCCGCAGTCCGGACGGTCCAGTTATCTTTACGGTCGAGCTTTACCGAATCAGTACCCAGATTGAGCATCGGTTCGATGCAAAGCACCATTCCCGGTTCAAGTCTGGCACCTTTGCCGAAGCCGGTGTAGTTGGGGACTTCCGGCGGTTCATGCAGCTGTATTCCGCAGCCGTGACCGACATACTCCCTGACCACTCCGAGTTTGTTGCGCCGCGCACATTTTTCAACTGCGGCGCTGATATCGCGGACGTATGCGCCGCGTCTGGCGGCGGCGATACCGTCCATCAATGCCTGACGGGTCCCTTCAAGCAATCTTTTCACATCGGATGAAGGTTCTTTGAAACCGAATGTCAAGGCGGTATCACCGATGGCATTGTCGATATTTACTCCGACATCGATACTGACGATATCATCTTCGGTAATTATCTGGTCGGGTCTGCCGATGCCGTGAACGACGACATCGTTGACTGATATGCAGATATAGCCGGGATAACCGTGATAATTTTTGAACGCACTGCGCCCGCCGGAAGCGTTGATAAGCGTTCCGGCGAGCTGATCGAGATCAAACGTTGTCATTCCCGGATGCGCAAGACGGGCTATTTCGTCGCGCACACCGGCGGTAACTTCCGCCGCGCGCCGGATACGTTTGATCTCCTCCGGGGTGTGGATGATCCGTTTGCCGGACATGTGAATTACTCCAGAACCTTCGCCAGTTCAGCGACGATCTCATCGAGATCGGTGCTTTTGCAGCTGTACAGCAGACCGAGTTTTTCATAGTATTCGATCAGCGGCTGGGTCTGTTTGTGGAAGACCGCCAGACGGCTCTTGGCAGTTTCCAGAGAGTCATCGGCGCGCTGGAAAAGTTCGGAACCGCATTTGTCGCAGATACCTTCGGTTTTGGGCGGCATGAAAATTTTGTTGTAAATGGCATCACAGCCTTTGCAGTTCATGCGGGCGGTCAGACGCTGAAGGATGATCTCATCAGCGACATTCAGATAGATGACCGCATCGATTTTTTTGCCCATCGCGGAGAGGATATCACCGAGGGTTTCCGCCTGGGCAATGGTGCGGGGGAAGCCGTCGAGGATGAAACCTTTTTCGCAATCAGGCTCTTTGAGTCTGTCGCCGACCATTCCGCAGACCATGGCATCGGGGACCAGACCGCCGGATTTCATGATCGCACCGGCTTCTTTACCGGCAGGGGTGCCTTTGGCAACTTCCGCACGCAGGATATCGCCGGTGGAAATGTGGGCGACACCGTATTTGGCGATCATCGCATTGGAAACAGTTCCTTTACCGGCACCGGGGCCGCCGAGAAAAATAAGATTCTTCTTGTTCAACATTTTTACAACTCCTTTATTTCAGATATGTTTAAGAAGATAATCAAACAATTCGTTTTCTGATACTTCGCACTGGGAACCGTCATCCATTTTCTTGATGATGGCGATACCTTTTTCCATTTCGCTCTCTCCGCGGATGACCGTCAATGCCGCGCCGCTGCGGTTGGCGGAACGCATCTGCGCCTTGAAGGAACGTTCTTCGAGTTCAAGGGCGATTTTTTTGCCTCCGTTACGCAGTTTGTCGGCAAGGATGAGGTTTTTCATTCTTGCATCGGCGCCCAGACCGATGAGATAGCAATCCGCTGCCGCCGTATCGGGAACTGCGGCATTGAGAGCTTCGCGCACCATGATAAGGCGCTCCACACCGGCGGCGAATCCGACACCGGGCAGCGGTTTCTTTTCGCCGGGCAGGAAGAGTTCATATCTGCCGCCGCCGGCGATGGCGATCTGTTCACCCAGTGCATCGTGGGTAACTTCAAAGACGGTATGCACATAGTAGTCCAGACCTCTGACCAGACGCGGGGAAACTTTGAAAGGAACGTTGAGTGCGGTCAACGCGGCTTTGACTTCTTCAAAATAGGCTTTGGAATCTTCACTGAAAGAGTCGATATAACTCGGCGCCTGATCGATTATTTCCTGACAGCACTCCTGCTTACAGTCGAGTATGCGCCAGATATTGCGTTCCAGACGGGTGCGGCAGTCGTCGCACATTTTGCTGATATGTTTGGAAAAATATTCACGCAAATGCGCTTCAGCGGGCGCTCTGTCAGCGGCAACACCGCGGGTGTTGATGGTGAAAACCGCTCCGGTGATACCGGCTTTTTCCAGAAAACTGTGGAGCATTGCGATACATTCGGCGTCGATAAGTGCGGCACATCTGCCGACATTTTCCACACCGATCTGGTGGAACTGGCGGCGGCGGCCGGCGGAAGGACGTTCACCGCGGAACATCGGGCCATAGTAAAAGACCCGCTGTTCGGTGCCGTTGGCAACGTCGGTATTGGTCAATGCGCGCATGACACCGGCGGTTCCTTCGGGACGGAGAGTCAGACTTCTGCCGCCGCGATCCTCAAAGGTGTACATCTCTTTCTGGACAACTTCGGTTTCGCCGCCCAGACCGCGCTGAAAAACTTCTGTATATTCAAAAATGGGGGTGCGCAGTTCCCCGTAGCCGTAACCGGAAAAAACCTCTGCTGCGGTATTTTCCAGAAAGCGCCAGGTTCCGGCATCGGCGGGGAAAATATCCGCAGTACCCGGAGGTGGAGCAAATGCTGCCATGATCGTTATTCCTTGATTTTCTGTAACGCTCCCTGATGGCGGGAATTACAATTTTTTCTGCTTGATTCCGGAGCGAAATCCCGGAAAAAAAAACAAAACGCCCGACAGAGAATTTTTCCTGTCAGGCGTTCTTAAACAATTTTAAGGGAACTCCGGAATTAACGGAAGTCGGCGGTGTTGAGTTTTTCAACCGCTTCTTTCAGCTCTTTGCCGGCGCGGAATTTGATAACAGCGCGTTCCGGAATGATGACCTCGTTTTTGGTGTTGCGGGGGTTGCGGCCCTTGCGGCTCTTGCGGATTTTGATTTCAAAAACGCCAAAGTTGCGCAGTTCGATTTTTTTACCGCTCATCAGTTCGGCGGCGATGTTGTCAAGGGTCAGCTGAACAATGTCAGCAACCTTGGTCTGGATGATACCGGTTTCGTTGGCAATTTTGACAACAAGATCACGTTTTGTCATTTTTTTCTCCTTCGTTTAGTATATTTACAAAAATATGAAACAGTTACTGCATTCCTTATAATATGCCACTTAAAGCCAAAATTTCAATAGCCGACAACGTCATAAACTGCATTTTTTTACAAAATATTACTTTTTTGCACTCTGAAAGGGCGGAAACGGGCGCTGTCTGATCGTTGACTGCGCGGGTTCAGATTGCAAACTGCAAGCCGCGCGGCTCTTGAGCATTCAGCAAATATGCGGTTTCTGCGGCTCTTTCACCGGACCGAATATCTCCACCGGAGCAACCTCTTTCAAAACCGCAGCAATTTCTTCAAGTTTCCCGCGCGGGGCAGGCTTCAATCCCTCAAGGATTCCGCCCCGGTCAAGTGTGTTGAGCTGTATCGAATCCGGTGCTATTTGTTTTACCAGTTCCAGAAAGCGCGCCGTACTCTCTTTGCTGTCATTGATTCCGGGAACTACGAATATTTCCAGCGCCATCGGTACCGGAACATTTTTGCGGAAAGAACACAATCCAGCGACCAGTTTTTTCAGTGTCTCCCCCGGATACGGACGGTTGATATAAGTGTATTCCGCTTCACTTGACGCATCCAGCGAGGGGATTATCATATCCAGTTTGCGCACTTCCTGCTGCAATTTTTCATCGCTGAGCAAAAGTCCGTTGGTCAGCAGACACACTTTGCACTCCGGATAATTTTCTTTGATAAAATCTATTACTTTACCGATACCTGAATTGAGCGTCGGCTCCCCCGCACCGGAAAAAGTAACGTAATCCGGTGCTTCGATCTCATCAAGTGTCTCCTTCAATTCGGCAAGGACTTCATCCACCGGAACATATTCTTTGCGTTCCATTGTCAGATTGGTGGTCGCCTTTGCCTCACAGTAAATACAATCCAGCGGACAGGTCTTGTGTGTCACCAGATCAACTCCCAGTGATCTCCCAAGTCTGCGGGACAGTATCGGTCCAAAAACAAATTTTCTCATTTCTTCAAATCCGCCCGTAATTTTTCCATAGTATACTTATTACTTTTCGGGAACAGTTTCTGCGCCTGCATGACCAGTCTTTCCGCCTCACGTTCATCATTTTCAAGCAGGGCTATCCGGGCAAGGCGGATACACACCGCCGGACGGAACGGGTCGATCCCCAATGCTTTGCGGTAACAGTTGCGGGCATTGGCAAAATCGTTGTTTTTCATATACCAGTCGCCGCAGAATATCGGTATAACTGCCTGATCCGGACGGTATTTTTCCGCCTCCTGCGCCAGCATTTCCACTGAATACGGAGCATATTTGCGCACCATTTCACCAGTGGAAGGATTGACCTTATCCTGCAATCTTGTCAACGCCATATCTCCGGCGATATACCAGTAACTTGTCACCCACCCCGCAAGCGTCACCGGCAATGCCGCGCTCCACCACAGCGGGAATGAACAAAACTTTTCTTCCGGCAATCCGGCAACCGCCGCCGCATACAGCACTCCCATGACCGCTATCAGCGCCGGAACCTGCCAGTCGCAGTCGATAAGTGAGTGCAGTGTGAAAATCACTCCGCACCAGAATACCGCGCCCTGCAAGCTCTTTTCAAACCGGTGTTTCCACAGCAGCATCAGCGGGAATATCAGTACAAACAACATTATCACGCCTGCCGGAATACCGCATTGCGAAGAAAATTTAGCCACCACATTGTGCGGATCGCGCGCAGTTTCCTGCACATCGGAAAATTTCATCTTCATGTGACTTTTGAAAAATCCTCCCCATCCGCTGCCGATAAACGGATAACGCAATGTCACAACTGCCGAAGTGCGCAGATAGTCCGCACGTTCCCCCATCGAAGCAAATCCTCTGCCGGCGGCGGCGGCGATCACCGCTCCGGCAATGAGCAGAACCACTCCGGCAGTCAATCCGGCAATACGCCACTTCCACTTGATCTTATCTGTGGAAAAAAGCGCCAGCACACCCGCTGCCACCGGACAGAACAGCGCACTTCTTGAGCGTGTCAGGAGCAATACGGATATGAACAGTATCAGAAAAAATCCCCGCAATATCCACTTTGCCGTAACCGGAGGGGATATCTTTCTGCTCCACACTTCACTCAGATAAAATCCCGTCACACTCATTATCATCAGCAGAGAGGCAAGCGCATTGCTTGATGCCATTGTGGAAAAAACCCGCGGGTCGGTAAGTTTCAATCTCATACTTTCGCTGACCGGTATGCCCAATGCCTCCTGTTCCGCGACGAATTTGCGCATTTCGTCAAGCGAAAACAAATGCTGATCCCAGCCGAGAAATGCGGTGAATACGGTTCCGAACAGCATTGCTCCTGCCAGAAGCGTCCCCCTTTCCGGCTCTTTGTTGAGTATCACTGCTGCCGCCATGACAACTGAACCGCACCCGAAAAGCAAAGACCACTCCGCAAGTGCGATTATCCAGTCGCCGCGGACAACTCCCGGAATCGCCGCCAGCGCCGGAAGAATACTCCACGCAAGTGCAAAAAGCAGCAGTTTGAACTTCACCTTTTCCCGGTACGCAAGCAGTGCCATGATAAGCAGTATGCCGCCGGAAAATGCCAGCGAATGCGGCGGCATGGTGATAAACAGCCAGTCGGTAAGATTTTCCGGATAGTATCCTCCGGATTCCGGCATCACTGCCAGACCGCCGAATTTCAGCGGCAGCAGAAAAAAGAGCAGTGCGGCAAAGTAGAGTGTGACTTTTTTCATGAAAGTTATTTGGAAAATACTATTGTCCGGTGTCCGGAAATGATCACCCGGTGTTCCAGATGCGCCCGTACCGCACGGGTCAGCACACGCCGTTCGATATCCCTGCCGCGGTCGCGCAGATCTTCCGGCAGACTCTCATGGGTGATGCGTTCTACATCCTGTTCAATGATCGGTCCTTCATCGAGATCGGCAGTCGCGTAGTGCGCCGTTGCCCCGATCATCTTCACGCCGCGCTCCCATGCCCGCTGGTAGGGATTGCCCCCCATGAATGCAGGCAGAAACGCATGATGGATATTGATGATGCGTGCCGGAAAACGGTTGATGAAATCATTGGAGAGTATCCGCATATACCGGGCAAGCACGACCAGATCGATCTTCTGTTTTTCCAGAAGGTCGATTATCTTCTGTTCCTGTTCCGGGTCACCGGAACGGGAAACGGGGAAGCAGTAGAAGGGGATACGGAACTTTTCCGCCGCTTCTTCCAGTTCCGGATGATTGCCGATAACCAGCTTGACTTTGCCTGAACCGAGGAGATTTTCTTCGGAATTGGTCAGCAGGTCGTAGAGGCAGTGGGTGGTCTTGGAAACCATCACTGCCACATTCTGGGTTTCACCGGAGTAGTGAATGGAAAAGTGCAGTTCCAGTTTTGATGCAAGTTCACCGAACTTTTCTTCGATGGCGGCGCGGGTCAGTTCCGGCGGCAGCTCCACTGCGATACGCATGTAGTAGAGTTTTTCCAGAATATCGGAGTACTGGCGGCACTCAAGGATATTGAGGTTCAATCCGGCAAAAAATCCGGTGATTTCCGCCACCAGTCCTTTGCGGTCGGCGGTCGTGATGAGAAAAACAGCGGTACGGCTCATAACTTTCTCCGTTACAGGAGATCACACCATCGGCGCGCCGGAAGCATCGTTTTCAACGGTACACATTTCAACAATGTTCCAGATGAAAACCACCAGAGAAAGGCACCAGCAGCTGCAAACAGTCAGCAACAGCTGGATAACTGCCTTTTGCGTGTAACCGGCATAGAAGTTGTGGATGCCGTAAACTCCGAGAAAAAATGCCAGAAGCACATAGGCGGTACGGTTTTTGGCAGCTGCCGGTCGGGGGGCCGCTCCGGCGGGCGCTCCGCAGGCAGGACAGAATGATGAAGAATCAGCGTATTGGACTCCGCAGCGTGAACAGAACATTTGTCTATCTCCTTAAACTATTGTTCATTTTTTTGTAAAATCCACCGGTTGCAAACACCCCGGTGTTTTTCGGGACATTATTTATAGTATATCCCGTAAAAGCAGATTTGTCAAATTTTGTTGATATTTTTATGCGGATTTTTGCAAATCCAGCATTCAGCAACTGTCACCATTACAAAGATCACCAGACTGCACGGCACAACGGCGATCGCGCCGCGCAGACCGAATCTGTCACCGGCAAAACCCATAAGCCAGGTAAAAAATCCGCATCCGGGTATTCCCATTGCCGAAAAGTAGACGTAAAGCAGTGTCGAATCAAGGTGCGGCATACGCTGGACTCCGTACACCTGAGTGGTCGGCCAATAGGGGGCTATTCCGATGCCCGCCAGAAAGAGCAGAACAAAAAGCTGTATGAACAGCTGGGTCTGCGGGAGCATTCCGGTATGCATATACGCAAGCGCAAGCGATACCGGGATCGTTCCCAGTGAGGAACAAAGCAGTATCCAGCGCAGATAAGAAGGTTTGGCAAAGTAGCCGAAAAGAGTTCTGCCGATGAACATACCCAGCGCGATCATTCCGGTACCGAGTCCGGCGACCCATGCACCGGTTTTGAAGTTGATCTCAATATAAGCCGCCGCCCAGAAAGTCAATCCGAACTCCGCACCCGCACCGAAGAACATGGCAAGACTGCATCTCCAGAAACAGGGGTCTTTGAAAATGGCGATGGAGTCGGCACAAATCTTTTTCACATCGACCTTTTCCGAACTTTCCGGATAAGGTTTTTCCGGATTCTCCTTCCAGAGAAAACCGAGACTGGAAAGCATCGTTATCGCTCCGGCAGTGCCGAGGACAACGCGCCAGTTGACTCCCAGAGTCAGCAATCCCCCTGCGGCAAGTACCGCGATAACGATTCCGACTGACCAGAAGGAGTGGGCGATATTCACATATCTTTCCGGAGCTTCAGGGTGAACATCCTGCACAAACGGAGTCAGCAGACCTTCACTGACCCCTTCGCCCATTCCGGCGATCAGGAGACAGGGGATGAGGAACCAGTAAGCCGGAGCTACGGAACAGCAGAAAATTCCGCCGCCGATAAGGATGATGCTTACACCCAGAGAGATGCGTTTGCCGGCAAATGAGGATATCCACCCGCAGAGCAGCAAAGTTATCAGCATGGCGCAGCTGCGGATGATATGCAGAACTCCGCCGGAAGACATGCCGCCGCCGTCGATGGGAAAGTCCAGATCTTTGCCGATGGCGACGATCATCAGCGGAATGACCAGAGATGAGACCGAGTACATGGCATAAGCCGAATATGCCGCATAGTCATAACGGCCCAGTAAAAGTTTGCGTTTGTTCATAAAAAATTCCTGATAAATAGATGCAAAAACATAATATACTTCAGAAACGGTACTAAATCAATCTTTGTATGTTGAGCCAATTTCAAAACTCCACGAAAATTCTTGAAAATCATCGCTGCGATCTCAAAGCGGAGCGTTTTCGGCGGTTATTTATTCAATAGCCACGCCTTGTCTCGCCATAGCCCGAATGGCGACGGCGGATCAAACTGCCGCTTTGATCTCATCAACGCTCTTTTTGAATCAGTTTTGAAATTGCCTCATGTTGACAAAACCGCTGTTTATGGAGAGGCATAACACAAAGAGGCAATTACCTCACAAAACAAGGAATTTTTATCATGAGCAAACTCAATGAACTGCTGGAAAGACGCAGGGGAAAATACAAAGCCGTTTTCGGCAGTATTGAACTTGGGGAACTGGCTTCACCGCCGGAAATCAAAGCCGGATACGACTCCGAACACTTCACAATCCACGCCCTGCCGTCAAAAAAACTTGAAGGATACAGTGAAAAAAGGGCAAAAATCATATTGCGTCTGAAAATGGTTGCAAAGGGATTTGAACTGCTCACCGGAGATATCTCTGCGGCATTGAATCTCTCACTTTCCGACTCCGGTGAAGGCAGCGGAATAAAACTGGATTTCCCGGAAGCAAAACTGCTGCCGGAGTGGGAGTTTGAACCGTCGTTCACCGGCGATCACATACTGGTACTGCACTTTTCCGCGCGCTGTGCCGCTGAGGGGCAGTTGTTTTATTTTTCAAACAGTTGAGGCAATTTCAAAACTCCTCAAAAAATCTTGAAAATCATCGCCGCGATCTTAAAGCGGAGCGTTTTCGGTGGTCATTTATACTTGACATTTCGTATTTTACGATTTATATTAGAGTGAAGAACTCCAAAAACATCAAATTGAAACGGGGAATCAAAAAATGAAAATCGGTTTTGCAGTCACTGATATCACTCCTGAACTTGGAATCTATCTTACTGGTTACGGTATGCCTGAACGCCTTGCAAACGGAGTCCACTCCCCGCTTACAGCAACAGCGGCGGTTATGGATGACGGTGAAAAATCTGCGGCAGTAATCAGTCTGGATTGGTGTGTTATCGACTGGGAACTGACCTGCGAATTCCGTAACGCGATATTTGAAGCATCCGGAATTGAGAAAAAAAATATTCTGTTGAGCTGCACCCATACCCATTCCGCTCCGCATACGACTTTGATGCGCACGCTGGGCAGAGTGGCGGCCGATCCCGAAAACAAAGGGGTGGAATACGCAAGAAAGTGCATTCCTGCGATCGTTGATGCAGTTTTGCATGCCAAAGCCGCCATGCGCGAAACTGCGGCGTGTTTTGCTGAAGGTAAAACAGACGCGGGAGTATCACGGCGCGGAATGGATAGAAACGGTATTCCCCGCGGATTTATCGCCGACCCGGATGCAGTTTGCGACAACAACATGACTGCAATGCTTTTCAAAGATGTCGGTACGATGGAAAATCTTGGTATCATAGTCCACTGCGGCGCTCACAATACCGCAATGGGACTTGATTACCGCATATCAAGCGACTGGTGCGGCGTGATGAAAAACCGCATCGGGCAACGCTGGGGTGTTCCGGTACTTTTTCTCAACGGAGCTTTGGGCGATGTCGGTCCCCGAACCAACCGCTGGGTCGAGGGTAAAACTTTCCACGGTTATGGTGCAGGCGGCGGCGACGGAGCGGCATCGGCGGAAGAAGTCGGATACCGCGCGGCATCAGATGCGCTGAAACTGCTGGAAAATATGAAAGATTTCCGCACAGATCTGCCGTTGAAAATGAATACCGTCACAATCTCTCTGCCGCAGGAAATCCCGATGACGGAAGCGGAAGCAGAAGAGATTCTGTCAAAATATGATGACAGTACTGAAAACAGTGAAGAACCGCCGGCAGATTATCAGATGGCAAAAGTTGCTGTTGAAACATGGAAAAAGCCGCTTGAACCTGACTTTTTCTTTGAACAGACGGTGATCGCCTTCGGCCCCGTGGCGCTGGCACCGTTCCCATTTGAGATGTTTTCGATATTCTCACTGCGTTTGCGGAAATACGGCAATTACCCGTATACCCTGCTCTGCAGCAATGTCAACGGCAGAAATGCCTACATGCCTGACCGGGGGGCTATCGCTTACGGCGGTTACGAAGTGAACTGCCGCAAATTTATCCGTCCCTACGTGCTTAAAGATGAAGCCGGAGATCTGGCGGTGAGTCAGACTCTGGATTCTCTGGATAACATGAAGTAACGGCTCCGGGAAATTACAGATTCCGGAGCGGCAGCTGTGCCGTACATAAAATCCCGCATACGCGGGGGCGCCGGGGTGCAGGGGGCGTATCGTCTTCGTTTCACTGCACCGTGACAGATCGTCAGCGCCCCTGCAAAAAAGCTCAGAGTTTTTAACTCAGCTTTACTTTTCCCATGCGGTATTGCCGAAAACACCATCCTGGAAGAAGACCGGGCGGTAGCCGAGTTCAGTCGGAACCTGACAGCACTTTTCCAATCTTTCAAAGAAGTCCGGCAGATAGTTGCCGTAGTAATCGTAAGCGTACTGTTCGTGTCCGATCGCTTCAAGGATATCGCAGCGGGTTTCGGAACTCAACTCATGTTCTTTTCTGATTTTCGCTTCGATCTCCTGCGGAGTGTCTATATTGAAGCAGAAGAATGTGCGTGAAAGAAAGAGTTCATGCTCCGGGTCGTAAAAGACCCGTTTTTTCAGCATGTGGTGCGCTACATCCTGCTCATAGAAGAAGCCGATATCGCAGCAGTTGCCGGCGATCTCTTCCACTGCTCCGTCAACGAAAAGACGGTTCGCCATAAATCCGCCGGAAGTGAGGATCTTCACCCCGTGTTCCTTCATCACATGAAAGTTTGCCGGTTCCAGCATTGCCCAGTGGACATTGGTCGGGGGTGAACATGCTCTTTCTCCGGCGAAGCGGATTATTTCATTGTTTACCGCATCAAATTCGCGCCGCAATCTGTCGGCGGAGCAGTGCTGATAGGGGCGGTCGGGAAACTCCGCATAGGCGTGGAACGCCAGATGGAGCCAGTCGGCATTGTCGTCGAACTCCCCTTTATAGGTATCGGGCATCCGGTCAAGGGTGAATTTTTCCGGGTCGTGATCGTTGCGGAAAAAACATTTGAGGATGAATTTTGTACCGTATTTCTCATGCAGTTTCTTCAATCCCGCCAGATAAAAGTGGTCAAAAAGGCGGGCAGGTTTCTGACGGGCTACTTCACCGAAAAAGAAGCTGTTGTCGTCGATACGCACCGTGTAGCGCAAAAATGAATTTTTGTCATATACCAGCGTGATCGTGCGGGCTAATTCACCGAATTTATCTTTGGCAAGCGCTGTGATGCGGTTGATCTTTTCCGTAAGCATGATTTTGGCGGAAAACTCCCGGTCGTTCCGTTGGGCGGCAATGCCGTTGACGGTGACTTTGCTCTGCGGAGAAGCGACTCCGCGGACTTCGATTTCCAAGCCTCCGGCGCTCTCTCTGCCGTGACGGTGATTGAGTATTTCGCCGTTTCTGAATGAGGTTATTTCCAGCATGATATTTTTCCTTTCTGTAAAGTGCCATAAAGCATCTCAACGATATAAAATATATCAGCATTAAGTATAAATCAAATCACTTCAACTGCATTTTTGAGCAAAAATAACTGTATAAAAGGGCATTCTGTCTGGTATTTTACATTGTCATGCTGTATATTATGGCAAATGCAGGAAAGTTGCTTATGGGCAGGAACTATATTTACAAACATCAGATCAACAGTTGCGGTTCAACGTGTGCGGAAGAAGATTTTTATATCAATCTGCATGATTTTGCCGTTGACGGTTCACTTTTTCAATTACGGATGTTTATTGATTCACGCTGGCAGGAGTTCCGTTGTGACCGGGAGTGTTCTTCCACGACCGCTTTTATCGGCTTGATACTTTCCGGTGAACAGCTCCGGGGTGAAAATATGCTTTATCCCGGCGATGTGGTGGTGGAAAACAACCGTTCACAACCGCTGGTTTCCAAAGCGGTCAACGGTCATGAACTGCACCGGCTGGTGATAATTCTTACCCGTACTCCGGCGCTCGACCTGCTTCTGCCCATGCTTTTTCCGGAAAATACCGCACTCATCCGTCAGGGCGGTACGCCGGAGGTGCTGGAAATTTTTTCCTGCATCCGGGAAAAAGTTTCCGGCAGCGGCAGTGAAAAGGAAATAAGTTTGCTGATATTCCGGCTGCTGCAGGAGTTGAGTGCGGTGAAAAAAGAAGATCATCAGCATCCGGCACTGGAAAAGGCACTTGCCTTCATCCGCCGCCGGGGATACGGCGCAGTTTCAAGGGAAGAGATCGCCGCCGCCGCAGGAGTATCCAACCGTCAGTTGAATATACTTTTTCAGAAATTTCTGAATACTTCACCGGGAAAGTTCCTGATTCAGCGGCGTATCGCCTTTGCCGGGGAACTGCTCGCCGCCGGAAAATTGCCGGTAAATGAAATCGCCCGGATGAGCGGCTTTGCCAGCACTGAATTTTTCATCCGGACGTTCAGAAAATATACCGGAGTCACCCCCGGCAACTGGTATCACAAATTGCAGTAATCGCTTACCAGATAACGGTACGGCGCTTCATCTTCGATGATTTCAGGGAAGCGGAGCTGTTTGCCGTAAAACACATTGTCGTTATGGTCGTCATTGACCGCGGAAACTTCGCCGATAAGGACATCTGCACCTTCTTCCGCATAGAATCTGTGGAAAACGTTGCGCTCAAGCAGAATGCTTTCACCCGGTTCAAGGATGAGTTTTTCACCTGCCGGAATGATGAGTTCCTCGCCGTCGCGGGAAACTCTGACAGGAGTATCTTCCAGTTCCGCACTGTTTCCTTTGCGGTTGAAAAGTTCAAAGACCAGTCTGCCGCCGCCGCGGTTGATGATATCTTCGCGTTTGAACTCGTGACAATGGGTCAAAGTGAGCTGGTTGGAACGGGAGATCATGATTTTTTCCGCATAGGGTTTGGGATAAAGTTCACTATCCTGAATACCGTTGCGGACGGTGAAAAGAAAGAGGCCCTCTTTCCGGAAGTCGCCTTTGCCGAAGTCGGTCAGATCCCAGCCCAGATTGCAGTCGAAAATTTCGCGGTATTTCGGGTCATGGCGGCGGGCTTTCATTTCTTCAGGCGTCCAATAGGCGAATTTGGGGAGCTTGAACTGGAATGAAGCGAAAAACTTTTCCGCTTCTCTTATTTCAAAGTTGATTTCAGAACGTTTCATTTTCCGGCACCCTCTCTTATGCGCTGAAGTTGAAAAGTTTGATCATTTCGACGGTTTTTTCGATCATATTGTTGAGCGCCGGAACATAGTAGTTGCCCGGAACACTCGGAGTAAGGCTCCCTTTGGCTTCTTCCATGCCGCGCAGGAACGCCTTGTGGATATCCGTACAGATATTGATTTTGGCAATACCCAGTTTGATCGCCGCATGAAGCTGGTCGATGGGAGTTCCGGAGCCGCCGTGAAGCACCAGCGGAGTATCGACCAGTGACGCGATCTCTCTGAGCAGGTCAAGGTGCAGTTTCGGTTCGCCGCGGTAATCGCCGTGGACGGTGCCGATGGAAACGGCAAGGCAGTCGACCTGAGTGCGTTTGACGAACTCCACGACCTCCGCCGGAACGGTGAGGGCGGATTCATTATTGCTGCCGCTGTCGCCGCCGGAAACGTGACCGAGTTCGGCTTCAAGGGAGATATTTGCACCATGAGCGATCTTCGCCGCTTCTGCGGAAAGACGGACGTTTTCTTCAAAGACCATCGCAGAGGCATCGAGCATAACGGAAGTAAATCCGGCATCGACACACTCCTGAACATGTTCGATGGCTGAACCGTGATCGAGGTGCAGAGCAGCATCGACGTCATATTTCCTGACGTAGAATTTGACCATATCCGCCAGCGCATCCGCTCCGCCCATAGTGCGGTATTCCGCCGGACTTGCCTGAAAGATCACCGGGGTCTTGCACATTGCTGAAGCGCGGGCGATACCCTGAATATTCAAACTTTCCCAGCACTCGAATGCTCCGAGTGCGATTCCTTTGCTGCGCGCATCGCGCATCAGCGTATCCATTCTGTAAAGAGCCATAATAAAACACCTTATTTTGGGTTGAAAAATTGTTTTTATCTAATGTACCGCACCGGCGGAACTTTTTCAACTTTTAATTAAATATATTCCATTTTTAATGAGCAGATTTTCCATAAAATCCACCGTTTTATTTTCCACATACGGCAATCCTTCCGCCGGATATACTCTGTTGAGTGCGGCGTATTTCGCCGCGCCGAAATGGTGGAGTTTCAACAGTTCCGCCCGGAGCGCACTGCCGGCGGCGCGGATTCTGGTTTCATTGAGGTTCCGCAAAATTTCCGCCATTGCGGTCAACTCTTTTTCAGAGTCGTTCATCGTCGGTATCAGCGGTATACGGATAAGCAGTTCCTTCGCGTATTCTGCGGCAAAGGTGTGATTTGCCGACACCTTGTCAAAATCGCCGCCGGTGAGTTTTTCAAAATTTTCCTTCCCTGCACACTTGAGATCGGTTATGACCAGATCGGCGCTTTGGACAAGTGCGGGGAATCCATCGGCAGCGGCGTTGCTTTCAAATGCGGTGTGGATGCCCATTTGGCGTATCGTCTGCATGATTCTGCTCAATTCGCCGCTTTGCAGAGAGGGTTCGCCGCCGCCGAAGGTGACTCCGGCAAAATTGCTCCACATGGCACGGGAATTTCCGATATCCTGAACGATTTGTGATTCTGTGATATTTTCCCCCGCCCACTCCAGCGCTTTGTGGCGGAACTTGCGGCATGCATTATCCGGACAAAGCCGGCACCTGCTCCGGTCAAGCGTATTTTTGCTGATTGCACCGTGAGGACAGAGGAAATCAAGTTCCTCATCCGGAGCGCGGTCAGGATAAAAGAGCAGTTCGTCCTCAAAATTGATACTTTCCGGTGAGGCGCACCATTTGCACCGGAGATTGCACCCTTTGAGATAGTATATCCTGCGGTTGCCGGGACCGTCTTTCCCCATGCTCCACCCTTTGGCAAATATCTTCATCAGCGCACAAGCTCCCCGGTGAAACGGCAAATGGAACGCTGCCATCCGGTTCCTTTGCGGCACTGATTTTTGAGCATTTCCACCGCGCACGCCGCCATATCCGCTATCGGCTGGGCGTAACAGAGGGTATTCAAATCGCTCAATTCCGGCAGATGATCTATGCAATAGAGCGCGCAGTTCCGGGGATTTTCAGCAAAAAGTCTCTTTATCACCTGACCGTTGACTCCGATGATGCCGCATTTTCTGTTCCGGTCAAGGGCAAGGGTCTGCAAAAACTCCTTTTTTTCTTCAGAGGACATATATCTTTTACAGCGGTGTATGGTTCCGGAAATATTCTGCTGAGCCGTATACTCCGCAAATGCCGTTTCGCGTTCAAAGTTGGAGTCGATGGCAAGATCGCTGAAATTGATGAAGATCAACTCTTCACAGCCGTCATTTATTGCGGCGCGGCAGAGTGTTTTTACGGCGGCGGCATTATCCAGACCGACAAAGTCGGCAAAATCTCCGGGGATGGTCTGGTCAAAAAACACCATATTCACTCCGAGAATGCGCAATCTTTCAAAGAACGGCTCATTTCCGCTTTTTTCCGCGCCCCAGACGATGATATTTTTTACTCCGCGTGAAGCCATGCGGCAGGCGATCTCTGCCTGACTTGAGGCTTTGTCGTCCTGCGGGATACCCAGAGCCAGCAGGATATCCTCACTTTCGCAGACCCGGCTGACGCTTTCGACGAATCTTCCGGAAAACTCATGCGGCAGAGAGGTGACCAGACCGATGCTTTCCAACTCCCGTGAATGGGCGCGGAAGGTGTCGGCAACGTAGGTTCCGCTGGGACGTTTGCGGACGATTATTCCCGCAGATTCAAGTTCGGCAAATGCGCGGCGCACGGTTATCCTGCTGATGGAGTTTTCAAGGGCAAAATCCCTTTCCGCCGGGAGTTTATCCCCCGGAAGGAACTCGCCGCAAAGAATTTTGCCGATGACTTTTTCGCGGACTGCCGCTGTCAGGTTGCTCATGCGTTTTCACTCCGTTCAAGACGTTTGATGATATCTTCCTGAATCGCCGGGGCAAGGTCGAGGAAGTTGACGAATGTTCCGTGGATACGCATAATGTATATTCCCGAAGGAACATATTTTTCCGGATCGGTCAGGATTTTTCTCAGCCGCGCCGCACTGTCGATATTGAAATAGACGTAAAACGGCGCACTGCCGTCAGCTTTGGGGGCAAAAAGCGGTTTGATGATGCGGTCGCGCATCAATATGCCTTTATCTTCCATTGAGTCGGCATCGTCAAAAAGCGCGGGGGATAATCCGATATGCGAGGCATATCCGCCGGGCATCGCGGCAAAGGGCAGACTCCTTTCGGAAATGAGCTGATCGGTCAGCTCCCCGTTGGCAGATTCCGGACGGGGGTCGATGCCGTAACCGAGCATGGCACGCGCCATTCTGCCGTCAGGTGTGGCGCCGACCCAGTAGCCGTAGAGTAAATGGGTGCTGGGCGTGGAGTAATCGGGCATGAAGGGTTTGCCTGCCGGATTGCGCAGAGCATAGACTTTTGCAGAAATCTTTTCTGTCAACTCCGCCGCAAGCGCATCGGTTGCGGCGGTGTGACAGCCGTATTTGGGGAAACTCTGCAATCTGGCACGCAGTGCCGGAGTTCCGGCAAAATTTTCCTGCAATGCCTTGCGCAGAACGGCGGCGGCACCGGAACCGTCTTCTTTCAAAAGATTTTCCACGGCGGTAAGGGAGTCGGCAACGACGCTCAAACCGTGGATAAGGCATCCGCTGCCGCAATATTTCACACCGGGATTTTGCGGGTCACGCATATCGCGACCGCTTTTCAGACCGCCGAAAAGGAGTGAACCGAAGGGGGTTGCACAACTGCCGATGACTTCAGTACAGCCGTTGGCGGCACTTTCCATAACTTCAAGAACATTGTCAAGCTGTTTGAAAAAGGCGTTTTTCAAATCGGCATAAAGTGCTTCAAGGGAGTCGTAACCGAGTTCTGCGGTACTCAGGGCGATCTTTCTGCCGCTCAACAGGGAGCATCCGTCATTGAGAGTGAGTTCCAGGATTTTGGCAAGGTTGAGCCAGCTGTTGGTGGTGTTGCCGTTTTCTTTGCCCATGATGAGCGGTTCCTGACAGCCGGCGACTGCCCAGTCGGGAATGTCCGCCTTGTCGATTCCTTTATCTTCCAGCAGTTTGAACATCATATCATCGTTGAAAAGCGAAGGAGTCAACTGTCCGGCGGTAAAGTAAAATTTTCCCATTGTCCGGTAGAGCTTTTCCGGTGTGCCGCTGTGGATTTTTACCGACAGTGCCGGTTGCGGCGCGTTGGAACGGTAGAATGCTTCAAGGATTATTTCCGTCATCGCATTGGTCAGATCGTTTCCGTCGGCATCTTTGCCGCCCAGAAGAATGTTCTGGGAAATCGCCCATCCCCGGTTGCCGACCATGTAAAATGCCAGCAAATGGCGCATGACGGCGACCGCTTCTTCAAAGGAGGAATCTTTCAGATACGGTTCAAATACCCGGTCGATATTGCCTGCGGAAAATGCGTAGGGATTGGGGGCTTGTTCCAGACACATCACCTGCCAGCACAGCAGATATGACTGCACCGCCTGAAGAAGATTATCTGCTCCTTTTGCCGGAACTGTGCGGCAGTTTTCCGCGATCAGGCGCAACCTTTCGCTTTCTCCGGCGATGTCTTTGCGTTCAACGGCAAGTTTTTCCGCAAGATCGGCGTAACGCGAAGCAAGTATTTTCACCGCCTGCGCCGCCTCTTTCATCACCGGAGTGAATCCTGCTTCACTCTCTGCTGTTTCGAGAAAGGAATCAATACCGCTTCGCAGAATTTCCCGCATATCCGGTATCATGTGTCCGGTCACAGGTTCCATGAAAAAAGCAACTTCTGAAGTGTAATTTTCTGTTTTGCTGTAAACCTCTGTCAACTCTCTGACATATTTGCTTTGCCGGTAATAATTGCGGACATCATCCACGCGGGCGGCGGTGATATTTTCATCGGTTTCCACATCGTTGTAGATTGCCACCGGGTCGCAGTAACCGGCGAAGGATTCCACGGTGAATGCCGGATTTATCAGCGCATAGCTCGGCGAAAAAGCATCATCCTGCGTTCCGGCGGTGATGGAGCCTTCGGGGATGGAAAGTTTCATTTCACTGACACACCGGACGAGGAGCTGTCCCGCATTTTCCTTTGCATCAGGATCGACCCCTTCGGCGCGCATCGCTTCACGGATATCTTTTTTAAGCTCCTGATATTCAAAAAACGAGTGCAATACGGTCTGTTTTTTCTTTGCCGCAAGAAGTTTCTGCAAGCCGTCGTTGAAAAGTTTTTCCATAACTGTCATCTCCTGTATGTTTTTTTGTTGTATTCTATGGTAATATATCATAATACCATTAAAAAGTCAAGTCAAACAGCGTGTGATTATTCAGTTTTCGTTTGTGCGGCGGAAAACTTACTGCTGTTGTGCAGTGTTTTTTACACTTTTTGTTTTTGTCTTATTTTTTGAGGCAATTTCAAAAGGGGCTGAGCGCAAAACCTGATGTTTTGCGGCGGTCTCTTTTCAGCGTAAAATAAATTTATTTGTAAGTATTGGCAGGCAAAAAAATCCATTGCTCAAAACTGATGTTTGAGCAATGGCAGATTTCACGTTCAAGTATTGCAGTTACGCCGTAAGAGTTGCGGCGAGCGTTGCACGCCGCCGCG
>SUWE01000037.1 GCA_015061615.1 Lentisphaerota bacterium
ATTGAACGCGAATAGGAGTAAGACAAAAGCAGTATTTTGTAATCATCTTCCGCTGATTATCACACTTTTTTTCCACTTTTTTTCAAAAAACACTTGATTTTTAGTCTCTCATAGGAGTATTCATAGTTGGCAGCTCTACCCAAGAGACCGCAGAAAGTGGCTTGTTTGCAAACTGAACCCTGCGGCTTGCGGGCTACACCGGTTTTAGATACCGTCTGCGGCTTGCAGAAAGCGGCTCGTTTGCAATCAGACCTCCAACGGCATTCGCGCTTATTTCACTTCTTCAGCGCAAAAAGTTTCATCACTTCAGCGGCAGTCGAACCGCCGAACCAGCCGAAGTTTTCACTGCCGCCGCCGGAATAGGTTATTCCGCCATTGAAATCCGCGTGTCCATCCGCCCAGCAGACCGCAACCTTTTTCTGATGGCGGAAGTGCATCGTCGGTGTCGGACTCCACGAACCGGAGGTGTAATCAGGTGAACCGTAAGGAGCTTCAAGCGAATAATTTTCCGTAAGTTTTCCCCCCGTAAACAACGCCGTATCGGAAAACATGATCGTTGCCGAAGGAGCAGACAACTCCGTAACTTTTGCCGGATGATTCACACTCCAGTCGCCCCGGCAGAATCCTATCGGTGAACTGTATCCGTACCCACCCGTACCGTAGTTGCCGGCAGAGTACTCCCCGACTTCATCCGGGTTGACAAATGTCGCCGCCGCTGTCGGACACGCTCTTACACCTTCAGTATTTCCGAGATATGGATTCAAGCCCCCTTCATTGGTAACATTGCCGAAACTGCCTTTATATTTGCCGCACCAGTAAATTTTGTTTATGAAATCGGCTGAAAAAATATAATATCCGTCATTATCTTCAAGATAAAGCAAATTGGCACTCCCCAGCTGACGGATATTGCTCTGGCAGTTCGCCATTCTGCCGCGCTCACGGGCATTGTTCAACGCCGGGAGCAGTATCGAAGCGAGTATCGCAATGATCGCAATGACAACGAGCAGCTCGATCAGGGTGAAGGTTTTTCTGCGGCATCCCGCATGAAACAAGCTCTGCGGGCGTGAAAAAAGTGTACAGTTGTGCATGGTGTTAATCCTTTCATGTTACGCGCACTTTGTACCACGGTGAGGAATCTGGCTCTGCTTTTCAAGCATCACAGTTGCGCGACAGCTCCCGATTTGCACGGGATTCACTCATTTATCCGTGAAGATTATGCGCATAATATATCACACAATCCCCTTTTTTGCAATATTGCGCTTGAAAAAATACCAAACTGAAATTATGTTATAAAATAACATAAATTCAGGAGAAAATATCATGTTTAATAAATCCAGTTTGAAGTTTCTGGCGGAGTTGATGAACACCGCCAGTCCCACCGGTTACGAAGCTCAGGCTGCAAAGGTTTTCCGCGATTATCTCGCCGACTGCTGTGAAGTCAAATGCGACGTTATGGGCAACACCATCGCCGCGCTCAACACCGCGGCTCCGGTACGCGTGATGCTTTCGGGTCACTACGATGAGATCGGTTTCCAGATCGTCTACATTTCCGATGAAGGTCTGCTCTATTTCCGCGCCAACGGCGGTATCGACAAGCTCAATGTTCCATCCAGCGAAGTGGATATCATCACAGAAAACGGACTTGTTCCCGGTGTCATCGGCAAAAAGCCCATCCATCTGCTCACTCCTGCGGAAAGAGAAAAGGCTCTCGAACTCAAGGATATGTGGATAGATATCGGCGCTGAAAACCGTGAAGAAGCTGAAAAACTCGTTGCCGTCGGTGACCCGGTGGTGATGCGCAGCAACTTCCGTATGCTCAACAAAACCCGTTTTATTTCCAAAGGAACCGACGACAAGATCGGAGCATTCATCGTCGCGGAAACCATGCGCCGCCTTGCCAAACGCAAACTGAATGTCGCCGTTTACGGTGTCGGCAGTGTGCAGGAGGAAGTCGGTCTGCGCGGCGCCACCGTCGGCAGTTTTGCCATCGACCCCGCCATCGGTTTCGGTATCGACGTCGGTTTTGCCACCGATCTGCCGGATATCCCCAAAAAACAGTACGGCGATATCACTCTGGGCAAAGGTCCGGCATTGAGCAAAAGCTGTGACAACAATATCGTGCTGGGCAAAATCATCCGCGATACGGCGAAAAAGCACAAAATCCCTTATCAGGAGTCGGTTGCACACCGTGCCACCGGCGGAACCGATACCGCCGCAATCCAGATGACACGCGGCGGTGTGGCAACTGCCCTTTTCAGTGTTCCCAACCGCTACATGCACAGTCAGGTTGAAATGTGCGACCTGCGCGACGCCGAAGCGGCAGTCGATCTGCTGGTGGAAACCATTGCCGGATTCACCGGAAACGAATCCTTTGTCCCGGTCAAATAATGAAACAGGAACAGGAACACTCGATCGCAAACTACGTCCACACCGGGGGATTCAACCGCCTGCGCGGCCGTCCGATGGCTCCGGGGAGCTGGCGGCCGGAACACAGCTTTGCCCGGTGGAGGACATTTCTGATCGTTTGCGGATTGATTTTTCTCGGTGCCGGAATGTTTTATGTAATTTTCTGAGGAGTCGGCTATGAATAACTTTACCACGTCCATGCCCGCGCAGGCTGTTGCGCGCTGTATCATTGAAACTGCCCGTTCCATGCACATGCTCGAACACCCGATCGCGGTGAACAACGAGCTTGCCGAAGCGGAAAAGACCCTTATCATCAAAATGTTCGGCAAAATGGACGAATATCTTGCCAAAGACCGTGATGAACTTTCCGCCGATGAGATAACAAATTTGTTCACCTTCGTCTTCGCCAAAGCCGCCGAATGTGTCACCAACATGTTCAATCACAAAGAGCAGAGTTTTGATATGGCGGGCATGTTCGACGGCAGAGTTCCCATCTACGCCGATGAGAATATCACTGCGGAGTTCAAAAGTTCGCAATTCCCCGGAATGTGTGCGGCAAATTACCTGAAATTCACGCAGGATAAAGCAGATGCGCTTGCCGGAACTCCTCCGCTTCTGCTCCTTTTTGAGGCGCTGAAATGGTGTTTCCGTCTGAGCTGTCACTACGCTGTCACGATCGTTGAATTATCACACTGAAGGTGCAATATGAAAAAACTTTCTCTGCTTGCCGCCGCGCTGTTCTGCTCCGTTCTCCCCGCCGTGGAAAACGAAGTGAATTACGATGAATCCGCCGTAAAACCGTACACGCTGCCCGCCCTGCTTGAGTGCAAAGACGGCAGAAAAATCACCACCGCCGCCGAATGGGAAAAGTTCCGCCGTCCGGAAATCCTTGCTGATTACACCAGAATCATGTACGGCGAACTGCCCGCAAAAGCCGATGATGTTGTATATGAGCTGCTTTCAGAAACTGAAGTTCTGGATAACACCGCTATCCGCCGTGAACTCCGGCTGGTTTTCACCGGAAAAACGAAAAACCGCTTTTTCTTTGACATGATTTATTATATCCCCAAAAATGCCAAAGGCAAAGTCCCGGTCTTTATCGGTTTGAATTTCAAGGGCAATCACTCCATTGAAGCCGACCCGACGATCTGTTTTTCCGGCTTGAACGGCTTGGATGATCCGTTGAATGAACGCGGCAAAAGAAGTTACCGTTTCCCGCTGAAAACGATCATTTCCCGTGGATATGCCATTGCCACAGCGTGTTATCACGATCTGTTCCCTGACCGTGCAGACGGTTGGAGCCAAAGCTGTTACAAACTGTTTTACGATCAGTTGAAAAATCCTCCGCACGAAAAACACACCGCCATCGGTGCATGGAGCTGGGGAATCAGCCGGATGCTCGATTATCTGGAAAAACTCCCGGAGATCGACGCATCACGCGCGGCGGTTTTCGGTCACTCCCGTCTGGGCAAAACCGCACTCTGGACCGGTGTGAATGACACGCGGTTCAAGCTCGTCTGTGTCAACGATGCCGGTGAAGGCGGTTCGGCACTTGCCCGCAGAAACTTCGGTGAAACGCTCTATTCGATGTGTTTTCTGCGCCGCGCGCCGGGCAGCTGGTGGTTTACGTCAAACCTCAAACCGTTTGCCAAAGCTCCACACACCCTGCCGTTTGACCAGCACATGCTCATGGCACTGGCAGCTCCGCGGTCGCTTGCCGTTCACAGTGCAACTGAGGATTTGTGGGCGGACCCCAAAGGGGAGTATCTCAGTGCATATCATGCGGGAGAAGTTTACAAACTTTACGGCAAAAGCGTCCTTACCTCAGAAAATATGCCTGCTCCGGAAACTCCGGCGGGCGGAGATGTGAGTTATTTCCTGCGTACAGGCAAACACGACCTTCTCACTGCCGACTGGCTGCACTATCTGGATGTGGCAGATAAAACATTCAAAAGGAAATGACACACAATGTCCTATATTGAAGAAGCCGCACACTTTGAACACAATGAAACCCCGTTCCACCTCGGTTTTCTGCCGACGGAACAATCATCGGAACTGACAAAAAACCTCGATAAAACCTTTGAAAAATCGGTCACTGACGGCGTTCACATGCTGCAAAGCGTTGACAGAAATGTTTTATCCATGGCGGAAAAAATCTTTGATTCCCCGGAGTTTGCCGAACTTGTTGATGCACTGTACACGGCGGTATCTTCCGGTTGCCGCATGGTATTTTCCGGTTGCGGCGCCACGGGAAGGTTGAGTATCCTGCTGGAAAAAATGTGGCGTACCGGAGTTCCCGAATACGCCGGCTCCGCCGCAAGCATCATGACCGGCGGCGATTATGCACTGGTCAAATCGGTGGAGTCATTTGAAGATTACGCGATTTTCGGTGCGCGTCAGGTGCGTGACTTGAAAATGAAAAAAGGCGATATCCTCGTTGCGATAACCGAAGGCGGGGAAACAAGTTCCGTACTCGGAACGGTGAAGGAGTTCACCTCGATCGGCGGAAAGGCGTTCCTGCTTTTCAACAATCCGGCGGAAATTTTGAAAAATCACCTTGAGCGGTGCCGGGAAGCGATCACCAATCCGCTGGTGACCGTCCTTGATCTCTCCTGCGGTCCGATGGCGCTGGCAGGCTCCACCAGAATGCAGGCGACGACCAGTGAACAGCTCGTCGTTTCCTGCGCGCTGGAAGTTGTTGCCGACAGATTGTATCATACGGAAAAATCCCGCCGTTTCGCCCGCGATTTCGGGGAACTGCTCGATCTTCTTTCTACCGGTTCAGTCGTGGAAAAGATTGCAGATCAGATAACTTTTGAGGCGGATATCTACCGCAACTCCGGCAAAGTCACCTATTTTGCCGATGAGTATATGCTCGACCTCTTTACCGATACCACTGAGCGCAGTCCGACATTCATGCTCCCCGGATTCAAACGCAGTTGCGACACCGCACTGCCGGAGCCGTGGGCGTTTGTCCGCAACCCGCTTTATCCGGCGGGCGAAGCACTGCGGCGCGCTCTGGGCAACCGTGAATTGCGTTGTCTTGAGTGGACGAAAGAGGATTACACTGCCATGGGCGCTCCGGAAAAGATAGTTGATGCTCCTCCGCAGATAAGTGCGGAAAATCTGGAACAGATCCCGGTCGGAAACAATGATATTCCGGCGCGGTACGCTTCCGGATACGATGCTTCAGTGCTGTTTTACTTCAACACGGCAGGTGATGAATTGCGCAAAGCGGCAGAGCGTGAAGCGGAAAAAACCGCATTTTACAAAGAGATCGATTGCGGATGCGCTCCGCTTGCTCCCACCCGGTTGAAGATATTTGAACACCTTGCAGTCAAGCTGCAATGGAACACGATATCCACCGGAACGATGGTACTGCTCGGCAGAGTCGCAGGGAACTGGATGAGCTGTGTGGCGATTTCCAATAAAAAACTTATCGACCGGGCAATACGGCTTATTTCCGAACTCGGCAGTGTCGATTACCACACCGCATGCGTGGAACTTTTCCGCACGGTGGAAGAAAACAGCTCCGCACCCGCCGTATTACGCACTCTGGAAAGGATCGGCAGAAAGTAACAGACTTTCTGTTTGTAAACGCGCCGCAGCGGACTTCTGAAGCTGTTCCTGCCCGCAAGCCGCAGGTTTGATTTTTTACAAAAGAGGCAAAAACAATTTATTCAGTATACCGTGTGGGGTCGGGAACTCCCGCATCGGCAAACCCCTGATGGCGCAGACGGCAGCTGTCGCATTTTCCGCAGCTTCTGCCCTCGCTGTCCGGGTCGTAACAGCTTGTCGTAAGGCTGTAATCCACGCCCAGAGAAACGCCCAGCCGGATAATCTCTGCTTTGGAAAGATCCTGAAGCGGAGTGTGTATCACCCATTTCCAGTTATCATCCACCGCGCACGTTCCCAGACGGACAGTTTCGGCGAAAGATTTGATAAATCCCGCCCGGCAGTCAGGGTAATTGGAGTAATCAACGCTGTTCACGCCGATGAAAATATCATGCGCACCAAGGACTTCACCCCACGATGCGGCAAGGGAAAGAAAAACCAGATTACGCGCCGGAACATAGGTCACCGGAACCGTATCAGCCACTCCCTCTTTGGGAACACTCAATGTGTCATCAGTCAACGCCGAACCGCCCCACTGCCGCAAGTCAAGTACAAAACAGCGGTGTTCCTTCGCCCCCATCGCACGGGAAAGATTTTCCGAAGCGGCAAGCTCGTTGCGGTGACGCTGACCGTAATCAAAACTCATCGTGTAACACTCAAAACCCGCCTTCAGTGCGGCGGCAAGACAGGTGGCGGAGTCCAATCCGCCGCTTAACAGAACTATCGCCTTTTTCATAACCGTCAAACTCCCTTTTTATCTCCCCAGATGATCTTGTGCATTTGCAGCTGCATACGAATGGGCAAATTGCTTTCGACCACCCATTTTGCAAGTTCCTGAAAATCCACTCTGCCCCATACCGGAGAAAAAACAAGGTTGGGGGTCTTTTCTGCAAGTTTATACTGCTGAACAATTTGCACCGACCAGTCAAAATCATCTTTTCCGGAAATGACAAACTTCACCTCGTCATGGAATTTAAGCCGGGAGAAGTTTTCAAAGCAATTATTTTCCGCCATCGCCGAACCGGGAGTCTTGCAGTCAACGATTTTGCAGACCTTTTCCGGAACTTGCGCGATGGATACGGAACCGTTGGTTTCCAGCAAAACGGTAAAGCCTTCATCAAGAAGAGCTTGCAGCAACAAAGGAGTATCCTTCTGCATAAGCGGTTCACCGCCGGTAACTTCCACGATATCGCATTTGGAGTTCACCGCAAGAGTCACCAGTTTTTCAATGGAAAACTCCTCCCCGCCGTCCCAGGCGTAGGCGGTATCGCAGTAGTTGCAGCGCAGATTGCATCCGGCAAGGCGGATGAAAAAGCATCTTCTGCCTGCGTGCGTGGATTCCCCCTGAATACTGGCAAAGGTCTCGATGACGCGCAACATAAACTTTACTCGCTGTAAGTCAAACGTGATGAGGACGATTCACCGATCCGGACTCTTGCGACTTTCACATTGCCGTCGTTGAGCAGCGCACTCATTTTGCGGTAGATGGTGCGGGCAAGGACTTCGCTGGTGGGATTTATTTCCTGAAAATCTGCCAGCTCGGAAAGGTTGTGGTGGTCATACGGAGTGATGACCTCATCCAGTGCCGCTTTGAGTTTTTTGAAGTCCAGCGCAATGCCGACTTCGTTGAGCGTATCCGCCTGAACTGTAACGGTTACTTCATAGTTGTGACCATGCAGATTACGGCAGTCGCCGTCATAACCTTTGAGCTGATGCGCAGCAGAAAAACTTCTGTCGATTTCGATTTCAAACATTGAAAACTCCTTCCATAGAAAAAAGGGGCTGTTGCAAATACGGTGCTTTGCAACAGCCTTCCCCCCACACAAATCAAAAGATTACTTGTTGGCGCACTCGAACTTCTTCATGAAGTCGATCAACGCCTGCACGCCTTCAACCGGCATGGCGTTGTAGATGCTGGCACGGCAGCCGCCGACCAGACGGTGACCTTTGAGCTGGGTCAGACCGCAGGCGGTCGCTTCGGAAACGAATTTCGCATCCAGCTCGTCGCTCGGAGTGCGGAAGACGACGTTCATTCTGGAACGGTCGGCTTTAGCAACGGGGCTTGAGTAGAAGCTGCTTTCGTCGAGGAAGTTGTACAGAAGAGCGGCTTTTTCGTTGTTGTGTTTTTCCATCGCCGCGATACCGCCGTTTTCTTTCAGCCAGTCGGTGATGAGCGCGAGGATATAGATCGCAAAGGTCGGCGGAGTGTTGAACATGCTGCCGTCGTTGATATAGGTGGAGTAGCGGAGCATGGTCGGAACTTTGCTTTCGTCAGTGCGTTCAGCCAAATCCTTGCGGAGAATCACCAGCGCGACACCGGCAGGACCGATGTTCTTCTGGGCACCGGCATAGACCATACCGAAGTTGTTGATATCGAACATGCGGGACATGATGTCACTGGACATATCCGCGATCAGCGGAACACCGGCAGGCGCGGTCGGCAGATTGATGTACTGGGTTCCGGCGATGGTGTTGTTGCTGGTAATGTGCATGTAAGCGGCGCCGTCGGTCATTTTCCAGTCGGCTGCAGCGGGAATGTGATCGTATTTGTCATCGCGTGAAGAAGCGACGATATTGACGTTACCGAACATTTTGGCTTCTTTGGCAGCCTTGTTGCTCCAGACACCGGTATCGACATAGTCGGCGGTTCCGCCGTTGAGGAAGTTCATGGCGAGCATGGCAAACTGCATGGAAGCACCGCCCTGGACGAAAACAACCGCGTAGTCATCGGAAACGTTGAGCAATTCACGGACGTTGGCTTCGGCGCGGTCGATGACCGGCTGGAAGAATTTGCCACGGTGTGAAAGTTCCAGAATACCGCTGCCGCTACCCTGAAAATCAATAAATTCGGCTTGAGCTTTACGCATGACGGCTTCCGGAAGCATTGCCGGACCGGCGGAGAAGTTGTAAATTTTCATCCCTGTTTTTCCTTTGACTCATACCGGATTCCATATCCGGTATCTGGTTATGGTTTTGTCTGTCTTATTAATATACACCGGAAAAGCTGATTTTACAAGTCGATTATCTTCCGCATAAAACAAATTTTTCCGAAGGCGTATCCTGTTGCAGGACAGTGAAACGGCAATGTTCTTTGTTCAGCTCCTTCAGCCGCGCGGCGCAGAGTCCGGCAAGTTTGTCATAATCGTTGCACTCTCTGCTGACGTGAGCAAGCAGAAGCAGTTCCACGGAGTCGTCGAGCAGTTCGCCGAGCAGTTCCGCAGTATCTCTGTTGCCGAGGTGTCCCCGGAAGCCGGATATCCGCCGTTTAAGTTCAAGAGTGCGCTGGGAGTTCATCAGCATTTCGTGATCGTAATTGCTTTCAAGTATCAGTGCGCGGCAGTTTCTCAGATTCCGCTTGACACTTTCACTTACACAGCCGAGGTCGGTGGCGATACCGATATCCACTCCGCAGCTTTTCAAACGGAATCCGACCGTATCGACATCGTGGGAAAGGGCAAAACTTGTCACTTCAAATCCGGCAAGTTCAAACTTCGCCCCCGGCTCAAAGACCCGCACTTTCCGGGGCAGTTTGTTCGTTTTTTTCAGGCGCAGTGCCGTTTCCGGCGTGGCATACAGAGGCAGATCCAGAGAATCGCAAAAGACTCTTGCCCCCGCACTGTGGTCGCCGTGTTCGTGAGTGAGCAATGCTCCGCAGAGCCGGGAGGGGTCACAGCCGGCGCACTCCATGCGCCGCAGAAGTTCCCTGCGGGAAAATCCCTGATCGACAAGTAAAGCTCCGGCAGGCGATTCAGCGAAGTAGGCATTGCCGTCACTGCCGCTGCCAAGCGAGATTATTGAGATATTTTCCATATTTCTGTAAAAAAAGTTATTTTTTATGAAAACCGCTATTGAAAAAAAACTTTTCATAATCTAAATTGTATCAGTGAACTTTTCAAATGGATTTTCAATAATTTTCCGTATTTTTTTATGAGTGAGCATAATCTCAGTGCCGGATTATCCGGAAAACTTGAACAGCACCTGACTCTGACGCAAAATCAGCGCCGCAGTCTGGAAGTTCTTGCCATGCCTGTAACCGATCTTGCTCAGGCGATCCGGGCGGAAATGGCGGTAAATCCCATGCTTGAAGAAGTTCCCGTTGAAAACAGCGCACTTCCGGAAAGAGAAGAAACGCCAAACTCTCCCGAAGACGAAAACGACTACGAAAGCAACAGTATTTTAAGCGAAACGTGGAGCGACGAACTGCCGCTGCCGCAGGATCTCAGCACTCCGGACGATGACAATGACGGCATGTCGTACATTCCCGCCCCCCCGCCGCAGCTCAAAACTCTGCTGATGCAGGAAATTGCCGCTCTGGATCTGAATGAAAACTTTCTGCGTATCGCAATGGAAATAATTTCCGCTGTGAACGATGACGGATATCTCGCAATTCCGCTTGCCGATCTGGCGATGCTCTGCGATGCCGATATGGCTGATATGGAAGATGTTCTGCATACCGTTCAGAATGCCGCCCCTGCCGGAGTCGGCGCCCGCACCCCGGCGGAGTGTCTGAAACTTCAGCTTGAACGTCAGGGGAAATTGACTTCCCTTATGAAAAAACTGCTCGACGAGGGGCTGGAAGATATCGAAAACCGCCGCTTTTCCGCCCTTGAAAAACGTCTGCAAGTCACCCGCAGTGAACTTGATGCGATGCTCAATACGCTCCGCACGCTCAACCCCTTCCCCGGCAGGGAGTATGCTCCGGCATCGGGAGGGGAGTTCATCACTCCCGATATCACGATTTTTCCCGGTGAAGACGGGAGATACAAAGTTTCTATCCGCCGGGAGCGGGAACTCCCGCTGCGGGTCTCGCCGCTCTACGAAAAACTGCTTGAAAACAGGAATCTTCCGGAAGATGACCGGAAATATCTGACCGGAAAACTTTCCGCGGCAAAGGAGTTCGTCCAGGCATTGATAAACCGCGGCAGCACCCTTTTGAAACTCGGTGAGTTCATCGCCGCAAAGCAGAAGGATTTTCTGGATAACGGCGTGGAACAGCTCCGCATGCTGACGATGAAAGAGGCGGCTCAGGCACTCGACTTGAGTGAAAGCACCATCAGCCGCGCGGCGGCGGGGAAGTTTGCAGATACTCCGCGCGGAGTATTTCCGCTGAAGTTCTTCTTCCCTTCCGGCGGGGCGGCGGAACTATCCAATCAGGCGGTATTGGAAAAGATAAAATCGCTGATAGCTGAGGAAGATCCCGCCTTTCCGCTTTCAGATGATTCGATTGCGGATATGCTCAAAAAAGATGGGGTATCCATCGCAAGGCGTACCGTGGCAAAGTACCGCGATATGCTGAAGATCCCCTCCGCCTCAAAGCGCAAAGAACGCTGAAAAATCCCCGACGTGCTTGCGCCGCCGGCATGGGTCCGGTATACCCTCTGCTACTTGCGGCGCAAGTCAGGGTTGTATCTTGCTCCCCAATTCCTCCCAGCGGGCATAGAGGCGGGTCGTTTCGGCTCTGGCGGCATCGAGTTCACTTTGCAGTTCAACTGAGCGAGAACCGTATTTGCTGAAAAACTCCGGATCACCGAAAATCGCCTCAAGTTCCGCAACTTTTTCTTCGGCGGCAAGAATGGCATCTTCCATTCCGTCGAACTCCTTTTGCTCTTTGTAAGAGAGTTTACGGGGTTTCGGCTTGACCGGTTCCGGAGCTTTCTTTTCTGCAACACGTTTGGTTGCAGGCTGTTGAGCCGCTTCGCGTTCAAGGCGTTTTTCCAGTGCATAATCGTAGTCGCCGGGAGTGTAAAAGAGAGTTCCGCCGGAGGAAAATGAAAGCACTCCGGTACAGATGCGGTTGAGAAAGTAGCGGTCATGGCTGACGGCAAGCACACATCCCGGAAATGCGGCAAGCGCCTCTTCCAGAAAGCGCAGACTGGAAAGGTCGAGGTCGTTGGTCGGTTCGTCAAGGATGAGGAAGTTGCCGCCTTTTTTCAATATCTTCGCCAGCGCAAGGCGCGCTTTTTCTCCGCCGGAAAGGTATTTTATACGGGTTTTGATACGTTCATCTTCAAAGAGAAAACGTTTGAGATAGGTCCAGACGGTAACTTTTTCACTGCCGAGATAAACGTATTCAAGACCTTCGCTTATTTCCTCCGCGACAGTTTTTTCCCCGTCCAGCACCATGCGGTTCTGGTCGATGAGATTGAAGGAGACAGTCGGAGCAACTTCACACACTCCGCTGTCCGGAGCAAGTTCGCCGGTGATGATTTTGACCAGCGTGGATTTCCCGATACCGTTGGGACCGACAAGACCGATGCGGGCGCCGGGGGTGAACTCAAAAGAGAAATCCTGCAAAATCTTCCGGTCACCGAAGGATTTGCTGATATTTTTCAATTCGACCGTCTTGTTTCCCATACGTCCGGGGGCGGGGATGATCAGTTCCATATCGGAATCGCGCAACGGTTTGGCGATGGCGGCAATTTCCTCAAACCGCTTCATTCTGCCCATGTTGCGTTTCAGACGCGCTTTGGGTGAGCGGCGGACCCAGTCTATTTCAGAACGCAGGAAACTCTGCCGTTTGGCTTCAAAGATATCCTCCTTCATCTCCCGGTCGGCTTTGGCGGCGAGGTAGTCGGCGTAATTGCCGGTATAGGAGTAAAATTTGCCGTGGTCAAGTTCCACGATACGCGTGGCGATACGGTCGAGAAAGCAGCGGTCGTGAGTGACAAAAAGCACGGAACAACTGCTTGAATTGACAAAATCTTCGATCCATTCGACGGTGTTCACATCGAGGTGGTTGGTCGGTTCATCGAGCAGGAGCAGATCGGGGTCGCTGATGACGGCGCGGGCAAGAGCGACGCGCCGTTTTTCACCGCCGGAAAGGGAGCTGCAAAGTTTATCCGCAACCGGAGCAAGGTGCAGTTTCTCAAGGATAACGGCGAGTTTGACATCGGGATTCCACGCATCGTGAACGGTCAGAAAGTGTTCGATTCCGGCGTGTTCTGCAGAATTTACCGGAACTTTACCGTAGCGGTCGAGCATGGAGTAAAAGAGTTCCAGACCGTCGCGGACATTTTCGGCAATGGAGCGGCTGCCGTCGAGATCAAACTCCTGCGGCAACGCGGCACAGCGGAGCTTGCGCATACGGGTGAGTTTGGAAGACTCCGCAGGGAGTTCCTCACCGGTGATTATGCGCAGAAGGGTGGATTTTCCGCATCCGTTTCTGCCGACGAGGGCGACCTTTTCCCCGGTGGAAATGGCAAATTCGGTATTATCGTAAAGTATCTGCCTGCCGACGGCAAGAGAGAGATTTTCAGCGGCGAACAAAACATCGGGCATAGAGATTTTCCTGTTTGACAACTGTAAATATTATAAAATACTGCATAACGGATGATTTTTCAACTTGACAAACTCTTGTCATTGCATTATTTTAGTAATATAGCTTGTAATCAGGAGGTTTTTATTATGCGTAAATTCAATTTTTTTGCATTGATGCTGGCGGTTGTTTTTGCTTTCGGTGAAGTTTATGCGGCGTGTCCGCCGAAACGGAAAAATCCTTCACCGACCGGCGGACGCAAAAGCATCAAGGGCATTGCCGGCAGCCGGAAACTGGAAATCAGCGGCAGACTCCGCCGTCTTGAAGAGGATGCCAGCGACCTTGACCGCAAACTGCGCCGCGCCAAACCCGACGGCAGTAAACGTTATATCAACATGACCTTTGAGCGGTACAAACTTGCGCTGGAAATGGTCCACGAGTGCCACCGGTATATCGAAGATTACGGTGACAAAAAGCAGGATACGCGCCTGCAGGATATCCGCAATCTGCTCAAACGTGAATCAACTATGCTGCTCAAAGGCTTGAAGGGGAACAAGGATTTTCCTTATCCGGAATCATTATCAGATTGGCAGACATTCACCAATTTACTGCGTGCCGGAAAGGTCTCCAACGCCGGGCGTCTGCCCAAAGGTGATGCCAAACTGCGCAGCGATATCCACGATATGCAGAAAAAAGCGCTTGAAAACATTCACAAATCGACGCTCAACAACCGCAAAAATTAAGCGGGGGGGGGTGAAAGCCGTGCGCAGCACCAAACTGCGCGAAGCGCTCAAGAGCAGCTTGCGCAGCAAGCGTGAAAAGTTTTTGCCGGGGGCATGGGGGAGCTTTTTACAAAAAGCGCCCCCATAATAAAGCGCGAAGCGCATAAAAAAACACCCCTTGCGGCTTGCGGGCAGGCATGGGTTCGGTATACCGTCTGCGGCTTGCAGATTATAGGGTGCGCCCGTCTTCGCCCTGCGGGCTACGCCGTGGCAAGCCGCTGTCGGACTTGTCTGACGTGTCTGACAAAATTGGGGCGGCGCAAAACGCAGTCTGCGCGGGTTGTTTGCAATCTGACCCCAAGCGGCTTGCGGGCTGACACGCTCTTGATACCCGCTGTGGCGCACTGTCCGCAAGGGTTTATTTTTTGGCGCTTCGCGCTTGTTTTTTGCGCTTCGCGCTTTATTATGGGGGCGCTTTTTGTAAAAAGCTCCCCCATACCCCCGGCAAAAACTTTTCACGCTTGCTGCGCAAGCTGCTCTTGAGCGCTTCGCGCTTGTTTTGTGCTGCGCACGGCTTGAGCGCTTCGCGCTTGTTTATGCGCTTCGCGCTTTATTATGGGGGCGCTTTTTGTAAAAAGCTCCCCCATGCCCCCGGCAAAAACTTTTCACGCTTGCTTCGCAAGCTGCTCTTGAGCGCTTCGCGCTTGTTTTGTGCTGCGCACGGCTTGAGCGCTTCGCGCCTTTCAGCGCTGCACTCCGCTCAACGGTTCCCAGCAGGCACACCAGCGCCCTTCTTCACCTTCCACCGGCAGCAGCGGCGGCTTCTCCCTGCGGCAACGCTCCTTTGCATAAGGACAACGCTCGTGAAACGGACACCCCGCAGGCAACGCCAGCGGCGAAGGAACATCCCCGTTCAACCTTATCCTGCCCGATAATCCCCCCTCCGGAGTCGGAACCGCCGACAACAACGCCTCTGTATACGGATGACGCGGCGAACTCACCATCTGCCTCGACGGAGCCAGCTCCACCACCGACCCCAGATACATCACCATTATCCGCGACGATATATGCTCCACCACCGCCAGATCATGCGCTATGAAAAGGATCGACGTTCCGCTTTTTTGCTGTATATCCTGAAGAAGATTGACTATCGACGCCTGAACACTCACATCCAGCGCCGATACCGGCTCGTCGGCAACGATAAAATCCGGATCCGCCGCCAGCGCACGGGCAATACCTATCCGCTGACGCTGTCCGCCTGAAAACTGGTGCGGATAACGGTTCAGCGCATCCGCCGTCAACCCCACCATTTCCAGCAGCTCAGCCGCCCGCTCCTTTCTGACTGCAAGCGGCGCTTTGCGGTGCAGGGCAATCACCTCATCCAGCGCGGCAAAGACCGGAAGTCTCGGATTCAGCGAACCGTAAGGATCCTGAAATATCATCTGGAAACTCCTGCGCATCTCTTTGAGTTCCTTCCCCTTCGCATGGGTCAAATCCCTGCCGTTGAGCAGGATTCTGCCGGAACACGGCTCTTCCAGACGCACCAGCGCCCTGCCCAGAGTGCTTTTGCCGCAACCGGATTCACCGACCAGTCCGACGGTTTCCCCCTTTTCAAGAGTGAAGGAAACTCCGTTTACGGCAGACAGATAACGCTGTTTTGCAAACAATGGAGTCCGTACTTTGTAACGGACAAAAAGCTCTTTAACTTCCAACAGTGCCATTTCAACTCTCTCTTTCTGCGGTTCCGGCACAGATCACGGTTATATTGTCGCGCTCACCGGCAAGAATCGCCCCGCGCACCAGCGCCCCGGTCTTGCTCCGCATGGAACTGCTGTCACCGAGGATCCCGGCAAGCACCAGATCGTTCATGCTCCCGTAAAGTCCGTCGGAACAAATCAGGTATTTCGCTCCGTCATGCCTTGGATACTCCGCCACATCAAGCCTGAGGAACTTCGCCGTTCCCAGCGCGCTGGAAATCAGACTCGCTCCGGAAAAACGCGGATCAAGTTTCAGTTTCCGGAAATTTTCCGGACGGTGGTCAGTCGTAAGCTGTTGCAACGGCACTCTGCCCGGAGCCTTGAAGTATTCGTAGATCCTGCTGTCACCGGCACTGGCGGTTATCACCCGGTCACGGAAAAACACCGCCGCCGCAACGGTACAGCCCATCGGTTTTATTTTCCGGCTTTCCAGATTATATTTGAATATTTTTTCATTGGCACGGCAAAGTGTTTCACGCAGGAACTCTTTCGTCCACAAGGCACTGTCGGTCTGCCGCGCCGCCTGAAGAAGCGCGGTACAGCAGATATGGCTTGCCACTTCGCCGTGGCTGTGGCCGCCGATACCGTCGGCAACTGCCGCCAGAACAGCACTGCCGCCGGCAGGAGAACAGATAATGAAGTTATCCTCATTATGGTGCCGGACAGTACCGCAGTTGGTCTCTCCGGCGATTTCCAGTTGTGCAAAATTGAGATTCATACACTTTTCCATCTTGAAAAATCGTCACTTGCTTAGTATAGTATGTAAACGTTATTATTTCAAGCACAAGGGGAGAAAATATTGATGAGAAATTTCCATTTCATCGGAGTCGGCGGTATCGGCATGAGCGCACTGGCAGCCGCCGCCGTCGATTGCGGATTCACAGTTTCCGGCAGTGACCGGGGCGCAGGCAAGGCGGAAAATGCTCCGATCAACGATGCTCTTGCCGCTCAGGGAGTCAAAATCTATCCGCAGGATGGTTCGCGCTTCACTTCCGGAGCCCCCCTGCCCGATGCGATAGTTTACAGCACGGCTATCGAGGAGGATAATCCGGACTTCCTCGCCGCCGGAAAAACTATCCCCCGGCTCCACCGCGCCGAATTTCTCAAGCTGATTCTGGAAACATACTCAGACAAAATTTCCATCGCCGTAACCGGCAGCTGCGGCAAAAGCTCCGTCACCGGATATCTCACAGAGGTTCTGGAACAGCTCGGCGGCGACCCGGTGATGATCTCCGGTGCCGTTTCCAAGCGTTACAAGACTCCCTCAAACGCCGGCAACTTCCGCCCCGGCAAAGGTAAATTCCTTGTTTTTGAGGCGGATGAAAGCGACAAAAGTCTGCTCTCTTATCCGGCGGATTACGCCATTATCCTCAATATCGCAACCGACCATTACAGCAAGGAGGAACTTGCGGAGCTCTTCACCTCGTTCCTCACCCGCAACACCCGCAAAGGTGCTGTCATAACCCCTGACCTTGCAGTAAATGCCCCCATTGAGTGTCAAACTATTTCCGGCTTGAAAGAGTACACTCCCGGCCAAGTTCCCCTTGCGGTGTTCGATGACGGCAGAAAAATCACGCTCCCGGCATCCGGCAGACACGTTGCACTCAACGCGCTTGCCATAAGAAAACTGCTTGCCATGCTCAACTTCAACGATGACGATGTTCTCAAAGCCCTTCCGCACTTTGACGGAGTGTGGCGCAGAAATGACTACGCTGGCACAACACCTTCCGGAGCAAGAGTTTATGACGATTACGCCCACAATCCCGAAAAAATCCTCTCCTGCTTATCCGGAATGCGTGAAATCTCTGAAGGCAAACTCCTTGCCGTATTTCAGCCGCACGGCTACAAACCCTTCGGATTCATGGAAGATGAGCTGTTCAGACTGATGGATGATTTTCTTGCCGCAGGTGACCGTTTCATTCTGCTTGAACCGTTTTACGCCGGAGGAACTTCCAGCTTCTCGCCCCATGCCGCAGATGTGTGTGAAAAGTGGCGGGCGAACTCCGCCTTACCCGACCGTTTCATGGTGATGCCCGACCGCGAAACTCTTAAAGAGTTTCTGCTGGCAAACGGCAAATCCGGCGATATCATCACCATCATGGGAGCAAGAGACAACTCATTGAGCATTTTTGCCGCTGATCTGACCTTGTAAAAACTGCTTCAGCAGGCTATATTACATAAAAACAAAAACATTGATGGTGTGTTGTGATTTGTAAAACTGTAAAATCGGTAAAAACAGGTCAGATCCACACGGTGAATGCAGCGTGCGGCAAGGTCGGGTTTTGCGACGAGCATGGTGCAGGAGTGTACGACTGTACTCGACTGTACCAGCACAGGAGCAAGGCGCGAGATTGACCACGATGCAACACCGCAGGTTAGATTTTTCACAAAAGTAAAGATAAAAGGATATTTTCAATGAAAGCAGTTATCAGTGTCACCGGATGCGATGCCGTCGGCATCATCGCCAAAGTCAGCAATGTCTGTGCCGAATACGGAGTCAATATCGTCGATATCTCCCAGACCGTTCTTCAGCAGTACTTTTCCATGATAATGCTGGTGGAAATCGACAGCATCACCATTCCCTTTGCCGCTTTTGTCGACAAAATGAGCGAACTGGGCAAAGAGAGTCATCTGGATATCCACACCATGCACGAAGATATCTTCAATGCGATGCACCGCATCTGACAAGGAGCTTTCCCCATGCCCAGCAGAAATGATATTTTTGAAACTATCAGCATGATCCGTGAGGAGTGCCTCGATATCCGTACCATCACTATGGGTATATCGCTTTTTGACTGTCAGTGTGACGATGAAAAGCGTTTATGCTCCAAAATCTATGACAAAATCATGTTCCACGCCAAAGAGCTGGTTAAAACCGGTCAGGATATCGAAAAAGAGTACGGTATACCCATCATCAACAAACGCGTATCGGTCACCCCGGTATCTCTGATGTGCGGCGGAATTTCCCGCGACGGCGCACTGGATATCGCCCGTACTCTCGACCGCGCCGCCTCGGAACTCGGAATCAACTTCATCGGCGGTTACAGCGCACTGGTGCAGAAGGGATTCACCAACGGCGCCCGCACCCTGATATCCGCCATCCCCGAAGCGCTGGCGACCACTTCGCGCCTCTGCTCATCGGTCAATGTCGCCTCGACCAAAGCCGGAATCAACATGGATGCCGTGGCACTGATGGGCAAAATCATCCGTCAGACTGCCGACCTGACAGCGGACAACTCCGCCATCGGCTGTGCCAAACTGGTGGTATTCGCCAATGTGCCGGAAGATAACCCGTTCATGGCGGGCGCGTTCCACGGTATCGGCGAACCGGAAACGGTCATCAACGTCGGTGTTTCCGGTCCCGGAGTCGTCGCATCCGCCATCCGCAGAGCCGGAAAAAATGTAAATCTCACTGAAATCGCTGAAACGATCAAACGCACCGCATTCAAAATCACCCGTGTCGGTCAGCTGGTGGCAAAACTTGCCAGTGAACGGCTCAATACGCCTTTCGGTATCGTTGACCTTTCTCTGGCGCCGACTCCCGCTATCGGTGACTCGGTGGCGCATATCCTTGAGGAGATCGGATTGGAAAAATGCGGATGCCCCGGCACCACCGCCGCACTGGCAATGCTCAACGATGCGGTGAAAAAGGGCGGTGTCATGGCGTCAAGTCATGTCGGCGGACTTTCCGGAGCATTCATTCCCGTTTCCGAAGATGCCGGTATGATCGACGCCGCGCGCTGCGGAGCGCTCTCTCTGGAAAAACTTGAGGCGATGACCGCCGTCTGCTCCGTCGGACTGGATATGATCGCCATTCCCGGTGACACTCCGGAAGAGGTCATTTCCGGAATCATCGCCGACGAGATCGCCATCGGCGTGGTCAACACCAAGACCACCGCAGTCCGTCTGATTCCTGCGGGCAAAGAGGGGGATATGATAAGTTTCGGCGGACTTCTCGGTGAAGCTCCGGTGATTCCGGTATCCAGATACTCCCCGGCGGTGATGATAAACCGCGGCGGCAGGATACCGGCTCCGCTTCAAAGTCTGAAAAACTGAGAAAAAAGGAGCAATTTCTATGGCTGACTTTGTCCACCTGCATTTGCACACCCATTACAGTATGCTCGACGGTGCGTGTACCGCCAAAGGACTTATCCCCATGGCAAAAGAGATGGGAATGCCCGGTATTGCCATCACCGACCACGGATATATGGGGGGAACTGAGGAGTTCCACAAAAAACTCACCGCTGAAGACCTGGTTCCCATCATCGGCGTGGAAGCATACGTTTCACCGACCAGACGGCAGGATACCAATCCGGCGGTCGACTTCATCAAAGGTCACCACCTCGTTCTGCTGGCGGAAAATCAGAAGGGGTACTTCAACCTCTGCAAAATCATGAGTGAATCGTGGAGAACCGGATTCTACTACAAAGCACGATGCGACAAACAGCTGCTTGCCCAATACCATGAGGGTATCATTGCACTTTCAGCGTGTATCGCCGGAGAAATTCCGCGCAAACTGAGTGTCGGTGACATTTCCGGTGCGGAAAAATCGCTGGACGATTATCTGGAGATCTTCGGTCCGGAAAACTTCTTCATCGAACTTATGGACCACAATATGCCGGAGGAAAAAGAGGTCAATCCCCTGCTTATCGACCTTGCACGCCGCCGCAATCTTCAACTTGTGGCGACCAACGACGTACACTACATGCGCCGCGAAGATGCCGAAGCTCACGAGATCATGCTCTGTATTCAGACGGGCGACAAGCTGAGCAACGAAAAGCATTTCCGTTTTCCGACACGGGAGTTTTACTTCAAGTCTCCGGAAGAGATGGAAGAAATTTTCAAAGATATTCCCGAAGCACTCAGCAACACCAAGCTCATCTGTGACCGCTGTGCCGCCGATCCGGTGCAGTTCGATTACAAGACCAATCACTATCCGGTATTCTACATGCCCAATGGCAAAGAGGCTGACCGCAAGGTGCTGTTCGACGTCTGCTGTGCCAATCTGCCGATGCGCTACGACTTTGAATACACCGAAGGCATGGAACTTGATGAAAAACAGAAAAGCATCATGGACCGGCTCAATTACGAACTCAACGTTATCGAAAAGACCGGATTCTGCAGTTACTTCATGGTCGTTTCCGACTTTATCCGCTGGGGTAAGGAACACGGTATTCCGGTGGGACCGGGGCGCGGTTCCGGTGCAGGCAGTGTGGTGGCGTATCTGATGCTTATCACCGATATCGACCCGCTGAGATATGATCTGCTCTTTGAGCGCTTCCTCAATCCGGAACGCGTGAGTCCGCCGGACTTCGATATCGACTTCTGCGAAAAACGGCGTTCCGAAGTTATCGAATATGTGCGGCAGAAATACGGTTTTGACAACGTCGCCCAGATCTGCACCTACGGTCAGCTCAAGGCAAAAGCGGTGGTCAAAGACGTTGCCCGCGTGCTGGATTTCCCCTTTGAAGAAGGGAACAAACTTACGAAGATGATTCCGGAAGATCTGAAAATGACCATTCCCAAAGCGATCGAACAGTCGCAGGAAATTGCCGATCTGATCGCAACGGACGAAAGGGTCGCAAATGTTTTCGGCTTCGCAAAAATCCTCGAAGGTCTGAACCGTCAGGCAGGTGTCCACGCCGCCGGAGTCATCATCGGTGACCAGAGACTTGACAATCTGGTTCCGCTTTCCCGCAGTGCCACCGGCGATATGGTGGTGCAGTACCCGAAAGAACCGTGTGAAAACCTCGGACTGCTGAAGATGGACTTCCTCGGTTTGAGAACACTCACCATCATCCGCAATGCGCTGGATATGATAAAAGAACAGCACGGGGTGGAAATAAACCTTTCCAAACTGCCGCTGGATGACCCGAAAACTTACGCGATGCTCCAGAAAGGCGACACGGTCGGCGTCTTCCAGCTGGAATCCGGCGGTATGCAGGATCTCTGCCGCAACCTCGGAGTCGAAACAATCGAACACATTATCGCTCTGGTGGCGCTCTACCGTCCCGGTCCGATGCAGTTCATCCCGACCTACATTGCCCGTAAAAAGGGTGAGGAAGTCACCGAATACGACCACCCGAAAATGGAACCGATCCTGAAAGAGACCTACGGTATCATGGTCTATCAGGAGCAGATCATGCAGGTGGTGCAGGCGCTTGCCGGATTCAGTCTCGGCGGAGCGGACATCCTGCGCCGCGCGATCGGTAAGAAAAAAGAAGATGTGATGAAGCAGCAGCGGGAAAAGTTCATCATCGGCTGCAAAGAGGCAAGCGATATAGATGAGGAACTTGCCGATGCCATCTGGGAAAAAATCAAAATTTTTGCCGGATACGGCTTCAACAAATCCCACTCCGCCGCCTACGGTGTGGTATCCTATCAGACGGCGTATCTGAAGGCGAACTATCCGGTGGAGTTCATGGCAGCGGTGCTGACCGGGGAAATCGAAAATGCGGAAAAGCTCGCATTCTTCATCAACGAGTGTCATGAAATGGGCATAAAAATACTTCCTCCGGATGTGAACAGCAGCAATATCCAGTTTTCCGTGGATAACGGAAGGATCCGTTTCGGTCTCGGTGCGATCAAAGGGTGCGGTGAAGCCGCCGCCAGCAAGATCATCGCCAGCCGTCAGGAGGAAGGACCGTTTACCAGTTTCCTCAACTTCTGCGAAAGATGCGGCACTTACATCAACTCGCGCATGCTGGAGTTCCTCACCAAAGCCGGAGCATTCGACTCTCTCGGTCTGCGCCGTTCCCAGATACTTGCCGTTGCTGAACCGATGATGTCTTACGCCATACAGCGGGCGATCGACAAAGCCAACGGTCAGGGTTCACTCTTTGATATGTTCGGCGGCGAAGAAGCCGAAGAAGCCGGAGTCCCCATTCCTGATATCGACGAATTTGAGTGGCTCGATCTGCTCAAAGCGGAAAAGGAACTTCTGGGCTTCTATGTCTCCGGTCATCCGCTTGAACCGAAATCACTGCTGCTCAAAGCCTTCGGTACTCCTTTGAAAGAGGTCGAAAAAATCAATCAGCGTTTGAAGGACAATCACTCTGACAGTATGTCGCTGCGTCTGGTGTGCATGGTGAACAGCTGTCAGCAGAAAATCAGCAAAAAGACCCAGAAACCGTTTGTCATCCTGACGGTGGAAGATTTGGAAAGCAGCTGTGAACTGATGCTTTACGAGCGCGCTCTTGCAGCGTTGAAAGATAACAATATCACCCTTGAAACCGGCAGTGAGGTGGTTCTGGAAGTGACGGCGAAACGCAACGACGAAGGCGACCGCGCCCGGCTGGTGGTGGAAAAGGTCACCCTGCTTGACGATGCTCCGGAAATTTATACGGAAGAACTCTATCTGCATATCTACCAGAAAGACCTTCAGCCGGATACGCTGAAAAAACTTGCGGAAATATGCAAAGCCAACATTGTCCGTGAAAAAGGTTCCAAACTCATACTCTGCGTAGTCAACGGCAGAGAAACGGTCTTTATCGAGTCGCACATGGGTAATATCCGGGTGGATATGCCGTTTATAAAGAGGTGTGAAGCACTTCTGGGTGCGAAAAACTTCCGGATAAAGGCAAAAGAGGTTGCGCCGCCGCCGAGAATGTGGAGCAAAAAGTAATATAAAAGGAATAAGCAATGAGTGTAAAGTGTCCGAAATGGCTTGAAAATGCTGTATTTTACGAAATATATCCGTCAAGTTTTTTTGACAGCAACGGCGACGGCATCGGTGATATTCAGGGAATCATCGCCAAACTGGACTACCTTGAACAGCTTGGGGTGAATGCGCTCTGGCTCAATCCGTGTTTTGCCTCACCGTTTGCCGACGGCGGTTACGATATAGCAGATTACTGTCAGGTCGCGCCGCGTTACGGAACGAATGACGATCTGGCAGAGCTTTTCCGGTCTGCGGAAAAACGGGGAATGAAGATATGTCTCGATCTGGTCGCCGGTCACACCTCGATCGCCCACAAATGGTTCAAAGAGTCGGCAAAAGCGGAACGCAACGCGTATTCCGACTACTATATATGGACCGACAGCTGGCTTTCCCCATCCTGCGGAATGTCGATGATCAACGGCGCCGCTGAACGTGACGGCAGTTTTGCCATCAACTTTTTTTCCACCCAGCCGGCACTGAACTACGGCTTTGCCAATCCGGATCCCAAATGCAAGTGGCAGCTTCCGGTGGATCATCCGGCATGTCAGAAAGTACGGGAGGAGATGAAGAATATCATGCGCTTCTGGCTGAACCTCGGTGCCGCCGGATTCCGCTGTGACATGGCACCGTCACTGGTCAAAAAAGATCCTGACCGCAAAGAGACGATGGCGATATGGCGCGAGTTCCGCGCGATGCTCGATGAGGAATACCCCGAAGCGGTACTGATCGCCGAATGGGCGTATGCTCCGCAGTCACTTAAAGCCGGGTTCCACTGCGACTTTCTGCTCCATTGCGGAACACCGGCATACACGACGCTTTTCCGCAACGAACCGGAACGCGATCTGTGGGATGGTCTGGATAAAAGCGGATTTTACGAAAAAGACGGCAACGATTACACCGTGATCAACAAACACAGTTACTTTGACCCCGCCGGTCTCGGAGATGCAGAGTTTTTCTTCAAAACCTATCTTGACCATTATGAACGGACAAAAAATGACGGTTTCATCAGTATACCGACCGGCAATCACGATATGACAAGGATCAGCGATCTGCGTGATGAACGCGACCTTGCCTGTGTCTTCGCCTTCATCCTCACCATGCCGGGGGTGCCGTTCATCTATTACGGCGATGAGATCGGTATGCGGAATGTCAAAGGTCTGGTTTCCCGTGAAGGGGGATACTCCCGCACGCAATCACGCACGCCGATGCAGTGGAACAGCGGAAAAAATGCCGGATTTTCCACTGCCGGAGCAGAAGAACTCTACCTGCCGGTGGATACCGCCTGCGGCGCTCCGGATGTCGCGGAACAACAGAGCCGCCCGGACTCCCTCTGGCACACCGTTAGGATGTTGACCGGAATACGCCGCAGACACGATGCACTCAACGCAGGCAGTGATTTCAAATTGCTTCTGGCAGATTATCCAATGATCTACACCCGCAGTTCAGAAAATGAAAAACTGCTGATCGTCATCCAGCCCGCCCGCAGAGCATGGCAAACAGAAATCGTTCTGCCTGAAGGTGTTACAAAACTTATCCCGGTAATATCCACAGATATTTCCGCAGAGGTCGCGGGAAACAAACTCAAACTTTCAGGTACTGCGGGGACACAATCCGGTATCTGGCAAATGATTTAAGAGGAGTTTATCATGTACGACGCACACATTCATTTTCACTACGGCAAATGCGACACACCGCAGGAGTTTTTGCAGAAAGCCGCCGCCGGAGGCGTTACCGGAGGCAACGTTTTAAGTACGATTCCGGAAAAACGTCTCGGCTTTGCCGACGGCGATTACCGCTGGCAGGGACGTTTGGAATCCGTTCTTGAATATACCTCGCAAACGCCGGGATTTCATCCGTTCTTCTGGATAAATCCGCTGGATAAGGATTGGGAAAAACAGATCACAACCGCTGTGGAAACGGGGATTGCCGGATTCAAGATCATCTGTGAATCCTACTACCCCGAAGATTGTGTTCCGGCTTGTAAACTGATTGCCCAGACGGGCAAACCGGTAATGTTCCACAGCGGAGTTCTCGGCGAAGGGCGCGACATGCTTGCGGCGAAATACAACATGCCCTCAAGTTTTGAAATCCTTTTAAGTATCAAAGGTTTACGTTTTTCGTTGGCGCATCTTGGCTGGCCGTGGATGGATGATTATATGAGCATGGTCGCAAAATCCTGTTTCTGTTACGATCCGGAATTTGCCAACCGCATGTTCTGTGACCTCACTCCGGGAACTCCCGGAATTTACCGCGAGGAGTGCCTGCGCAAACTCTATCTGACCGGATACCGGATCAAGGATTTTGTCCTCTGGGGAACCGACGGTCAGGTGAATGATTATGCACCGCTGCTCCCGGAACACTGGGCAAAACGGGATAAACCGTATATGGAAAAAATCGGCGCCGATGCCGCCATTGCAAAGTTCCCCTTCGCCGAAAAAGCTCCGGATCTGAGCGATATTTTCCACCTCTGCACCGAAGAAAACTGGAAAAATTTTCTCGGATAAGGCAGTAAAACATTCTCTGCCGGAATAAAAAATGGGGCTGAGCGCAAAACATCAAGTTTTGCAACTGCCCCTGATTTTTTACATTCAAGCTCCGCCATACATGGCGGAACGATCGTTATGTACGGATATGTACGGATGGGTACGGATATGTACAGAGCCGATAAACGGCAGAATTTGCTTTGAACTATCCCTTTTGTGATT
>SUWE01000038.1 GCA_015061615.1 Lentisphaerota bacterium
GGCGCAGTCTTCCAGAACATAGAGACCGTGTTTCCTGGCGAGTTCCATGATGGGGTCCATATCGACCATCTGACCGGCGAAGTGGACAACGTAGATCGCTTTGGTCTTGTTGGTGATCTTCTTGGCGACTTCTTCGGGATCGATGTTGAAGGTTCTTTCGTCGATATCAGCGAAAACCGGGGTCGCGCCTTCTTTCAGAATGGGCAGACAGGTCGCAACGAAGGTGTTCGGGGTAACGATGACTTCATCGCCTTTGCCGATGTCGAAAATCTGGGTGGCAACCATCATACCGGTGGTACAGTTGCTGCAAGCCAGAGCGTGTTTGGCACCGTGTTTGGCGGCAAATTTGTTCTGAAATTCCTGAGTTTTGGGACCCATGGTCAGAGAATCCTGAGCCATGGCAGCCAGAGCGGCCTGCTGTTCAGCTTCATCATAGATGGAACCCATGAAGCTGTAAGGAACTTTCAGTTGGACGCCGTCGCTGTTGGCGTAGCTGCTGGTAATTCCGCCTTCGGTATTACCGCCGGTGTAGTGTTTGTCTTTGGCCATGATAAAATCTCCTTGATTTTGTTAGGGGTTATTTCGGCACTGGTATATATTATACCATAATTTTACCGCAAAAGCAACCCCGGAAAAGATTTTTTTCAAGAAAAAAACGTTTTTTTCCGTTTTTCAGAGTTTTTTATAAAACGATTCCGCATTATAACTGCACAAGCAATAGTATACCTGATTTACAAAGAAGTTTTTATAATACGTTTCCGTCGTCTAAAATTCATAGTTTTTCGCTTTTGCAATACGTTTTTGTATTATAAATGTAATATAAAAGTTTCCGGAACATGTTCCGGCGGAACCCCTGAGGTAATTGCAAAACTGATTCAAAAAGAGATTGAAAAATCAGCGTTGATGAGATCAAAGCGGTAGTTTGAGCGTGGCTATTGAATAAATAACCACCGAAAACGCTCCGCTTTGAGATCGCAGCGATGATTTTCAAGAATTTTTGAGGAGTTTTGAAATTGCCTCTTAAGGTAATTGCAAAAGTCAATCAAAAAAAGATTGAAAAGAGACCGTTGAGGAGATGAAAACCGGTGTTTGATCCGCCGTCGCCCTTCCGGCTATGGCGGGACAAGGGGTGCTACCCAAAGTGGTAACACCCGAAAACGCTCCTTTTTCAGATCGCAACGGGAATTTTCAAGAATTTCTGCCGCACGAAGATTTTTGCAGGCGGAAATCCCCGAAAAATACCGCATTGCGACAAACTTTGACATCTAATTGACAAAAAACAGCATTTATTTTGACAAAAAAGTGCATTACATTATATTACAGCTCACCATTTATGAAAGGAATATAAAATGAAAAAGCTTTTTGCATCCAACCGAAAAACCCCGTCCGGATTCACACTGATCGAACTGCTTGTCGTTATCGCCATCATCGCCATTCTGGCGGCGATACTGCTGCCGGCACTCAACTCGGCAAGAGAAAGAGGACGCAGTGCCTCGTGCATCAACAATCAGAAACAGATAGCCATGGGCTTTGCGGAATACAGCAATGCCTACGAAGATTATCTGCCGCACTACTACACCTCACCGAAATACTGGAACTGTCACCTTCTGGAACTCGGTTCAGTCAATCCGCAGAGTTTTGTCTGTCCGACCCTCGCCGTCACCGATACCAACAAGGCGTGCGCGCAGGACTATTATATAGAAGGTCAGGGAATATCCTATCCCGGCTACGGGATCAACTGCTACGGCGCAGGCAGCCGGAACTATCAGCTCGGTTCCGCCGGTTCCCCGCTGGTCAACAAACTCAGTCTGGTGAAATATCCCTCGCGCCTCTGCCTCACCGCCGACACGGTAGACTCCGGAACTGATCTGGTGCGGGGGAATTACCGTTTTCTGGACTTCCACAGCACGACTGCGCGCCACGGAAATATCGACCCGCGCCACAACGGAATGCTGATATTCTCCCTTGCCGACGGCCATGTGGAAAGTCTCAAACTCAAAGCCGCTCCCGATGAACACCTTGACGGTCTCTTCAAAAACAACTACATGAAAGGCATTTGAAAATGAAACGGTTTTTCAGTGCGCTGCTGCTGTTTTTTGCAGCGGCACTTCCGGCAGAAGAAATCAATATGCTGAAAGATCCGTCGGTATCGGTTCCGGAAGGGAAGCAGTGGTTTCTTTCCACCACGACCAGAGAGGTCTTTGAATTGGAAAAAGATCCGTCGACCGGATATATTTATCTTGCCTCGACCGGTGCGGATTACTCCGGCTATCTCTGCCAGTTCGTCAAAGTCAAACCCAATTACCGTTACCGTTTCGACGTTCAGCTGCGCCACCTGAACGGCAGGGCACTGCTCTGGATAAAGGCGTTTGATAAAAACAGGAAAATACTCCATTACGACCGGAGAAAATATCTTATAAGCAGTGCGGATAATCCGCTTGTTCCGGATTTCGTTTCCACCGGTGCGCTTCAGGGCAGCGGCTCGACTGACTGGCGGACGGTATCTCTGGAAGTCGATACGGTCAAAGCCGCCAATGATACTGAAGAAATAGCTTATCTGCGGGTCGGTTCAGGTCCTTACTTTTCCGTGGCAAAATTGTGGTACAGACACTTCAGCTTTGTGGAACTCGGTCCGGTGGAAAACAGCAGCAAAGGGGATGACAAATGAAAAAGTTCTTTATTATGTTCTGCCTTGCGCCGCTGATGATGACGGCGGCGGAAACCGGATTGCGGATATTCCGTCTGAGCGCTCCGGGGAAGTATGAAAAAATCTATGAAACAAAGCGTCTTGAAGCAGGCAGAGTTGCTCTGGGGGAAAATACAACGGTCGAAATCAGCACCAAAGCCGCAGGGAAATTGACGGAATACACCTTCAATACCGCAAACAGCGGAACGGCTGTTGCCAAACTGCGCTTTCAGCTGTTCATGCCGGTTCCCGCCGACGGAGTATTCTGGGACGGATACGAATACTTCACAAATGTAACCCGAACCGTTGCGCCGAAACACGATATGCACAACTACCCCGGAGCCTCCTATGTGGCAGAAAAAAAGAATCTCTGCTTTCTGGGAGTGGCGCCGTGGACGGTTTCCAGCCGTTTTGAAAGGGCGTTGCAAGTCGGAAAAGAAGGCGCGGAACTGCAATTTGAACACTACACCGCTGTTCTGCCGCAGGAAAAGATAAAATCCGGTCTGATATCCGGATTTTTCCCCGACGGCAGAAGAAATGTGGAAGCAATAGAGGCTGTCCACAACGCCTACGCTGATTTCTTCCGTCCGGTAAAAGGGGCGGATGAAAGAATTTACGGTGCCGGCGGCTACTTTTTCGGTTCAAACGCGACAAGGGAACAGCAGATCGAATCGGCAAGGAAAGAGGGCTTGAGCTGGGAGTGGTACTACAACTGTTTCCAGCACAGCGGGGATATTTTCCCTTCGGAAGAGTTCTGGCAGAAGGAAAAAGGATACAAAACAGAAATAAGCCACAACCGCTGTGATGTTCCGGGAACAGTTCAGGATTGGCTGAAGTACAACCGTGACCGGGTGAAAAATGCGCAGAGAACAACTGCCACATTCTATTACTACATACAACAGCACTGCTGTGAAGATATCCTCTTTGCAAAATATCCGGACTCGCAGTGGGTGAGAAAAGACCGCAAATCCGCCTACCGCGCCCACGGCTGGGCGGAAGAAGGGTGGTCGCGCTACGCGTGGCCGGGCAAATACGGTTCATACGGCAAAGCCCTGCGCGAAGACCTTGCAAAAGTGTGGAACAATCTGGATGTTTCCGGATTCGCACTCGATTGCGCAATCGGAAATCTGCGCTGTTACGACAAACCGGCAATGAATGAAGAAGCAAGGGCATTTGAAGATGACGGGGATATTTTTATCCGCGAAGGTGCGGCAGTGGCGTACAATCTGCAATTCACCCGCTCTCTGCCGCCGCGTCCGGATGGAAGAAGGGCGGCAAGCGTGCTGAATGAACACTACAACTATCTTCCGGCATTTTACGCTGATGCGGCAATACATGAGATGCCGCCGTTTGAGCGGACGGAACTGCTGGCACCGCGAAAATTCATGCTGGGTCAGAAACCGTTCTATTTCTGGAAGGGATTCCGTATCGACAGTCTGCTGGCGTGGGAAAAGGGCAGAGAGGTCGTAATGCCCGCGCTGAACGGCATCGTCGACTATGTGATAATGGCAAGTCTGCGTTTCGGAGCGGTTCCGGCAGTATTTTACAACCGGGGCTTTGCCGATATAGCAAGATGGAACCCGGCATTTGCATATCTGCAGAAACTGGGCTGGCGGGCGGCGCCGTATGCGGAAATCGCCGGAACGGATGAAGCCGACCCCTACTCCGGCAAAGCAAAATACTGGATAAGCCGTTTCGGTGACGGAGAAAACAGCGTTATCGCAGTATCCTGTACCGATAAAAAGGCACACAAGGCGGTGCTGGAAATAGAGACAGGTAAATTCGGTGCCGACGGAGCCATATATGCTTCGACCGACGGCAGAGTCTTCCGGAACAAAATAGAAAAAGGCAGAACACTTGTGGAAATAGAACTTGCCGATCATCATCCGGTGATATTGAAAAAAATCGGAACAGACAAGCCGGTTCCGAAATATTATATTGCCCATATCCGCCCGGCGGGAATGGGTGTCGATGGTGACGGAAAAGGTCAGGAAAGCAGATATTACTGGAAAAACCGCGTAATTAAAACAGTTCCGGCACCGGTAAAATTCGATGCAATGGCGATATATAAACTTGATTTCGGTGTTGACCCCTTGAAGTGCGCTCTGGTATCACTGCCCGGCGAGGGGGAAAAGGTGGAACCCGGCAGAGATCAGCTGGCGGTCTACTTTGAGTATTTCCGGACAAGAAGAAGATACAGCTATCCGCGTTTGTGGGCGCTGGAAAAGCGCTGGGTAAAAAATATGAGGATGCGCAAACTGGATATAAGTGAGGCGGAAAAAGCTCCGGAAACACTGCTGTTCGCCATCGGCGAAAGTGCGAGGAAACACTTTTTCGGCGAAGAAAAATTCACTGATGAAATAGCAATAAAACAGGTGAACGGCAAAACCGTTGTCGGATTCTTCCCCGGCAAAAAGAGTGAAAATGAGATAATGCAAAAGTTTTTGAAACTGCTTGACCGCAGATTCCCGCATTACGGCGGCATATCCGACCGCTGGGCGCTGAACATAAAGTTCTACGGTGCCACACTGGATAACGGAAGAACTCCGGAAAAACCGAAAAAACAGTGAATGTCCCGAATTTTGTGAAACCCGGGCAGAATACGGAGCCATTAATTCGTCCGAAGTTTCGGGGGCAGATCAGGAGCGGCCGCCACGGTGCTGCGGGGATTGATCAATTCTACCGGAGAATGGAGTTGAATCGGCGGGCAATCCGGATTTTCGATCAATTCAATCAGTTTGGAACAGGCGGTGTAACCGATGGTTTCCGGAAACTGGCGGACGGTGGTCAAAGGCATGATCTGATTGCCGATCTGCATATTGCCGAAGCCGCAGACAGAAAAATCCTGCGGCACTTTGATTCCGATGGAATTGAGATGCAAAAGCAGATGCATGGCAATAGTATCACTGAAACAGAATGCTCCGGTGATCTTTTCTTTTGCAGAAGAAATGGATTCCCACAAAGTATGGATATTGATTTCGTTATTTTGCGGAATCGGGAAAAACAGTTTTTCAGGGTGATTGATCCCGTTGTTGGTCATTGTATGGATGAATCCTCCGATACGTCCCTGTTTTTTATCCATGTGACTATCGCTGATGATTGCTACATTCCGGTGTCCGTTGGCGAGAAAAAGTTCTGCCGCCTGTCTGCCTCCGTCAAAATTGTTGGAATTGACAAAGTTGCTCCCTATATCGTGTGCAACATTGGCTGCCGGATAAGAGAACTCTTTCGGAGGAGGGGCACACGCAGTGAAAAGAGCGCCGCAGATGCCGGAATTTGCAATTCTCATCCACTGTGCATCTTCCGGAAATTCAAATTCAAAGTATTTAAGATCGTAATTGGCAGCCCGGGCGGCAGCTTGAGCCCCTTTGAGCAGCTGTGAACAGAAACCACCGGCATTAAGCAAAGGCAGACGGTAAGCAATCGCTCCTTTCGGGGGGAGGTTAAGAGCGACTTTGCTGCCGCCGCGGCCTCTGGTACGGAAAATGAGTCCTTTTTCCTCAAGTTTGGCAACCGCTTTATTGGCAGTTTTGCGGTTGATCTGATATAATTCTGATAATTCATATTCAGATGGGATCTTGCTTCCGGCTTTCCAGATTCCCTCTCTGATAAATTTTTCCATGAGATTGGCGATTTCGTTTTCCTTATTCACAACAATAACCCACCCTTTAATCTTTGAAAATAATTTTTTCTGCTATTGTTTTTTACAATTTACCTGTATATATTTAATTTAACACAAAAAAAATATAATGCAAATAGATGGGTCAATAAATAAAAAACTTTTTTAACAGTTTTTCAAAAATCAAACGAAAGGAATGCAAATAGATGGGTCAATAAATAAAAAACTTTTTTAACAGTTTTTCAAAAATCAAACGAAAGGAATGAAAACAAGATGAAAAAGGTCAATAGTTTTACTTTAATAGAATTGTTGGTGGTTATCGCGATAATCGCCATTCTGGCGGCGATATTGCTCCCGGCGTTGAATCAGGCAAGAGAGCGCGGCAGAGCTGTAACCTGTGTCAACAATTTGAAACAGATAGGTTTTGCGATGCAGTCGTATTCCGCAGACAGTGATGATTATATCCTCGTTGCCTATTTGGGGCAGACTAATAATCTTATCAAATCTTATGATTTAATTCCCGAATCTTTCAATGGAAACCCGACCAGATTGCCCCGTAATGCTTACCACAACGTACTGGCTTACAGGGGCTATGTTGCCAAATCGGCGGTAACAGATTCATCCAGACAGTCCTCATTTTTCCTTTGTCCTTCGGATAATTCCCCCGGCGGTGCAAAATTGTACAATGCACATATTTATGGAGTTTCCCAGGGAATGTATCTTGAAGACAATGGCGGTGATAAAACTACCTCCCGCCTTTTCAAGATGAGTCAGGTCAAGCAACACTCCATCAAGCCCTATGTGATGGATTCAGCGACAAATTCCGACGATATCAATAGCCGCGTATCGGTAATGTGGGTAAGCTCTTACCCTAAACTTGAAACTTCTACACATACTCTTTCAAATTTGCTGGGTATCGCATACGGTCGTCACAATATGGATTGCAACGTACTTTATCTGGAAGGTCATGTCGCAGGCAAACGGGCATGGGATCTGAATCGAACTGCTATCGGTCCGAGCGGTTATACAAACAACTTGATGTATGCTTCCCGGGAAGCCAGAGAGGCATTTTTTGCCGATATCAGAGAATAAGAACATGATTCCATACTGAGGTTATTTTATGAAACACATTATCACATCACTCATTTTGGGAGTATCTTTGCTTTGCAGTGCCGCTCCTGTTATCCGTATTGAGGCTGAAAATCTTGCAGGGGATTCAAAAATCGGTTCTCTTTATCACTTTTCCGGCGGAAAGAATGCTGGCAAGTGGAAGGAACTTTCCGGCAGTGTCGAAATTCCTGAAGCCGGCACCTGGTCAGTGTGGATCCGTTGCAGTGCTTCGTGGAAGCATTATTTGAAATATGCTCCTCTTGCCAAAGCACAACAGCTGCGTCATTTTGCCATGGATATAAACGGAAAAACGTTGAAATTCGGTACTGAAGCCGATGCAAATCTGGCTTGGATCGAACAAAAAATCGAGCTTCCCGCAGGAACTCACAAATTTTCTCTGAAAAAAATCGGTATAGACCCCTATGTGGATGTAATCGTATTCACCAAAAATCCCGGATACAAGCCCACTCCTGATTCGCATGCGGTCGGCAAGCAGAAGCTTCAGGATGCCATTGTCCGGTATGAAGCAGCAGAAGTATCAGCTGCAAACAGCACCGCAGAAATCCGTATCGAAGGTGAAACTCTTGCAGGTGATTTCAAAGCAGGTGTTCAGCAGCACTATTCCGGTGGAAAAAATGCCACCAGCTGGCAGGAACTTACCGGAAGTGTTGAAATCCCGGAAGACGGCACCTGGTCAGTATGGGTCCGCTGTACTACCGCATGGAAATACTTTTTGAAATATTATCCCCCTGAACTTGCCAAAAGCATACGTCACTTTGCTATGGAAATCAATGGCAAAACATTGGAATTCAGCACTGAGACAGAAGCAAATTCAGCTTGGATCGAACAGAAAATCGAGCTTAACAAAGGCACACATAATTTCTCACTGAAAAAAGTCGGTATCAATCCCAATGTGGATGTGGTCGTATTCACAAAAAATCCGAAGTATAAACCCACGCCTGCCCGGCATGTTGTCGGAAAATACAAATACAATGATACTGTTATCCGCTGGAAAGCTCCTGCGGCAAAAGCTGTTCCTGAAATCCGTATTGAGTGCGAAAATCTTGAAGGCACAAACAATATCTATTCACAATTTCACTTTTCGGGCGGCAAAGCTGCCCGCAAATGGCAGACTCTTGCCGGCAGTGTAGAACTCCCTGAAGGCGGTTCATGGTCAGTTTGGGTCCGCTGTAATACCACCTGGAAATATTTTGTAAAATATTACGGTGAGGCAAAAGCCCGCAATATGCGTCACTTTGCTATGGAAATCAATGGTAAAACGTTGAATTTCGGAACCGAACTTGATGTTAATTCAGCCTGGATCGAACAGAAAATCGAACTTCCTGCCGGAACGCATAAATTTTCTCTGAAAAAAATCGGTGTCGATCCTTATGTCGATGTGATCGTATTTACCAAAGATCCGAAATATGAACCCAAACCGAATTGGCACACAGTAGGCAAACAAAATGTAGCTGATGCCGTTATCCGCCATGTTACTGCGGCTGAATCTGCGAAAAAAAAAACTTTTGACATACCCCGGATCGCCGCTCCGGAAATTGACGGCAAGCTTGATGACTCTGAATGGAAAGGTGCGATAACCGGAGAACTGGTTATTGCCGGTTCCGGGGCGGCTCCCGCAGAAAAAACCCTTTACCGTATCGGCGGCGATGATAAAAATCTTTACATTGCCTTTTGCTGCAATGAAAGCAATATCAAAGGAATAAAGACCACCTTTACCCACGAAGATAACCGTGACAGCGCCCTTTATTCCGATGATTGTGTGGAAATTTTCATCGACCCTTTTAACGATGGAATAAGCGGTAAATATCAATTCATCATCAACTCCAAAGGTGTCTTTTTTGATGGTTACTGCGGAAATAAAAACTTTCAGAGCAAACTTCAGCGCAGCTGCAGTGTCACCGCGAACAGCTGGAATGTGGAAATCGCCATCCCTTATGAAGATATCGGCATTTCTCCCAAAGGTGCCGAAACCTTCATGCTCAATTTGACAAGAACCCGCCATCAGGCTCCCCGGGAATACTCCTGCCTTGTTGCGGGCGAAAAAGGGACCGGTTTCAGCCATTTAAGCCATTTTTTGCCCTTCAGACCTGTTAAAAGCAATACTCCTGTAACATTTTTTTCATTCGGCAGCGATATCAATCCCTATGTGTACTTTAAGAACAGTGATGAGAATGATAAAAATCAATACTCCGTAACTCTCAGCGCCTTTGATAAAGAAGGCGGCAAAATAAAAGATTTCACCGGAGTCACCACTCCTGAAAAACAGGGTGTGATCAATTGGAAAATCACCAAACGCAAGGTTGCAAGACTGGATTATACCGTATCAACTGCCGATAAGAAGACAATCTACTCCAACTCCTTCTCTTTTCCGCAATTAACTGCTCCGAAACAAACCAGAACGATCAAAGACCCGCTTTGTGAATCGCTTTTCAGCAACGAATACCGCAAGCAGCTTGTCTGCAACGGATACACCTGGACCTTTGAAAATCTCGGACTTGGAAATGATCACGCTTTTGTGCGTCAATATGCCATTGATTTTGATTTGGATAATTACGTCAGAATCTTGCTTGACACCGGAACATTTTCTCTCTTTACGCCCCGTTCTTTTGAGTGGTGGGATAAAAATTTTCCCGATAAGAAAAAAGATATTCCGGTGATCCTTATGCCGCTGTTCAATCGCAAATTGATTCCTGCGGGAGTCAGTCAAAGCTTGTTTATAATTCCCGAAGTAAGAGCAGCTTATCTGAAAACTATCCGTGAATATGCCGCAAGACCTGAAACAAAAGTCCTTACGGTATGCGACGAAGTAGCCGTTCTCCATGAAAGACTTCTGATAAGTGCGATGCACAGCAGTAAGAATGTCCTTCCCGCAATTCTTGCCATTGATGCAAAAATCAAAAAAGAGTTCGGTCAGGGGAAATACGGTATACCTAAAGCAGATGAAAAAAATCCTTTTGCATTGATCGCCTTCCGCCGTTTCCTCAATCGTGAAATGAATGATCTTTTCCGTGAAGCTGCGGCAGTTGCAAGGGAAGTGAAGCCCGATATCAAAATCATGTCTGACGATCCATTGGGCAGTGTGTGCTGGATCTATGACTTTACCGAGTGGAAAGATATCTTTGATATCGTCACCCATCAGCTTGACCCTCAAACTGAAAATATGGACCCGATGGGTTTTCTGACCCGTTACCTTGCCGACCTTTCAGGGGTCGAATATGTGTGGCCCTGCCCTCATGTGGAAGAATATTCCAAAAGTTTCACTCCGTCGGAGGTTCTTGATGAACTTTCATCCGCGATCCGCAACGGTGCCAACGGATTTCATTTTTTCCTCAATCAGACCATCGGCAAGCGGAGCAAGCAGAGATATCTGATCAGCGAATACTGGGGAGCCCCCGACCGTTTTGCAACGATGATGAATGTTTTGAAATTTCTCAGAACGACTCCGAAGTTGAAAGAATTCAAACGCGATGCCGCTATTTTTGTAGCAACAGATACTCTGCGTTCCTATGTAAAATCGGTTTTGCCGGAACGTGACACATTCCTGCATGGTTTCATCGGCAACGGAGCCGGTGTCAACTACTCGATCATCAATGAAAACAAACTTGCAAATCTTGAGCAATTCAAAATCATTTTTACCTCCCAATGCAAATATATTCCGGAAGATGCGTTGAAAAAGTTGCAAAATTATGTGGCAAAAGGCGGAACGCTGGTCGTCCTTGACCCCGAAGCCTTCTCATTCACTCCGGAAGGTAAATCTCTTGAGCAGGAAAGAATCAACTTCCTCGGAATTTCCGCGGTTACCGGAAACGGAACAGCTGAAAATATCAAATTTGCCGGAGAGGAATTGTCTTTCCGCGGAGCTGAATATATCAAAACTAAACTTACACCGGATGCTCAAGCAGCGGCAAAATTTGACAATGGCGATGCGGCGATCATCCGCAAAAATCACGGCAAAGGAAAGGTCTTGAGCTTTACTGTGACTCCCTGTACCGCCAATCTTGCCGGAAATAAAAGCTGGGATAAAGCCTTTGAAAATATTTGTGCTGCCGCAGGTTGTGTTGTCAATTCACCGATCTGGAGATTCCGTCTGCCGGAAACACTGGCTGCCAAACTCCCGGAGGTCAAAGGAGTATGTCTGACCGACAATTCTGTCTTATGGCGGAGTTTCAAAATGGATCAATCCAATAATGCAGACATCGGCGGCAATTATACGATATCCCCGAAACCGACTTGGGTTGCGGATAACGGTTCGGAAAAAATTCCTTTCGGCAAAGGTAAACTGACCGACCGTCCCAGAGCTGCGATGGGACCAAGCGCCGCGCTGGGTGCTTCATCATGGGCTCAATGGGCAGTCGCTTATAATCCGGGCAAAGAGCCGATCACGATCGATTTCAATTTCAATCAGAAGCGAAAAATCAACAAGGCTGTATTGTGGTGTTATGGTGATGTCAGAAATTATGAATTTTCTGTGGAAGGACAGAAATGCTCCGTTACCGGCAAAAACAAGCCGACCATGATGATGGAAAAGATCGAATTGATTTTGCCGCAGGCAGTCGTTTCCGGCAAAGCTCAAATCAAAATCAGCGGCGGCGATAAGCGCTTGGTCATTGCCGAAGTGGAGATATGGGGCGAATAAAAATCTGCGGTACTGAGGTTTGACAAAATGACTTACCAGGAACTGCTCCGGCAGTATGACCGATTACCCCGTCCGGATCGCTCAAAAATGGGGTTCATCCGCGAACTGGAGCAATTTGATCTGTCTTCAGCGCGCAAAGATATCTCTTTGCAGTTGAATAATCCGGAAATAATCCCCGAAACCGCTCTGGAATCGCTGAAAAGACAATTTTCTGTCGGTTCCGGCGGAAAAACTCTCTCGATCATCAAAGATACAACTTTACCGCACGAGGCTTTCAGAGTTACTCTGCAAGGCGATGAATTGACCGTTGCCGCCTCCGGTGATTCCGGTATCCGTTACGGCATTTATGAGCTGGAAGATTTGCTCAAAGCAGGTAAAGAAGGGGTTTTTGAACGGACTCCGGCAATAAAACACCGTATCACCCGCAGCTGTTTTTCTCCCAACAGCCGCCCCCCTCTGCGTCTGGATGAGTTGAGCGATGAAGTCGATTATTATCCGGAGGCTTATCTTGACCGTATCGCTCACGAGCGTATGAACGGCGTTTGGATCACCATTTACCTCAACGAAATGCCCAGTTCATTCTTCCCGGAGCGGGACGTTGCTCCGGGCTTGAAAAAACTCGCAAAATTGCAGAAGGTCGTGGATAAATGCGCCCGTTACGGAATAAAATGTTACCTTTTCTGTTCCGAACCCAAAGGTTTCAACAACGGCGGATTCAAGGCTTTCAGCGCCGCTGATTTGGCGGCTCACCCCGAACTTGGCGGACACAAACAGGGAAATATCACCGATTTCTGCACCTCATCAGAAGCCGGTAAAGCCTATCTCTCTGAAACCGTCTCATACATTTTTTCCCACGTCCGCGATCTGGGCGGCATGATAAATATCATGACTCTCGAAGGCAGTTATCCCTGCGGAACAAGAATGCTCTATCCCCAGAGCAACGACTGCAACTGTCAGCTTTGCAACAAAAGAACGGTTGCCGATCTCTTTCCGGAAATCGCCCGTGTTTTCCGCGATGCCATAAAAAAACATCAGCCGGATGCAGAATTTTTCGGCTGGTTTTACTCCGCCATACACTATCCCGGTGAACCGGAAAATGAGTTGCGGCTGCAAATCGCTGAAAAGTGGCCCGGAGAGTGCTTTTTGCTCTACAACTGCGAAAGCGGCGGCGAGTTTGAACAAAGCGGAAAAAATCGCGTGGTTCAGGACTATTCCCTTTCATGGGCAGGGCCATCCGGATTCTGGAAAGAAGTGTCAAAACGGTGTGCCAAAACCGCCGCCAAAATCCAGACCGGCTGTTCGCACGGAGACGCCAGCGTTCCTTACGTGCCGGTTCCAGAAATCCTTTATGAACGCTATCAGGGGTTGCTTGAGAGTAATTGTCAGGCAGTTATGCAATGCTGGTACTTCGGTGCTTATCCCGGAGTGATGAACCGTGCCGCCGGCAGACTCTCGTTTCTGCCCTTCCCTGAAAATAAAGCAGAGTTCGGCACGGAAATTTGCCGGAATATCTGGGGCGGAAATGCCGGTAAAGCCGCTGAGGCAATGGCTGATTTTGCCCGAAGTGCCGGATTTTTCCCTGAAGCTCTCGAATTCAAATGGTATGGTCCATTGCATCATGAACTGGTCTTCCCTTGGCATCTTGACCCGGTTTCAAAACCGCTGGCGCCAAGCTATACTCTGGGAACTCCCGTAAACAGCGGAGATATGGCTGGCGAATGCTGCGACTATGAGTTCACTCCGGCAGAAATCAGAACTCTGCTTGACAATATGAAAAATCACTGGCAGAACGGTTTGGATAAATTGCGGAAAATCGCCGCAACAGTTGAACAGATAAAGGAAACCTGCCTTGCAGAATTTATCTGTCTGCAAATTTCCGGAACCTGCCGCTGGTTTGAGTTTTACCGTCTGCGCAATGAAATGATCATTTTGCAGAAAGATCACCGCAAAGCTCTCGGCGAACTCATTGAGTCGGAAATCGCCGATTCCCGGCGGGCATTGGAACTGTGTGAAAGAGATCCCCGTCTCGGCTATCATGCTGAAGTGGAAACATATTTGATCTATCCGGAAAAATTGCGTGCCAGAATCGGGCTTTTGCAGCATCTGCTTTCCGTGGAACTGCCGCATTGGGATCCGGATTCCCCCTGCTGCCGCCGCTGGCGCAAGGTGGAAAACGCTCTGATTGCCGGTGATGAGGGCTCCGCTTTGTGGCAAACTCTTGATTGTGCAGATTACCGCATATTCACGCGGGAAAGGAAACTCGTTTTCCAGTTCCGCAACATATCCGGTGCAAAACTGTCCCTGAATTTTCTGCCCGGTCCCTCACGCAGAGTTCTGTCGTGCAATTTGAATTACGGTGTTACCGGCAACTGGTTGAGTTTTCCGCCGGGAACAGAATTTTTCAGGCGGCAGGATATTGCAGAGATAAGATTCGATCTCGACTTTTTCTCAGAGTTCCGCCATGCTCCGGATGCTCCGTACTTCTTCAATCTTACAGTCAACGGCAAATCACTTGCGCCGCGTCATGATTTTGAGTACCGGCTCTGGCTTACGGCGGTCAATCCTGCCGACTTGATTGCGATAACAACAAACTGATTACTTTTATACTTCAAAGGAGAAAAATGAACGGAAAAAATTATAAAAAATGGTTTGAAGAGTGCCGCTTCGGCTTATTCATCCACTGGGGACTTTATGCCATGCGCGCCGCCCATGAGTGGCAGCAGAGTTTTGATAAAATGCCGACTGAGGAGTATGAAAAAATCTACTTCGACCGCTTTGAACCCGATCTTTACGATCCGGTACAATGGGCGGAAACCGCACGCCGTGCCGGAATGAAATATGTGGTCATCACCGCCAAACACCATGACGGATTCTGTATGTGGGATACCGAATATACCGATTTCAACAGTATGAAAGCCCCCCTCTGCCGCCGTGACCTGATCGGTGAAGCGGTCACCGCTTTCCGCAATGCCGGAATCAAAATCGGTATTTATTACTCTCTGCCGGACTGGCACCACCCCAATTATGTCATAGACCGCCGCCATCCATTGCGAGATAACAAGGTTGAAAGAGACTATCTGCCCTACCGTGAGTTCCTCCACAATCAGGTTATGGAACTCATGCAGAAATACAATCCGGATATCCTCTGGTTCGACGGTGACTATCCTGATACCCGCCATATCTGGGATGCTCCGGAACTCAACCGGAAGATCCGCGAAGCCAATCCGGATATTCTGGTCAACCGTCTGCCGGGATTTTCCGATTTCCTCTCTCCGGAACAGAATATTCCCGACGGCAACGAAAATATGGTCTGCTGGGAAGGTTGTCAGGTTTTCCGCGGCAGTGCATGGGGATACGACCGCGATGACGATCACTGCAAAAGTTCCAAAGAGATCGTGCAAATGCTCATCCGCCACGTTTCCAAAGGCGGTAATCTGCTGTTGAATGTCGGTCCTGATGCCCGGGGCAATTTCCCTGAAACGATGACGGAACGGCTCCTTGAAGTCGGCAAATGGATGCGTCTGCACAGCAGAGCGGTTTATAATTGCACCATGGCTCCTGCCGGAATCATTCCTCCGCAGGATTGCCACTACACCTGGAATCCGGAAACAAACCGGCTTTATCTGCATATATTTTCTTATCCCGACCGCAGAGTGCGGCTTTGCGGCATAAATGCCGAAGATGTGGAATATATCCAGCTGCTCAATGACGCTTCTTTCCTTGCTTTGGGCGTTGCCAAAGACAGGATCAATATCAATGGTGCCGTCGATCAGGCAGGCTCACTCATCGTAAATCTTCCTGTAAAAAAGCCGGAAGTGGATGTGCCGGTCGTTGAACTTTTTATGAAAAAAACATTTCCCGGTATCAACTGAGGCAATCTCAATCGGATTCAGAAACGGCAGGCGGATGCAGAAGCTGATTTTTTTGCATCCTGCCGCCGTTTTATCTTTTATCCGGAGTAAAAACAGTGACGGTGAAAGATTTTTCCGCTTGTTCAGCAACTTTTCAATATAAACGCTTGACAACTCCGGAAAACAGGAGTACATTAATAGCAACCTCATAAATGTAATCAAGGAGTTTTTTACAATGAGCGATCTTTATTCACTCAAGCAGATGCCGGAGTACAAACTCTTTCTGCCTCCTGTCGGATATTGCGACACTCCGGAGGCACAGGCACGCCGCGACCAGCGCAAACTGCGCAACCGCGCCGCAGTTGAAGCAGCCGGTCTCCAGGAACCGAAAATGAACATTACCGGCAGTTTCATCTACGCCCATCCCCCGAACTACAAAGGCGCCGAAACGATCAACTGGGATAAGAAAATGTGGCTTCAGGAGCTTTCCCGGCTCAAGGGCTACGGCATCGACACCGTGATCTTTCAGGCGGCTCTCTGGAGCGAACTTCAGGAGTGTTACTATCCGTCGGAAGTTTTCAAAAATTTCAAAACCTGGAACATCGTCGAACCGATGCTCGAAGCTGCCAATGAACTCAATTTCACCGTCTTTATGGGCGGTTACGGTTCAGTCACCTGCTGGAAAGAGCGTCTCACCGGTTCCATGATCAAGGAAGAAGTCGCGTTGCAGACCGCCTGTTTCAAAGAGTTGTGCAAATACCGCGACCAGTTCCACGGATTCTATTTCTCACCGGAATCCGCTTATACCGGAGTGCGCAATCAGGAACTGGAAAACTTCCTCGCCGAACTTTACCACGGTTTCTTCAGCGAGATCCGCAATGCCGATGATTCTCTCAAAATCCTCATGTCTCCTGCAACATTCTACTATCCCGAAACGATGGGCGAAATGCACGACTCATGGTGCGAAATCTTCAGCAAGAGCCACCCGGATATCATCGCTCCGCAGGACTCCATCGGATGCGGCTGCATCACTATGGAGCATCAGCCTGAAGCGCTCAAAATCTGGCACGATATCGCCGTTGACTGCAACATTGAACACTGGTCCAATGTCGAAGTCTTCGAGTGCTGTGCGCCGTATATCGACGAAACCAGCCGCTGTGCCGCCGATCCCGACCGTATCGTGCTTCAGATGAACAACGCCGCGCAATATTGCTCCAAACTCATCACCTGGGAACTGCTCTATTACGGCAACGCTGAACTGCACCCGGCAGGACAGCCGTTTATCAAACGCCTTTTCGGAAATAAATAAGAAAGGTCACTCTGAAAATGCACAAATTCACACTGTCGCTGTTGGCGCTTTTCTGCGTCACAATGAGCCTCCATGCCGATGATCTGGGCGAGATCGCAAAAAAATACTGGTTTCACTGGCGCGGCGACAAAATGGTTACTAAAGCCAGCATAAAAGGCAAAATCACCGATGCACAGAGAAAAAGATATGAATTTATCATGAAGTGTATCAAAGAGTTTGCTCCTCACTGGCTCGATGAAATGGCATCTGTCGACAAAGCCATGGGCTGGGCTCCGGGAACTTTTGCCGATAAATGCATTTTCGGTGTCGATTACAAAGTCACACCTGTTCCTGCTCCGCATGAGTGTACCAGCTGGATAATCATGCCCGACCTCACCGGCGGAAAAAATCTGATCCTGCACAAAAACCGCGACTCCAGCTCAAAATACCTTACTGCGCAGATCCGCAGAGTCAAAGGCAAATACAGCTGGCTCGGTCACGGCAACTACGGCGCCATCGGTACCAACTGCGGTATCAACAGCAAAGGTCTGGCGGTTGCTATGAACAGCGGCGACAGAGGCAATGAGAACAATGTGCAGGGTTTGGATACGACCCTTCTTGCCCGTATTCTTCTTGAGGAGTGCGCCGATGCGCCTTCTGCGGTGAAACTGCTGGAAAAAATGATCATGGCAGGCGCTTATCAGCACGGTCAATCCGGTTCTATCTGGTTCATTGCTGACGTTAAAAACGCCTATGTCATTGAACACAACGCCAAACATTTCCATGCCAAAAAAGTTGAGCGCGGAATCGCCCTGCGCGGCAACGCATGGCAGTACCCCGAAATGTTTGCTTATACTACACAGCCGCCCAAAGATTTGGTCGGCAATGTCCGCCGTGAATTTGCTGTACGCAAAGCGCTGATACACGAAACTTATCAGAAAGGTAAAGCCATCACCCCCGCCGATGTCGCCCATGCGGCGCGCATCAAGGAGTTCCCTGAGGATAAAGATTGCTATCCCCTCTGCGGACCGATGACCAACACTGCGGCAACTTTCGTTATAGATCAGGAGTTCCCCGAAGATTTGAGCTATGTCTCATTCGCCTTCGGTCCTCCGCGCTGCACCTTCTTCATCCCCGTTCCCGCCACCATTGACGAGCTGCCCGATGAACTCTGCAACGGAACTACCGGCAACGAGATCTTCAAACGCTTCAAAAAGCGTCACTGGAAGAAGAATTGGAAAGAAGAAAGTGAACTTCAGGCAGTTGAGGCAAAACTCAACGCCAACTTCGCCAAAGCTCTTGACAGCGCCCGCGCCGTGCTGAAAGCCAACAAAGCCGATGCAAAGAAAGAGGCGGCAGCCATCCTGAAAAAAGCGTTTCAGGAAAACTGGCAGACCGCTGCCGAAGCTGCCAAAGTCGATTCCCGCAACTGGTTCGACAAACTGTTCGATCTGTAAGATCATCAACGCGCTTTCGGGGCTGTTGCAAAACTTGATGTTTTGCAACAGCCTTTTTTCAGCTTAAAACAAATCTGTTTGTAAAGTTTGCAGGGTAAAAAAATCCATTACTCAAAACTTATGTTTGAGCAATGGCAGATTTCAAGTTCAAGTACAGCAGTCCGCAGTAAGAGTTGCGGCGAGCGTTGCACGCCGCCGCGATCCGTCTTCGCACAAGGCTTCGCCGGGACAAGGGGGTCTGGGGAATTTCTTCCCCAGAGTGGCACTCGTGGAGCAAATTTCATCCCTCCTGTCGCCAGAAAAGGCGGCAGAGGGTGAAACTTTGCGACACATGAGTCGAACCACCACCACACACGCATACCACTTGCCAGTACAAAATCCCGCACGCGCGGGCGCCAGGGGTGCAGGGGGCGTCCGTCTTCGTTACACTACGCCGTGACAAGTCGTTAGCACCCCTGCAAAAAAAACACAGGTTTTGCGCTCAGCCCCTTTTTTATTACTTTTTTTTATCAAGATACTTGACAAAATATTAAACAGAGTGTAAATTAATACCAAAGTTAAATGATAGCGCTAACATTCAAGGAACTTTTTATGATTTCACAGAAAGAAATCGCCCGCCGGTGCGGCGTTTCCCTTATCACAGTTTCGCGTGCCCTTGACCCTTTGCGTCAGGATAAAGTGAAGCCTGCAACAAGACAGAAGATCCTTGAGATTTGTGAAAAAGAGAACTTTTATCCGAGTTTTTCCGCCCGTTCACTGGCTTCCGGATGCACCCGCAGTGTGGGGCTTATCGTTCCCGGTATCGGAATGATCTCAAACTCTCCCCCCTCGGCAAAATATCTTGAAGCATTCAACAGTGAACTTGAAAAATCCGGCTATAACCTTCTTTTGCTGCCCGTTTCAGGTTCCGATTGGGAAAGTATCAAACGCAATGCAGAACCGCTTATACTTTCCAACCGCTGCGACGGTTACATAACAGCGGCTTTTTCAGTCGATCTGCCGCCCGAACTGCCTGTTACCGTAATGCAGACAACTGCGGCAGGGGATATTCCTCCGACAGGATTTCCCGTGATCGCCATCAGCAATCATAAAGCTATGAGCAATATGACGGAACATCTTGCAAAACAGAACTTCACCAAACCGCTGTATATATCTTTCGGCGAAGGCACTTCAGATAGAATCAAGCAGTGGCAGGAAGCATTCGGCAAAATAGGTACATCGATAAAAGAGCTACATCTGCCGCCGTCACGGATAAATCAGAGCGGTGATGCCGCCATGCTCAAAATCCTGAAAGCCAATCTGGAAGAAATGCGTAAATTCGATATCTGGATATTCAGCAACGACCAGTGGGCGCTGCTGGCAATGGAATTTCTGGATATGGAAGGAATAACTGCAGGTAAAGATATTGCGGTCATAGGCTTTGACAACATAGAAAAAAATGCTCCCGATGCCAGAATAAGTACCATATCACCGCCGCTTGAAGAGTTCGGTAAAGCGGCGGCAAAGATGGTATTGGAAAGAATCAAAAACAAGAAAAAAGATTACAGGAATATCCGCATTGAACTGGATTCAGAGGCGATATTCCGTTCTTCAAGCTGCAAATAAATTGTCATCAACAACAAGGAGATGTGACAAATGAAAAAAAGAGCCTTCACACTTATCGAACTGCTGGTAGTTATCGCGATCATCGCCATTCTGGCGGCAATCCTGCTCCCGGCACTCAACAGCGCCCGTGAGCGCGGCAGAACCATCGACTGCAACAGCAAACTCAATTCACTTTGCAAAGCGAATTTAATGTATGCCGCTGACTTCGATGACTACTTTGCCCCCACTTACGGCAATGCCACAAGCAAAACCCGCTTCTGGGGCGACGGAGACAGTGCCAGAGGACTGCTTACTCCCTATATCGGTCTGCATCAGCCGGATGTGGAAATCGGTGAAGTATCCCCCGGACAAATCAGCAACTTCGCCTGTCTTTCCATGTCTCCCAGCGACAAAGTCCGCCACAGCTACGGTTACAACAACCTGCTCGGCAGTGACTGGCAGAAACTCAAATCCACCCGTTACAAAGCGCCCACCATGTCTCTGCTTTTCTGCGATGTGGATTCCTCAAACGGTGCCGTTGTGACCTACGCAAGCGCCGCGGACAATCAGCCCAAATACCGCCACAACAATATGGCGAACTTCGCCTTTGCCGACGGTCACACCGCACAGCACAGACTGGAAGAAATCCCCCATCAGGCGCGCGGTGACAGCAAAACCAAAGCGTTCCAGAATATCCTCTGGGATCCGACCGACGCAAAATATATGGACTGGTCTCTGCGTAAGTAATTTACAGGAAAATCCACTATGTGTAAACTTCTTTTCACCGTAACCGCTCTGCTGACACTGCCGCTTTTTGCGCTGGATATCGTTCTGCCGGATAATCCGCATAATTATGAAAAGAGTGCCGCGGAGGAACTGCTTGACGCTCTGACCCAAAGCCGTGTCCCCTCCGTCCGCATAACCGACAGTAAAAGTGCAAAATCACCTGCCATTATTCTCAAAAGCACTTCACAGGAGGGCAACAGAGAATCATGGCAGCTGAAAACAGTGAATAAAGATTTGCACATTACCGGCGCATCGCCCATCGGAACTCTTTACGGTGCTTACGCCCTGCTCCGCAAAGCCGGAGTTTACTTTATCGCGTGGGATGAAACACTCTACCCTGATTTATCAGCTTGGGAACTGCCGCAGCTTGATGAAAGCGCCGCTCCCGTCTTTTCCGGCAGACAGATTTTCAGCCGTTATCCCAACTTTTTCCGCGACAATCAGGCAAAAGAAAGCGATAAAAAATTCTGGCTCTACTCCCTTCGCAACGGATTCAACGGAGCTATCCCTGCCTTTTCCAAAAAAGTTCTCTATCTCGGCGATGAAATGCGCTGGACCACCCGCGCCCACTTCTGCCACAACTACTATGAATATCTGAAACCTTCGGAGTATTTTGAAACTCACCCTGAATACTTCAGCATGGGTAAAGACGGCAAACGCGCCGCCAATGCCCACCGCCGGGGAACTCAGCTCTGCCTCAGCAATCCGGCAGTGGTGAAAATCGTTGCGGACAAGATGAAGGAGTTCATCAAACTTGACCGTGCCGAACTCCCCCGTGACCGGTGGCCGTTGATCTACAACCTAACCCCCAACGATGCCGCAAACGAGATCTGTTTCTGTTCCGGATGCCGCAAGATCGTGGAGGAGGAAGGATGCGAAACCGGATTGCTCATCCGTTTCACCAATGAGATCGCCCGTCAGGTGCATCAGGAGTTCCCCGGAATCAGGATACTCACCCGCGCGGCAATGGGGTCGGAAACTCTGCCGAAAACCAAACCGCTGCCTGAAGTCACCGTCTATTACGCCGACGATTTCACCAACGCAAGCTGTTTTGTTCCGCAAAGTGCTGAACGCAGAGAAAATATCCTCCGCTGGGCGAAAGCCTTCGACCGCACTATGGTCTGGGATTACTGGAACATGGGGCTGGGAGCATACTTCGTTCCGCCGCGCCCGGAAGTGGTGCTGGATGCGATGGTCGATGATGTGAAGTTCATGGGCAGAAACGGTATCGTCAACCTCTTTACTGAAGCGGAAAGGGATTTCCTCATTCCGCAGAACTTCCTCGACCTTGAATTTTTCGTGCTTGCCCAGCTGCTTATCGACCCGGAACAGGATGCGGAAAAACTTGCCGGTATCTTCCTTGCCGGCTACTACGGCAAAGCGGCGCCGTATCTGAAAAAATATCTGGATAATCTGCGTGACGGAATCAAAAAACACAGCAAAGTCCAGCTCTGCTGTGCCGCACTGCGCTGGGAGTATCTGACCGACAAGTTCATGCTGGAAAATTATTTGCTCCTTCAGGATGCGCTTGAAGCGGTAAAAGATGAGCCGCGTTATCAGACAAGGGTAATGGCGGAAACGCTTGCGCTTTATTACTCCATACTCTACTACCGCAGTGAAACAGAAAAACTCTTTGCCGCCCGCGGCATAACCATGGATAAAATCCAAAAAGATCTTGCCGTTTATGCGGAAAAGGTGCTTGAAGTGTGGCAGATGTCTCCCCGGAAACTTGCGGCTCAGAAGAAACGTCTGACCAAAAAACTTGTTCCGCTGTGTGCAAATCTGACTGTTCCGGAAAAATTTGCCGGAGTTGCCGGAGTTAAAGTTTTTGCTCACCCGCACCAGAGAAGAGTGGCACACTCCAAAGCAAGAGCGGTGAAAGATGCAAAATCCCTGACCGGTGAAGCGGTCATGTCCGACTTTCACAAGAGCAGAAAGTTCACCCATCGCGGCGTGAAAAACTTCTCATTCTACGATTATGAAACGAAAAAAAGCATCCAGTACACTGCAACTCCGGTCGATGAGGAGTACCACTGGCACACGATCAAAAATGTGCGGGTATCACGCAACTCGATCTTCACCGCCCATTTGTGGATGATACAGATCGACCTTTCGCAGGCGTGGGAGTTCCCCCATGCGGGCAAGCCGGAAGTGAACGATTACGATATCCATTTCCGTGCAAAGTTCACCGGAAAATCGTTTTTCAGCGATTCAACTCAGCCCGATGCAGTCTATGTCGACTGCGTAGTACTGGTTCCGAAAATGAAACGGTAAAATAAGGTGAACCTCTGATTTTTACAGGAGTTTATTTGCGAATGCGGCGCACCAATTCTGTCGGACAAGTCGGACAAGTCCGACAAAATTTCACACGCGATAATGCGGCTTGTTTGCTATGAAATAAAGGTATTATTAAATGAAAAAATTTGAACTTGACACCCCTGCCCTTTTTATTGATTTGGAACTTTTTGAACGCAACCTTGCATTGATGCGCGATACGGCAGAAGCCGCCGGAAAAAAACTCCGCCCGCACGCAAAGACCCATAAGTGTCCGGAAATCGCCCGCCGTCAGATCGCCGCCGGAAACTGCGCGGGAATATGCGCCGCCAAGCTCTCTGAAGCTGAAGCGCTTGCCGATGCCGGAATCGGAGATATCCTCATCACCTCCCCGGTTACTGCTCCGTGGAAAATCGCAAGAATGAAGGAGTTGAACCGCAAAATCTCCGGTCTTCAAGTTACGGTCGATAATTTTGAACAGATAAAAATTCTTGCAAAAACCGCAGATAAAAATTCCCCGTTGCATCTGCTTATAGATATTGACCCGGAAATGGGCAGAACCGGGGTCGCATACAATGATGCTCCGGCAATGGCGGATTTCATCATGCAGTTCCCGCAGTTGATCCTTGACGGAGTACAGTGCTACGCCGGACACCTTCAGCATATAAAAGATTATCAGACCCGCTGCGCCGAAAGCACCCGTCTGATGACGATGGGGGCAAACGTATTCAACACAATCAAAGAAAAGTATCCGGAGTGTCATATTTTTACCGGAACCGGCACCGGAACGATGAGTGCCGATCTGCAGATACCTGAAGTTACCGACATTCAGGTCGGTTCATACTGCATGATGGATGCAGAATATCTGGCAGTCGATCACGGAAAGATGGATTTCGCCCCTGCTTTGCGGATGATTTCAAGCGTTATAAACAGCAAAATCCCCGGACAATCGACGATCGATGCGGGAACAAAGGCGATCTATGTCACCCCCGAGGCGCCCGCGCAGGTCATCGAAGGGAACAAAATCCGCACGGAATACACTTACGATTGGAGTTTCGGTGATGAACACGGCAGATTGACCTACCCGGAAACGATATGCCATAAACCGGGCGACAGAATAGAATTGATCGTTTCACACTGTGACCCGACGGTGAACCTTTTTGATGAACTGTGGGTGGTCAAGGGTGATGATGTCGTGGATAAATGGGAAATAACCCTGCGCGGCTGCTGCTGCTGAAACGATACTCTCTCATCATAGCTTAAAAAATGCCTTCAATGGCATTTTTTTATTTTTTTTCAAAAATCAGTTTGCATTTTCATTTACCAGATGCTATATAGAATTGTAGACAAAAAGTGCGCAAACGTTTGCACGGCATTCAGGTATGACAAATGCATAAAAAGATTTTGAAGAAACATCAGGCGAGAATAAACAATTTCCTCTCGGCAGTCAGAGATGATCTGATATATCGGGAATACATTCCTCTGACAGTAGAAATCGCTGTCACGGACACCCCTGTATCTTTTGCCGACAGGTTAGATCTTAAGTATCACAGGGTGTACGAAAAAGAATTGTGGGGATATGACTGGGCAAACGCCTGGTTTCATTTCACAGCAGAAATTCCTGAAAATTTTGCGGGAAAAGAGTTATGTCTGCGTATTCACACAGGCAGTGAAATGCTTCTGTTCAATAATGATGGTGTTCCGATTTACGGTCTGACAGGATTTTCTATTTTTGATCAATTGTATTGCAAAGAACGTTTCGTCATTCCGCAGCGTTTCAATGCTGGTGAAAGGGCGGATTTCTGGATGCAGGGAGCCGCTTACAGTCTCTATGGGTGCCCCCTGCCCGATCCCGAAAATCTTTCTGAAACAGCTCCTTCATCTGGATGCGGAACGCGGTTGTTGAAACACATGCGTTTGTGTATTTTTGACAGAGACATGTGGGGAATGCTGCTGGATATGCGTCTGCTTGCAGGCATAATGAACAGTTATGATCTTTCAGATTTCCGCAGCAGAAGGATGCTGCAGATACTCAACGAAGCCCTTGATATATTTAATTATGACCCCAGCAACGCTGCCATGGTGCGGCAAATGCTGAAAGAAAAAGCATTTTCAGCGACCGCAAGTTCTTCTCTTCCTGAAGTTTGGGCAACAGGGCACGGACATCTTGATATTGGTTGGCTGTGGCCTGTTTCTGTTGCAGTCGGCAAAGCGGCACGGACATTTTCAAGTCAGATAGCACTGCTTGAGAAATACCCTGAATATATTTTCGGTGCTTCGCAAGCTTACCTTTACAAAATCATAAAAGAAAATTATCCTGAACTTTATGCAAAAA